>JARLHO010000015.1 GCA_031292215.1 Syntrophobacteraceae bacterium | reverse complement strand
TCAAATCCAAGGGGGTACCCAACGTTGCACAAAAAATGCGCCAACTAACACGCAGTGTCCGCCTGGTTTTCGACTACTTGCGGATGACGAAAAACTCCTGTGTCGCTCTCAGTCCTTGAAGGAGAACAAATCAACCGTGCATTCGGGCGCTGATTTCTTGACACCGCATTCATAAAAAGGTATGTTTCGAAACCTCAGGGGATGTAGCTCAGCTGGGAGAGCGCAGGCTTCGCAAGTCTGAGGTCGAGGGTTCGAACCCCTTCATCTCCATCGGATTTTCGTCAATCCTGGCGGGTCCTAATAAGTACTACCCCTCCATTGTGCAAGATGCCTATGAATCCAGTCGCACAAAGCATTCAACAACATCCAAGTGAGTGCAGCAGCATGTCCTCTGCGCTCATTGCGTGTCGATGCGCGCGGTGACGGAAAGGCGCTCCAAGGAGCGCGAGATCGAGGGAATTAACGCTTCGAGGCAGTAGGGGGGCGCATTAAACCGCAAATCGGCCCAGTAGTGAGCAGGGCTTTTAATTTAAAATCCGAAATGATTTTGAAGATTGGATCAATAGACCGTTTTCTCGTTTATTGTTGCCGCTTGTATTGCCGCTTCTCGTTGCCGTTTCTATTTGCCGCTGCTGTTACCTTTTGGTCCGCAGGAGTCGTGCTGTGATATCTTCGGAGGGGCGAGGGTTGCGCAATCCAAAAAAATAGCCTCTTCTTGTTTTTATTGACTCTCAGAACGAATCGGGCTATCAACGGAAATCGTTCGATCTTTCAACTATACGAGCGTTTCCCGAAGGCCGTGATTAAAATGTTAAAATTGGAAGGTGTACATGGTACGAGTGTTTCGCGAGCTGGCTCGATAGCCCGTAAAGGGTTTCGGCTCCCGAGTACTGGGCGTTATTTGAGTGGAGCATATTTTTGGAGAAAAGGTCGCCACTCGGATGCATTGGCTACGGGTTGGTGGAGAACTCAATCTGACCGAGGCCTTTATCGTAAAGATCGCGACAATCGATGTGCGATTGTATCCGTTCTCATGGCCATTGATAAACGTCATTTTTTCGACATGAACCAATTTGAGACAATCGAGGAATTGGATGCTCTGGCAGAGGAATTGACCCTGGAGGAATTAAAGGAAAAGGTTAAACTGCACGATATTTTCCTCGATAGACTGGAAAGTAAGGTCCAAATCAAGTTTAAAGTGATTCAATTGAGGGTTCCACCTCCAAGAGAAGATTATTGTAATTACCCCATGAAGAGTCTGGGGCCGCCGTTTTGTTACGTTGCACGGGATTCGCAGTGCATAGATGTTGTTGAGGTGAAGTGATGAACTCCTGGGAAGAAACGCTCCGACAGGCCGTCAAAGAGGTTTTTGCAGAATTGCGAGAGATGGATAAGGATGAGCTTCGGTGTGAAATCCGCAATCGCGAGATTGGCGGATTCGGGGCCGTTCTTTTGGAAGCAGGAGCCTTGGAAACCGGTTTGCTGCACGTTGCGGTGGAGATACCAACATGGGACGATCCCTTTGATTCCGCTGCTTCCGACAGATCATGGGAATGCGTTGAGGTCGTAAACCGTGGCGGCTCCGAGCTGCTGTGGGCTGGCAGTTTCGACTTTGGTGCCCATACGCTATCCATTCCAGCTAATATCGAGGATTGCAGGGCGTCACAGGGTGATTTAACCGGAGCTGATGACTATACATACAGCGTTGCTGCGTGAGAATGCGATGCCCAAGAAGATATTCCAAAGTCTCCATGATATCCAGCTCAAAGAGGTAAAAGTTGTCGAGTTGTTCATTAAGTCGAAGCAGCGCCCTGTCCAGACTGTGGGGGTGGCTTCAGCACAATTTTCAATCAGCGCAGAGCACGGCGAGTACGATGCCAAGAACAAGAGTATTCATGTGCTGACCACTGCGGAAGCAGGAATGGACGATATAACAGAGACTCCGTACTCAATTCGAGTCCGTATCGTAGGCTTTTTCAGCGTGGACGATGAGAAATTTGATTCGCAAAATATCGATCATTGGGCCAAGAACAATGCTCCCGCGATCCTGTATCCTTTCCTGAGAGAGCACGTTTATGCCCTCACCGCCCGGTGCGGTTTTGAACCGGCCATTTTGCCGTTGGTGGTACTTCCAACCCTTGTGCCGAAGAAGAAAACTGCGGCTACTGCCAAGAAAACGGCAGTAGCGTCGCAATCAAACGCCGGGTAATGGGAAAAGACTGATTTTGAGGCCTTATTCAATTTGGCAGCATCCGGTCCGGTTCAACCGGGCCTTTTTTTTGCCCGTGCACACTGGCTGCTCCCCTGCATGGGACGTTTA
This sequence comes from Syntrophobacteraceae bacterium, assembly GCA_031292215.1. Taxonomy (GTDB): domain Bacteria; phylum Desulfobacterota; class Syntrophobacteria; order Syntrophobacterales; family Syntrophobacteraceae; genus SbD1. Next base: position 15,644 of record JARLHO010000015.1, on the reverse strand, counting down.
ACCCGATTAGCAATAGCAGGATTAGCTCCTTTTTTGGGGTATGTTCTCTTTCGCCTCCGAGTGGCGAAAGTCGGGGTATTTATGAGGGTATATTGGAAGAGGTGGAGATATAAATATAGTAATATGCAATACAGTATAGGTGCTATTTGATAGCCTTCATCTCCATTCAAAGGGAATCCAAAAAAACGGTCCAGTAACGACCCTGAAAGCTTTGCGACATCAGGGTTTTTCTTTTTCCTCCGTACAGGGCCCGAAGGTAAAGGTTGCGGCTAAGTCCGGTGCCGGCAAACATCCGGCAGTTGTTTGAGTTGTTTCTACTGGCGCATGGAGGAAGCGGGCCGACACCGGAGCCTGCAACAAAGAACGGACCCGGGTGTCTTCCCGCCTCTTCCGATAGTGGAAGTCTATCTGTTTTTTAGAACGTTTCGCGCGATCACAAGGCGCATGATCTCATTGGTGCCTTCGTAGATCTGGGTGATTTTTGCATCCCGCATGTGCCGCTCCATCGGGTATTCCTTGCAGTACCCGTAGCCGCCCAGAATCTGGACTCCCTCAACGGTTGCCCACATCGCGGTGTCGGAGGCAAGAAGCTTCGCCATGGCAGCTTCTTTCTCGTAGGGCTTCTTGTTGCTCTCAAGCCATGCGGCTCGAAGGACCAAAAGTTCCGAGGCGTCGAGCTGGGTGGCCATATCGGCGAGCTTCCACTGGATGGCTTGAAAGCTCGAGATGGGCTGGTTGAATTGCTCTCGGGTCTTGCTGTAGTCAACGGCTTCTTCCAGGGCCGCCCGGCCGATGCCGATGGCCTGGGAGGCGATCCCGATTCGCCCGCCATCGAGGGTGGTAAGCATCTGTTTAAAGCCCTCGCCGGGTTTTCCGAGCAGGTTTTCCGCCGGGATGCGGGCGTCTTCGAAAACGAGTTCCGCGGTCCCCGAAGCGTTTATTCCGAGCTTTTCTTCGACTTTTCCGACATGGAAACCGGGGGTGTTTTCAAAATCCACGATAAAGGAGCTAATGCCCTTGTAGCCGGCCGCCCTGTCGGTGACAGCGGCCAGGACGCAGTACCTCGCAACGTTACCGTTGGTGATAAAGCGCTTGGTTCCGTTTATGATCCATTCATCGCCCTTAAGGACTGCGGTTGTGAGCATTTTTGCCGGGTCCGATCCTGCCCCCGCCTCGGTTAGGCCGTAGCATCCCAGGGACTCGCCGCTGGCTACGGGCCGCAGGTACTTTAGCTTTTGCTCCTCGGTGCCGTACGCATACACCGGGAAACCGTAGAGGCTGTTGCAAACGCTCATGATGACCCCGCAGGAAGCGCAGGCCTTCGAGATTTCAATGAGCGAAAGGGCATAGCAGACGTAGTCCATTCCCGCCCCGCCGTAGGCGTCGGAGATTGCGACACCCATCAGGCCAAGTTCGCCCATCTTTTTACAAATTTCGGCCGGGTGTTTGTGCTCGCGGTCGAGTTCGGCGGCAACGGGCTTGATTTCCCGTTCGGCGAACTTTCGGGCCATGTCCCGGATCATCTTCTGCTCTTCGGTCAACTCGAAATTCATGGTCTTACTCTCCCTCTGGGCGAATTTATCTCGTCATGGCGCCTTTGAACACAGGCTTTCGTTTTTCCAGAAAGGCCGAAACCCCTTCCCGCATGTCCATGCCTCCAAAGCAAACTCCGAAGGCTTCGGCCTCAAGAGCGCAACCGCTTCGCAGGTCAATGTCGGCCCCGCAGTTCACTACTTTCTTTATCGACGCCAGAGCGGCCTCGGATTTTAAGGAAAGCGCCCGCGCGGTCTTCATCGTTTCCTCGAAGAGGTGCTCGGAAGGAAACACTTTGGCCACAAGCCCCAGCTCTTTGGCCTGCCGGGCGTCGATCATCTCCCCGCTCATGCACAGTTCCTTGGTCTTGGCGCGGCCGATCAGGCGCGAGAGCCTCTGCGTTCCCCCAAAACCCGGAATGATCCCAAGATTTATTTCCGGCTGGCCAAACCGCGCCCGGTCGCTGGCATAGATAAAATCGCAGGCCATCGCGATTTCGCACCCCCCCCCGAGCGCAAAGCCGTTAACGCAGGCTATGACCGGTTTTTGAAGCCCCTCGATGGCAAAGAGGACCCCCTGTCCCCTTTCGGCTAGAAAGCGCGCGCCAAGCGGGGTCAACTTTACAAACTCGTTTATGTCGGCGCCCGCAACAAAGGCCTTGTCGCCCGCGCCAGTCAGCACGACCACGCGAACGTTTTGGTCTTCGGCCGCGCGCTCGACCGCATCGCCGATTTCCTCCAGGGTGGCCGGGTTGAGGGCGTTCATAACATTTGGCCTGTTAAACGTCAGGACCCCCACGCCGTCTTGAATTTGAAAAAGAATGTTTTCGTAGCTCATAAGCGAATTTCCTCCGGAGTAGAATGCGTTGAGGTGGGCCGGGTCCTGGAAGTCGCCATCCCAAGGGGGCGGGGGCTCCAGCCTCCGGGCGCCTGTACAAGTGTTAGAAAACATTACCAGTATACGAGGAGGCGCTCGGTTTTGTCAAATTAACCGAGGGCGCCTCCCGGCTCTTTTGGAACTGAAATCCCCCCAACCCCCTTTGGAAAAAAAGGGGGGCGATTGGGCCAAGCTGGGCGGGGAGTCCCTACTCGCTTCCCGGGCGCAAGGTCGCGTAGCAGTTGGTGCAATCTCTACCAAACCGTGAGAGGTTTTCAACCGAGCCGATCGCCACCAGGGTATCTGAGGGCTGAAACTTCTCGCCGGGCGCCGGGTTAAACACCATCGTCCCATCGGCGCGCTTTATGGCGACAATAATGAGGTTGAAGTTGTCGCGGATGCCCGAGGCCCTGAGTTCCATGCCGATAAGCCTTGACTCTTCGGGGAGGCGCATCTCCTCCAGGCTAAGATGCATACCCTCTCCGGAAAGGGCAAGGTCGAGAAAATCGGTGACAGTCGGCCGAAGGATATTGTGAGCTATCTTGGCGGCCCCGATGACGTACGGGGAGACTACCCGGTCGGCGCCGGCTTTTAGCAGCCTTTTGTCCGTTCCGGGAGAACCGGCGCGCGCGAATATATGGAGCTTCTTATTAAGGTCGCGAGCGGTCAGCACGATGAACACGTTTTCCGAATCCTTGGAGACTACCGCCACCAGCCCCTTGGCGCGATCGATCCCTGCTGTAACCAGGTTTTCCTCATCGGTTGCGTCCCCGTTAAGAAAGACCAGCCCCTTTTCCCGCAGGCGCACGAGCACCGATTCGTCGGATTCCACGATCACGACCGAAACTTTGTGCTCCAGGAGCCGGTCGGCGATGATCTGCCCCATCTGTCCGCAGCCGCATATAATGTAGTGGTTTTCCATCTGAGCCAGCTTTTTGGTCAATTTACGCCTCCGGTAGGCTTCCAGAACGTCTCCATCGAGTACGATCTGGCTGAAATAGGCAAGGGAAAAGGCGATGAATCCCGCGCCCATTAAAATGAGAACCATTGTGAATATGCGCCCGATGGAGTCAAGGGGGCGCACCTCGGTAAAGCCGACGGTGGAAAGGGTGATAACGGTCATGTAGAGGGCTTCGAGGAACGTGAAATGCTCGAGGAGCATGTAGCCTGCGACGCCAAAGGCGAGCAACGCGATCGATATCGCGGCGATAACGCTGGTCCTTTGGCCGATCGCGGAATTCCAAAATCCTTTCATGGAAAAGTTCTCCTGATTTCTCATCTCCTGAGCGCGGGCGCGGGCAAAACCCGAGTAAGAGGCAGCGGCTAAGGAAAAGGCTTAGCGGGCCTGATAAATACGGTCCCCCGGCAACGGGGGGTGAAGGTGAGTATCTCAAAATTTTCTTGACAGAGCCAGCGTCTTCCGATATTTAAGCGCGTGTAACACTTTGCACAAACCCTTTTGGCCGGCAGGCAGTTTCATCGGATCTAAAACCCGGAGCAGACGCCTTGCGAGTCCCTCCGGTGCGACAGGGATGGGTAAATTCGAGCTGTATCTGATCTTCGGGAAACTGCACATTAGCCGCACGAGGTCACGAAATGCCCCTCAGCTAAACAATCTTCAATATAAATCTCCAATCAGGATTATTGGCTGTCCGTGGTAACAGTGAAGATGGCGAGGTTGTTTGCCCACCCCCATCGGCAGGCAACTGAGGAAGGAGGTGTGGGAATTCGCGTTCTACCGGGTATTTTGTTGGTCAAGCAGTTCATTCGACTAACCTTTAGGAGGTAAATCATGCCAAGTTACGTAATGACCGAGAAGTGTGACGGCTGCAAGGGGCAGGATAAGACCGCTTGCATGTATATATGCCCCAACGACCTTATGGCGCTGGATAAAGACAAGATGAAGGGCTACAATCAGGAGCCCAATTACTGCTGGGAATGCTACTGCTGCGTAAAGATCTGCCCCCAGCAGGCCATGGACGTTAGAGGCTATGCCGACTTCATGCCCCTTGGCGCTGCTTCCACCCCGCTTCGAGGCAGCCAGGACATCATGTGGACGATCAAGTTCCGTGATGGAAGGATCAAAAGATTCAAGTATGCCACCAGGACCACGCCAGAGGGTTCCATTAAGCCCTTTGAAGGTTTCGCCGATGCAAATCCTGCGGATCTGAATAATGAATTCCTCCTCGGTGAACCCAGCATCATGGGCGCTACGGAACTCCTGACAATCAAGAAATAAGGAGACATAAAAATGAGAGATTTCGCTACAGAGGTTGTCGAAACTGACGTGTTGATCCTTGGTGGTGGTATGTCCGGCTGCGGCGCGGCGGTGGAAGCCGCCTATTGGGCAAAGCCGCTGGGCTTGAAGGTTACCCTGGTTGATAAGGCTGCAATCGATCGAAGCGGTCCTGTCGCCATGGGTCTTTCGGCCATCAATACCTACATGGGGTTGGACGGCAAAGTTACCCAGAATCCCCGCTTACCGGAAAGATTTGCCGAGTACGTAACCAACGACCAGTGCGGTTTGGCTCGCCAGGACCTCGTCTATGATGTCGCAAGACACGTCGACTCCTCGGTAAAGCATTTTGACAAATGGGGTCTGCCCATTTGGAAGGATGAGAAGGGAAATTATGTAAAGTCCGGCGAATGGCAGGTCATGATCGCCGGTGAATCCTACAAGATCCTTGTGGCCGAGGCCGCAAAGTCCGCTTTGGCTTCCATGGGCGATAAGGGCCAGCTCATGGAAAGGATCATGATCACGCACCTGGTAAAAGACGACAAAGATCCCAACCGGATCGCCGGCGCCGTTGGCTTTAGCGTAAGAGAAGACAAGTTCTACGTCTTCAAGGCCAAAGTTACCCTGGCTCTTATGGGTGGCGCGGTTCACGTTTTCAGGCCCAGATCCCAGGGTGAAGCATTCGGCCGTTCCTGGATGCCTCCGTTTGTCAGCGGCTCGGTATATGCCCTCGTTTTGCAGGCGGGCGGCGAGCTGACCCAGATGGACAACACCTTTGTTCCTCCGCGTTTTAAGGATTCCTACGGTCCTGTTGGAACGTTCTTCCTGCTCTTTAAGACCCCGGCGACTAACGGTCTGGGCGAGTCCTACATCGGCGCCTACCCCGATGAGCTTGCCAAATGGGCGCCTTATTCCAACGCAAAGCCCTGCCCGACCCCCATCAGAAACTACGAGATGATTCTGTGCCAGAGGGAAGGAAAGCTTCCTTTCATCATGCACACACAAAAGGTCGTGGAGAGGCTCAAGAAGGAAATCAGCGATCCGAAGGAACTGAAGAAGGCGATCAAGAACTACGAAAGTGAAGCCTGGGAAGATTTCCTCGACATGACGATCGCCGGCGCCACCAACTGGGCCGCTCACAATATCGATCCGCTCGAAAAGCCCATGGAACTTCAGCTTTCCGACTCGGTTTTCATCGGTTCGCATGCCTGCTCCTGCGGTTCCTGGGTTTGCGGTCCCGCAGACGTTATGCCTGCGGAATTTAAAAATGACTTCCCCGCACAGTACAACCTGATGACGACCGTTAAGGGCCTTTTCACGGCTGGTTGCGGTGTTGGCGCCTGCGCTCACAAGTTTTCGAGCGGCTCCCACGTTCAGGGAAGAATCGCCGGAAAGTCCGTTATAAAGTTTGTAAATGACGAAAAGGCTTACGCACCGGCAATTTCGGATGCGACCATCGCCAAGTACAAGGAAACGATTTTCAAGCCTTTCGTGATGTACGATACCAACAAGGACTTCACGACCACGCCAGATGTCAACCCGAACTACATTTCTCCCCATAACTTCCTGTTCAGACTCCAGAAGATCATGGGTGAGTATGCTGGTGGCTGGGAGACCCTGTACGGAACCTCCGACAAACTGCTCGAAACCGGTCTGTGGAAGCTTGGCCTGCTCGGCGAAGATATCGAGAAGCTTGCAGCCAAGGATTCGCATGAGCTGATGAGAGCTTGGGAGTCGGTTCACAGGTACTATGTAGGCGAGGCCTGCTCCAGGTCGAGACTTGCGCGTAAAGAGTCCAGGTGGCCTGGATATTACTACAAGTTCGACTACCTGAAGCTCGACGAAACCCAGAGACACTTCGTCAACGTTAAGTTCGACGAAGCGAAGAATGAATGGACCATTTTGACGCGTCCGATGGTTTCCATCGTTTAGTGTTGATTGTGTTTTTGTAAGTGTATGACGGGGGCCGGTCGAATAGACCGCCCCCAATACTTTTATTTAAGGGTTGTAAATAACACGGGTTGTTTTGGAGAGTATTAGATGAGCGAGCAAACTGACAAAAAATTCCTGTTTACATTGGATGAAGAATTTACATTCTCATGTGATAGTACGCTTCCGTGCTTTAACACATGCTGCCGTGACATAAATATTTTCCTCACGCCCTATGACGTCATGAGAATGAGAAGAAGCTTATGGCTTCCTTCCGACGAGTTTCTGGATAAATTTACGATTGCGCTTGTGGGCGACGATGGAATACCCCTTGTTGTGCTCAAGATGAAAGAAGACAAGGATAAAACCTGCCCGTTCGTAGGCGCCCAGGGTTGCTCAATCTATCAGGACAGGCCCTGGTCTTGCCGGATGTATCCCGTATTTCCTGTTTCCGCCGAGGAACAGGAGTTCCTTATTGAGGAAAAGCTTGCTTGCCACGGGTTTAGAGGGAAGAAAACATCAACGGTCAGGCAGTGGAAAAAGGACCAGGATCTCTCTAAATTCGATCTTATGAACGACGCCTATAAGAAAATCACCCTCCATGATTATTTCCAGAATGGAAACAAGATTGATCCGGGGATGACCAAGCTGGTTTATAATACCTGTTATGATCTTGATGCTTTTAAACGATTCATTTTCAGCAGCAGGTTTTTCGATATATATGATGTCGATGTGCAAACGATCGAAGCGATGAGAAAAGATGAAGAGGAACTGCTCAATTTTGCCTATAGGTGGGTCGAGTTCAGTCTGTTTTCCGAAGGCAATATCAAGATCAAGGATAAAGAGATGGAAAAGCTCATGAAGGCCAGAAACCCTAACCTTTCCTGAGCGGTTTGCCGCCATCTGTAGCGCCTCGGCCCGAAAAAAATCGGTGTTTTCGTACTCGCGGGTATGGCCATTTCTTTGGGGAGCGGTTAGAATCGGCTATTCAACCGGCAGAACCATCCGTGTTCCGGCGCCTTAAGGGGCGGCCGGGCCTTTGGGACGCGCGGGCGGCTCTGCATCCGTTCTGACCGGAATCGCCCAATGCTGTATTTTTTAAATGCACAGAAAGGATCGATCGATGTTACCCAGTACAGAGTATGTGGAAGCCGTCGAGCGCACACTGGATTCGAAATTTACGTTCAAATGCAATAAAGATATCGCTTGTTTCAATAAATGCTGCCAACACACGGACATGCTTCTTACGCCTTACGACATTATAAGGATTAAGAAAAGGCTCGGGATTTCCTCCAGTGAGTTTCTGGATAAATATACTTATACTCATATTGACGAGCAATCGTCGCATCCTTTTGCTGTTCTTACCATGAACGATGATGAAGCGGGCAAATGCTGTTTTTCGACGCCAGAAGGGTGCGGTATTTACGAGGATCGGCCGGCAAACTGCAGATATTACCCGGTGGGCAAGGGGCTCATGATGCGGGACACGGTAAATGGTCCGGCGCCTGTGGACTTCTATTTTTTCATCAGGCAGCCTACCTGCCAGGGGTATGACCAGGGCGAGGAGATTAGCATCGAGGAGTGGCGGGTTGCACAGGGTGTGGATATCTACGACGAGATGAACCGGGAGTGGCAGGAAATTCAACTGAGGCGTGATAATCCCGGCAAGGCCAAACTAGACGAAAATAAGCAATCGCTTATGTACATGGCGAGCTACGATATTGATAAGTTTAGAAAATTTGTTTTCCAAAGCGGATTTCTCAAGTTGTTCGACCTGGACGAAGACATAGTCGAAATGATTAAAGGCGATGACATCGCGCTTATGAAGTTTGGCTTTAAGTATTTGAAATATATGTTGATGCTCGAAGAGACACTGATCTTAAAAGATGAGTTCAAAAAGGATCAGACAGCGGCTAATTAGTGTTTATCGGGAAACACTACGGTGGGCACGATTTCGTGCCCACCGTAGTGCCGGTTCGCAAAAATAACCGGGCGAGCCCAATGCTCGCTCAGTTGGATAGTGTAAATTCGAGCGTTTGCAGCCTAGTTGACTGCCCGGGGCTCTTCGGCTTTTACGCCGGTGATGGTTATGCTCTCCACTTCTTCGGAAAACAGATCGAGGGGGAAATTGTCCACTCCAGGGTCTCCCGCCCCGCCAAGGTACATCCAGTCCGCCCACGGTTCGTAGCTTTTGGCTACCATCAGCAGTCTGTCTTTTAAAGCATCTTTATCTTCTTTGCTCAAATGTTGAAGATCGATCAGCATTTTGTCCATACCTCCGATCCGGTTGTAAACGATTGAACGCTAGGACAATAAACTAAGTTCGGCGGGGCTAATTTGCAACCGGGCCAAAGAGTTCGCCCGAGCTTTTGTAATCGTTTCCCACGAAGAACAAGATGGCGATTCGTGGTGAACGCTTAGGCGCTTTCGGGTAGAGATACGACTTGGTTTGGGGCATGCGAAGTGCTGTGGATCCGATTTGTGACGCCGGGCACAAATTTTTCTTGCACCGTCAAAAGCTCCATGCTAGAAAGCACGCTACGGGGTAACATTTGTGTGCCCCCGCTGCTTCGAAACCGATGAGAAGGACGACAATTTGCATCGTAGACTCGGTGTAAGAACCCTGGATAGGCCAATCAGCAGTGGGAGCATTGCCGCTGTCGATTTTTCGCTCCCGGGTCAATGGTGGAATGGTTAAGCCAGAATAGTGTAGCCTCCCGGTGTACTGCGCCTGGAGGTATTTTTTTATCCAGTACGTTGAATTTTCAATAGAATTTGGTTATTTTCACGGAGACTTCAGGCATGTTGGCGTGGGGTTTTCCCATGCTGCGGTAAGTAAACGAACACATTTAGCAAATTAAGGAGAATGAGACTAATGTCACAACTACTCCCCCCTCATGGTGGAAAAGGTTTGACCTGTTGTTTGCTCGAAGGTGCAGAGCTTCAAGCTGAACTAAAAAAGGCGCAAGGTCTAAAGAAAATAGACGTTTCTCCCCGTGAAAAGGGCGACCTTATCATGATGGGCATCGGCGGCTTTAGCCCGCTGACCGGTTTTATGACCAAGGCCGACTGGAAAGGTGTTTGCGAAAAGTTCCTCATGGCTGACGGCACCTTTTGGCCCATTCCGGTAACCCTTTCGGCTTCCAAGGAAGAGGCTGGGGCAATTGCCGTGGGTGAGGAGATTGCTCTTTTCGACCCGGAGCGCCAGGAGTTTATGGCCACCATGAAGGTCACCGAAAAGTTCGAGATGACCGAGGCCGACAAGAAGTTTGAGTGTGAAAAAGTCTATATGGGTGAAGGCACCAAGACGGCTGACGAGTTTTGGAAGATTGCCAAAGACGATCATCCGGGCGTAAAGATGGTTATGGAGCAAAAGGCATTCAGCCTGGCCGGCCCGGTGAAGGTGCTAAGCGAGGCCGAATATCCGGAAAAGTATGCCGGCGTCTACATGAGGCCTGCCGAATCGCGCAGGATTTTCGAGGAAAGAGGCTGGAAGGAAATTGCCGCTTTGCAGCTTCGTAACCCCATGCACCGCTCCCACGAATATCTTTGCAAGATCGCAGTCGAAGTGTGCGACGGCGTGTTCATCCACTCGCTGGTTGGAAATCTAAAGCCTGGCGATATTCCGGCCGATGTTCGCGTAAAGTGCATCGACGCTTTGGTAAAGAACTATTTTGTCGAAGACAAGGTTCTCCAGGGCGGCTATCCGCTTGATATGCGCTATGCCGGTCCCCGCGAAGCACTTCTGCATGCCACTTTCCGTCAGAACTACGGATGTTCGCGCATGATCATCGGCCGCGACCATGCCGGCGTTGGCGATTTCTACGGGATGTTCGAAGCTCAGACCATTTTCGACAAGATCCCCAAGCTCGAAGGCGGAAAAGGGCTTCTGTGCACGCCGCTAAAGATCGACTGGACGTTTTACTGCCATAAGTGCGACGGCATGGCATCCCTTAGGACCTGCCCGCACGGCAAGGCCGACCGCGTTCTTTTGAGCGGCACGGCTCTTCGCAAGGGCCTTTCCGAAGGCACGACGATTCCGGATCACTTCGGCCGCGAAGAGGTGCTCGAAATTCTTCGCGAATACTACGCCGGCCTGGATGAAAAGGTCGAGATCAAGCTGCACGGGGCTGCAACGGGTAAGTAGACTCATTTAAGCCTTGAGGAACAAAAGGAGATGCACTGAAAAGTGCGTCTCCTCTTTTTTTTTGAAAGTAGCTGCAATATAGCTTTTCCCATTGAAAAAACTTCGGTTCAAGGTTAGTGTGCAGTGTTCCGGTTTACAAAACAACCGCCGAAGGCAGCGCCGGTTCCGGCTGGGGTTGGTCAGCGCCCCGCTTCTTTGCGAATCAAAAATTCCCAAAATGGGCTTTTCGGCACAATCAAAAGTTACGGAGGAGTGGTATGGCTGATGCTAAAGATAGCGCCCGGACAATTCTTGTGGCCGGCGGCGGTATAGCCGGGCTAAGTGCTGCTGTGGAAGCGGCCGAAGCCGGCTTTTCAGTGATCCTGGTAGAGCGGGAACCCTCTCTTGGCGGTCGCGTGGCCCGCATGAACAAGTATTTCCCCAAGCTCTGCCCGCCGCAGTGCGGACTCGAGATTAATTTTCGCCGCATACGAAGCAATCCTCTCATTCGGGTCATGACCATGTCCGAGGTGGGAAAAATCGAGGGTGAAGCGGGTAATTTCACCGTGGCTGTTCGGGTAAATCCGCGGTATGTAAATGAAAAATGCACCGGCTGCGGAAAATGCCAGGAGGCCGCGACGACATTTATCCCCCACCCCTTAAACGGCGGTCTTAGCACCGTGAAGGCGGCCTATCTGCCCCACGAATTCGCCTATCCGATGCGCTACGTGATAGCGCCTGAGGTTATCGGGACTCCCGAGGCCAAGGCGATAGAGGCTGCTTGCGAGTATGGGGCCATTGAGACGGATATGGCCGAAAAGATTGAGGAGGTAAAGGCGGGGGCCATAATATGGGCCACCGGGTGGACGCCTTTTGATACTTCGGCTATTTCCTACTACGGGGCGGGCAAGTACCGCAACGTGGTTTCAAACGCTTTAATGGAGAGGCTGGCTTCGGCCAACGGCCCGTTTAAGGGTGTGATATCCAGGCCCTCCGACGGGAAAGCGGTAAAAAAGGTTGCTTTCGTCCAGTGCGCGGGGTCAAGGGATGAGAACAATTTGGCATATTGTTCGAGCGTCTGCTGCCTTGCTTCGCTAAAGCAGGCCACTTATGTGCTCGACCAGGAGCCCGAGGCCGATGTGTCCATATTCTACATAGATATCCGCGCCCTTGGCAGACAGGAAAACTTTTTCGAAAAAGTGCGTCAGGATAAGCGAGTGCGGCTGGTTAAGGGAAAACCGGGCGAAATCGCCGAGAACCCGGAAAACGGCATGGTTACCGTACAGGTCGAAGACCAGGAGACGGGTAGGATTCTCAGGGAGGAGTTCGACCTGGTGGTGCTTGCCGCCGGCATGGTTCCAACGACAGCCGGGCAAAAGATCCCGGCTTCCGGGGTGTCTTACGACGAATATGGTTTCGTTCTCGCAAACGGCCAAACTCCGGGCATTATCGGTGCGGGCTGCAGTAGACGGCCGGCCGATGTTTCAACCACCGTACAGGACGCGACCGCAGCCGTTCTTAAGGCTATCCAGGCGTGCAGGAGGTAGGGGATGGAAAAAAAAATCGGGGTTTATATATGTTCCGGCTGCGGGATCGGTGCGAGTATCGACCTGGAGGCGCTCTCGGCGGTGGCCGGTGAATACAAGGCGGGCGTTTGCCGAACGGATCCCTTTCTGTGCGGATCGGTTGGCCTTGCGACCATAAAAGCGGATATCGACACAGAGGGGGTGAACAGCATCGTGATCGCTGCCTGCTCGCCTCGGGTTATGACCGATGTGTTCGATTTTTCGCCCGATAAGGTGGTCGAGCGGGTAAACCTTCGCGAACAGGTTGCGTGGTGCCAGCCGGCGGGGGAAGAAGATACCCTGATGATGGCAGAAGACGCTCTACGGATGGGCCTTGTAAAGGTCGGTGAATCCCAGCCTCTGGAGCCATTTATAGCGGAAGATTTGAGCAGAAAGATCCTGGTGGTGGGCGGGGGGCTAACCGGAATGACCGCAGCTCTTGAAGCCGCAAAGGCCGGTTATGAAACGGTCCTGGTCGAAAGGGAAGAAAAGCTCGGGGGCTATCTAAAGGATGTCTATCGACTTCCGCCGTGCGAGCCGCCGTATGAAAGCCTCCAGGATTTTAACCTCGAACAGATGAGCGCCGAGGTTTTTGGCGAGCCCAAAGTCACAGTCTATACGGGCGCCATGGTGGGTTCGGTTGCCGGGGCGCCCTGCATGTTCGATGTGGAAATCAGTCAAAATGGAGCGACGCGTAGCGAGCGGGTGGGCGCCATAATCCTTGCCACCGGATCTGTTCCCTACGATGCTACCAAGCTTACAAGCCTTTCGTACGGGTCGACCCCGGACATCATCACTGCCCGAGATCTTGAGGCGATGTTTACCCGCAGAGATGTAAAGAGGCCATCGAACGGGCAGCCGGTTGGAAGTGTGGCCTTCGTTCTTTGCGCCGGCTCACGGGATCCGCAACATCTGCCCTATTGCTCGTCGGCGTGCTGTGTGGAATCGCTAAAGCAAGCCCGGTATTTCAAGGAAGCCAACCCCGAGACTCCGGTCTATATATTCTATAAAGACATACGGTCGACCGGAAATTATGAACTGCTCTACAAGCAGTTGCAAAAAGACGGCGTGGTTTTTGTGCGGGGCAGCGTTACCGGAATCGAAGACGATGGTTCGGGGGCGCTTGTGGTGACCTCAGACGATGTTCTCACCCGCTCTGCGGTAATGTCTGAGAGCGTGGATCTGGTGGTGCTGGCAACTGGCATGGTGCCTACGAGCGCGCTTGGTGAGCCCTTTAAGGTGGCTGCGCCCCAGCAGGACGGCCAACCCGCTCCGGTTGCCTCCGACGCCATTTTAGTCTCCAACCTTCTAAACCTCAAATACCGGCAGGGTCCGGAACTACCGGGGCTCGAATACGGATTCCCCGATTCGCACTTTATCTGCTTTCCCTATGAATCGCGGCGAACCGGCATTTACCCTTCGGGCACCGTACGTGCTCCCATGGATTACCAGCAGGCCCGGACCGACGCCATGGGCGCGGCTCTAAAGGCCATCCAGTGCGTTGAGATGGTTTCGGTAGGCAAAGCCGTTCATCCGAGGGCCGGCGACCAGAGCTACCCCGACTTTTTCATGCAGCGCTGTACGCAGTGCAAGCGCTGTACGGAAGAATGTCCTTTCGGGGCGATAAACGAGGACGAGAAGGCCAATCCTTTGCCCAACCCCACGCGGTGCCGCAGGTGCGGGGTGTGCATGGGGGCGTGCCCGGAGAGGATCATTTCGTTTAAAAACTATTCGGTGGGCATGATAGGCAACATGATCAAAAATATCAACGTGCCCGACGAATACGACGAAAAGCCAAGGATTCTCGTTCTGGTGTGCGAAAACGACGCCTATCCGGCGCTGGACATGGCCGGGATTTTGGGCCACTCGCATAATCCGTGGATGAGGTTCATATCGGTGCGCTGCCTTGGGTCGGTGAACCTGGTCTGGATAGCCGACGCGCTCTCCAAGGGAATCGACGGCATAATGCTTCTTGGGTGCAAGCACGGAAACGATTATCAGTGCCATTTCATAAAGGGAAGCGAACTGGCTAACACCCGCATGACCAAGATCCAGGAAACGCTTGACAGGCTTGCCCTGGAATCGGACCGTGTCAGGATGGAACAGGTAGCGATTACCGATTTCAACCTGCTTCCCAAGATGCTCGACGATTTTGCCGAAAAAGTGAACAGCCTTGGACCCAACCCATACAAGGGGTTCTAAACCGGTGTGTGCCAACGGCGCCTATGGTTTAGACAGCAAGGAGCATTCGAGATATGGAACCGAAAAACATCCTGCTTGAAATGAAGGATTACATAGTTGAGATGGGGGCGGAGACCATCAACTGGTGTATGCAGTGCGGTCTGTGCACCAATTTGTGCCCCTGGAGGCTGGTGGCCGGAGAGACCAGCGAGGCATTTAACATCCGGTACATGCAGCGGCTGGGACAGATGGGGATCGAGGGGTTCGAGGACGAAAACATGCTCTTCGCCTGTTCGACCTGCGGAATGTGTCAGAACAACTGCCCCCGAGGCGTAAAGATCATCGATAATGTCCGGGCGATGCGGGCGAGCATCGTGGGCGGTGGTATGGCGCCTGCGGGGTTGCGCCCGATTCTTGGGAGCTGCCACGCAAACGGTAATCCCTGGTCGGGGCCGCGCGAAAACAGGACGAAATGGCAGGAAGGGCTGGGTATTGCGGAGTTTGGACCCGATACGGAATACTTTCTTTTCGTATGCTGCCATTCGTGCTACGACCCGCGCAGCATGAAGATCGCCCGAAGCGTTGCGCAACTGCTCCAGCGCGGCGGGGTGAGCTTCGGGGTGATTGGAGCAGAGGAGAGCTGCTGCGGCGAGAGCATGCGTAAAGTTGGCGACGAGGAGCTTTTCCAAAAGCTTGCGGGGGCCAATATCGAGCTTTTCAACGCAAAAGGGGTAAAAAAGATCATAACGACTTCTCCTCACTGCCTGTGGAGCTTTAAAAACGATTACGCGCCTCTTGGGGCCGAGTGGGAAGTGGTCCACTATACCGAAATCCTAAGCAGTCTGGTAGCCGAGGGGAAGTTAACCCCCGGCGCCGGCTACGGCAAGAAGGTCTCTTTCCACGATCCGTGCTACCTGGGAAGACACAGCGACATCTACGACGCCCCCAGGGGGCTTCTGGAATCGATTCCTGGCGTTGAGGTCCGGGAGCTGGCCCGTTCGAAAGAATCGAGCCTTTGTTGCGCGGGCGGGGGCGGGCGCATCTGGGCCGAAGTCCCGATGGGCGAGCGGTTCGGGGAGCTAAGGGTAAAAGACGCTTTGGAGACCGGGGCGGAAGTGCTTGCCACATCGTGTCCCTATTGCGTGAACATGCTGACCGATGCGTGCATGAGCCTTGATAAGCAGGACGTCCTGGAGAT
>JARLHO010000014.1 GCA_031292215.1 Syntrophobacteraceae bacterium | reverse complement strand
TGTCCGACACCTTTCAGTCGGACAGATCGGCCAGACTTGTCCTGGCGTACCGAAGAGCACGAAGAAAGAGCAAAGGTCGGGCTAAAAATCCCCGGCGGTTCTTCGTGGTGAACGATTACCCAATTTGATCGCCGGACCGGCAAAGAATTGGGCTACGAGTCAAGGTGCGCCATTGATTCCGCTGCACCTCTTCCGATGGAGATTCACAATGTGATGTTGAGCGGCGCGTCGCCGCAGACGGGTTGCCAAGCCCCGACCTGCCCGACTGGCTGCGCCCGCGGCAGCTCGGACGGCAGTCCGCACCGCCTGCCGGGTGATCTATTCACCGAAGTTTCATCTCGTTCAAACCGCATCCCCGGAGGCGGCGGCCCCGCTTGTATGAAACTTCGTTTGGGAAAAACCACATGGACCCCGGCTAAAAGCCTGCCGGGGCGACGTGTGTACTGAAGTTTGGTTCTCGACAAAACCCCGTCCCCAAACGGGGCGGCCCCGCTCCTGTGAGACCCGAATTTGGCTGCAAATTGGATTCGTTACGGCCTCAGCCCATTCACATCCTGCCTGATCACCACCGGTTATATCGATGGAATGG
Source organism: Syntrophobacteraceae bacterium (assembly GCA_031292215.1). Classification (GTDB taxonomy): domain Bacteria; phylum Desulfobacterota; class Syntrophobacteria; order Syntrophobacterales; family Syntrophobacteraceae; genus SbD1. Next base: position 6,863 of record JARLHO010000014.1, on the reverse strand, counting down.
ATTTCTTCCGGGGCGCCGCAGGGCCCGCGCCATCCGGCGGCGCTGGAAACCCGAGAGCTTGTATGGTTTGTGTGGTTAGGACTATCAATTATCGAAAAATATGTTATTAGTAGCCCTTTCTCGGGATTTGTTCGGCCGCAGGGAACCATTTTGGCCGGAAATCGGCCGGGAGGCCCCGGCGCGGTATGGTCGGCAACCGCTGGGGGGCGATTTTCGCAGGAGCCAAAGGGGATGGCTCGCTCGAAAATGGCTCGCTTTTTTATTGACAAGGCGGCCTCGGATCGATATCATTTGACGCTTAAGCTAATTTCCCCGTCGGAGTATGTAACGATGAAAACTGAAAGCGCCAAGTTCGAACCGCAAAAGCGCAAATGGATAGTGGTCGATGCCGAGAATCTGGCCCTTGGTCGGCTCGCGAGTCAAATCGCGGTCCGCATTCGAGGCAAGCATCTCCCGACCTTCACTCCCCACGTGGACCTTGGCGACTTCGTCGTTGTGGTAAACGCCGACAAGATCCAGCTCACCGGGGGCAAGTGGGATAAAAAGACCTACTATCACTACAGCGGCTACATGGGCGGAATGAAAGAAACAACTGCCCGCAAGCTAAACCAGCGGCACCCCGAGCGGATGATACGACTCGCGGTCTGGGGAATGCTGCCCAAAAATCGCCTGGGGCGTCAGTTGATAAAGAAGCTCAAGGTTTACACCGGTCCCGATCATCCTCACGAGGCCCAGCAGCCCGAGGTTTTCAAGCCCATCGAGAAATATAGCAGCTAGGAGCTTTTTACATGGCCGAACAACGGTTTTATGCGACAGGTAAACGGAAGACATCCATCGCCAGGGTGTGGCTGCAGCCTGGAACGGGCCGAATCGTCATAAACAAAAAACCTTCCGAAGAATACCTGGACAGAGAAACGAGCAAGATGGTGATTGCTCAGCCGCTCGCCCTTACCGGCACCCTCGGCAAGCTCGACATCTCGGTCAATGTTCTCGGGGGCGGGATTTCCGGCCAGGCCGGAGCGATTCGCCACGGAATTTCCAAGGCGTTGCTCGAACTAAACCCTGAGTACAGGGAAGTGTTGAAGCGGGCCGGCTTCCTTACCCGCGATTCGCGAGTAAAGGAACGCAAAAAGTATGGCCGTAAGAGCGCCAGAGCACGGTTCCAGTATTCTAAGCGTTAGAAAAACGGTATTTGGTGATTAGTGACTGGTGATTAGAAAGAACCTTTTTTTAACCATTCACCAGTCACTAGCCGCTAGTCACCATTAGGGCGCTGCACCTGCGTGCACGCGCCCTTAATTTTTATCGGGGGGGATAAGCCTCATGATAAGGGTTGCCGTCGCCGGCGCTTCCGGCTACACAGGCTTTGAGCTGTTGCGCATCCTCTGCGCCCATCCGTCCGTTACGGTTTCCACGATTACCTCAAGACAGCAAAAAGGCGTGCGGCTAGACGACTTCTACCCGGCCTTTAAACACCACTACGACCTGGTATTTGAAGACACCGACCCCGACAGGCTCGCCGCCTCAGCCGAACTGGTCTTTACGGCCATGCCGCACCAGGCGTCCATGGAAATAATTCCCGCACTTCTGGGTCGCGGCGTGAAGGTCGTGGATCTCAGCGCGGACTACCGGCTAAGAGATGCCGAGGTCTACCGGGAGTGGTATACGGCCCATAAGACCCCCGAGCTTTTGGGCGAGGCGGTCTACGGCCTCCCCGAACTGTACCGGGAACATATCCGCGCGGCTCGCCTGGTCGCAAATCCGGGCTGTTACCCGACAAGTGTCATCCTGGCCCTTGCCCCGCTGCTCTCGCGCGGGCTGATCGATCCGACCTCGATAATCGCCGATTCCAAATCGGGCGCCTCGGGGGCAGGCAGAGGTCTTGCCCAGGGCTTGCTCTATTGCGAGGTAAACGACGGCTTTAAGGCCTACAAGGTCGGCGAACACCGCCATACGCCCGAGATCGAGCAGGAACTAAGCGTTCTTGCCAAAGCGAGCGTTACGATCAGCTTTACCCCCCATCTTGTCCCCATGACGCGGGGAATTCTTAGCACGGTCTACTCCAATTTGAAGCCCGGGACTACCAGGGCCGATATCGACGAGGCTTTTCGAGTTTTCTATCGGGATGAGCATTTCGTCCGGCTGGGGGGAGACAGTCTTCCCGTGACCCTGCAGGTGAGGGGGAGCAATTTCTGCGATCTGGGCTGGAAGGTCGACGGACGCACCGGGCGGTGCATCGTCATCTCCGCTATCGATAATCTCACCCGGGGCGCCTCGGGCCAAGCCGTGTGCAACATGAACATCATGAGCGGGCTGCCCGAAGACACCGGACTAAAAGAGGCGCCATGGCAGCCCTAAACGATGGCTTGGGCCACGTGGACCGGGGCGGGCGAAACATTAAGCTTATCCTCGAATACGACGGCCGCGGCTACCATGGATGGCAGCGCCAGGCAGGCTCTCTCACCATACAGGAAGTCATCGAGTCCCGCCTGGGGGTAATGTTTGGACAAAGGGTGGCCGTAAGCGCCTCGGGACGAACGGATTCGGGGGTTCATGCCAAAGGGCAGGTTGTAAACTTTCGCACGGGGACAAAACTTACCGTCGAGCAAATTCTTAAAGGACTAAACAGCCTTCTTCCGCACGATATAGTCGTTTTGGATGCGCAGGAGGCCGACCACTCTTTTCATTCGCGCTTTTCGGCCATAAGCAAGATCTACGAGTACCATGTGCTAAACCGCCCGGTCTCGTCGGCTCTTTTGCGCAATCACGTGTGGCATGTGCGCGCCACACTGGCGCTTTCGCCCATGCGGGAATGCCTTGGCAGGATTTGTGGCCGCAACGATTTTTCGGCCTTCATGGCCTCTGGTTCCGAGGTATCATCGACCTCGCGCACTATGCTACGAGCCGAGCTCCAACAAATTGGCCCCGACAGGTTAAAATTTACCTACGAGGCCGACGGTTTTTTGCGCCACATGGTAAGAAATCTCACCGGCACGATTGTCGAGGTGGGCAAAGGAAAGAAGACGACCGAGGACTTCGAGCGCATAATAAAAAGCCGTGACCGCAGGCAAGCGGGCATTACCGCTCCCGGGTACGGCCTCTATCTTATTACAGTCAATTACGGGCAAAACGGTCGACTATCCACCGGAGGAAACGCATGAAGTTATCTTCAAGAATCGGCAGGATCAAACCTTCAGCAACTCTTGCGATTAACGCCAAGGCTAACGAACTCAAACGAAACGGCGAAACGATTATCAATTTCGGCGTTGGCGAGCCCGATTTCGATACTCCTCAAAATATTCGAACCGCAGGGATGGAAAGCATCAAAAAAGGCATGACCCGCTATACGGCGGTGGGCGGAATAAACGAGCTAAAAGACGCCGTATGCTCCACCATAAAGGCCGATTACGGCCTTTCCTACGTTCGGGAAAACGTTTTGATTTCCTGCGGCGGAAAACACGCCCTCTATAATCTGTTTATGACCCTGCTAGACCCCGGAGACGAAGTGATTGTGCCCTCGCCCTACTGGGTAAGCTATCCGGACATGATCAATCTGGCCGACGCCGTCCCGGTCATTGTCGGCTGTTCGGAAAAAGACGGGTTCATACTCAGCCCGGATGCCCTCGAAAGGGCCATAACGCCCAAAACGCGGCTTCTCATCTTAAACAGCCCGTCCAATCCCACAGGGAAGTACTACGGCGAAGAGGAGCTTAAAGCCCTGGCCGAGGTGCTTTTGCGCCACGAAAACGTTTTGATCGCAAGTGACGACATTTACTACCGCATACTTTTTGGCGGCCGCAAATGGGTGAGCCTCGCTATGGTCGAGGAAAAATTGCGCGAACGCATCTTCATACTAAACGGGGTCAGTAAGAGTTATTGCATGACCGGATGGCGAATCGGGTACCTGGTCGGAGACAAAACGGTCATAAAGGCTGCGACCGACTTCCAGAGCCAGGTGACGAGCAACGCGACCTCCATCTCGCAGTGGGCAAGCGTTGAAGCGCTTTCCGGGGATCAAACGCCTGCCATGGAGATGGCCAAAATTTTCGAGGCGAGGTGTGCGCGGGTGCTCGAACTCATTTCCGGTCTGCCCGACGTCACGTGCGCTCCCCCCGACGGGGCTTTTTACGTTTTTCCCAATTTCAGCGCCTATTTCGGGAAAAAATTCGGAGCGCGCGCGATAAACGGCTCCCTTGATCTTGCCGATTATCTCATGGGGGAAGCCCACGTGGCCGTGGTTCCCGGCGAGGCTTTCGGCGAGGACAATTGCCTCCGGTTCTCCTATGCCCTATCCGATGCAGAAATCGAGCAGGGATTCGATGCCGTAAAAAGGGCGCTGGCAAAACTTACCTAGTGTCGACAGGAAACGCGTGCTCGTCTCCACTCCACGCCGGGTGCGGTTTCTGGTAGGGTGGCACACGTCCGCCCACTTACCTCCTTTTGCAATGACGCGCGTGGAGGGGCTTGGCTCAATCGCCTCCCTTTTTTGCAAAGGGAAGCTGGGGGGATTTTTTAAATGCGGACGACACTTTACCGTTGAAGACCGGACAAAAGATGAGATCGGAGACAGGATCCTCGTAAATTCAGGGTACAGTGCTCAGGTTTTCCGACCTCGATATTCTTAAGAATAGGGACGGAGTTTACTCCGTACTGTACGAACAGACTCGAAATCCCCCCAACCCCCCTTTTGCAAAGGGGGGCGACTGAGCCAAGCCCCCTTCTTGCGCTTCATTTGCGAAAGGGAGGTGATTGAGCCAAGCCCTTTTTGGCGAATCTTCGCCAAGGGGTAAGTGGGCGCGATTTGCCGGCCAAAGATTTTAGAAGATTCGGGCGGGGTTTCGAACGCCCTGCGCCCCCCCCGCCCCTTTTACTATGGGCTTACTTACCGATGAGCATGAACTATCGACCGGAGTTCCCTCACCAGGAACCCTCCCTGGTTTCCACCTCCACCGGCGTTTTCCCCAAAGGACTTTTTCTTGTCCTTATCTGCCTTCTGTTCTATCTTCCGGGGCTTTTTACCATTCCCCCCCTCGACCGCGACGAAGCCCGGTTTGCCCAGGCGTCCAAACAGATGGTCGAAAGTCGCGACTTCGTTCGGATAAGCTTCCAGAATACGCCCCGCAACAAAAAGCCGATCGGCATCTATTGGCTGCAGGCGGCAAGCGTTGAACTCCTGGGCGAGGTCGGAGCGCGAAAAATCTACCCCTACCGTATTCCATCGCTTTTGGGGGCAATTTTTGCCGTTCTTCTCACTTTCGCAATCGGAAGGAGGCTCTTTGGAGAAAGGACCGGTTTTCTCGGGGCCATTCTTTTAGCGAGTTCCATCCTACTGGTGGTCGAGGCGCACATAGCGACAACCGACGCCGTGCTGCTTGCCGCGATCGTGGCCTCACAACTCGCCTTGAGCAGGTTTTATGTGCGCGAGGAAAAAGATAAGCCCCCGGGGGCGGGTGCTTTTTTAATCTTCTGGATAGCACAGGCGGCAGGGATTCTCGTAAAAGGACCGGTCGCTCCGATGATCGCCCTGCTCACCATCGGCTGCCTTACCGTAGCCGATAGGGATGCGCGATGGCTAAAAGGGCTAAGGCCGTTTTGGGGTCTTGCCATTTTGGCCCTTCTTGCGAGCCCGTGGCTGATCGCCATTGGCCTTGCCACCAAGGGCGCTTTCTTTCGGCAGGCGGTGGTCGGGGATTTTCTCTCCAAGGTGGCTTCCGGCCAGGAATCCCACGGATTCCCCCCCGGCTATTACCTGCTCCTTTTGCCCCTTACCCTCTGGCCCGCATCCCCGCTTGCGGGGGCGGCCCTTTTCAGGGCATGGAAGCAACGATCGGCCTTGGCCTCACGATTTTGTCTTGCCTGGGCTCTGCCCGCGTGGGCCGTTTTCGAGCTGGTCCCAACCAAGCTCCCCCACTATGTCTTGCCGCTCTATCCGCCACTTTGCCTCTTGGTCGCCCACACCATTATGGCCGCCGCCAAAGAGGGTAAATCCTCCGAGCTCGACTCAAAGCTCGTTTTTGCCGGCTATGTTTCCTGCCAGCTCGTAATTGTGCTGCTCGGGCTAAGCTGTCTTGCCCTGCCCTGGTATCTGGAACACAGGTTCGCCCCCCTGGGCGTGGTAACGGCTGCTGCCGCCTTCTTGGGCGCTGCCCTTTCCTCGGTTAGTTTCTTTAAGCGGCGCTACCTGCGCGCGGCCGCGCTCACAATAGTTGCCACCGCGCTCGTACTGGCGCCGGCCCTTCAGTCGATATTGCCCCGGGTAGATTCGCTCTGGCTTAGCAGAAACGTAAGCGAGGCGGTCGTAGAACTTGGCGGGAAAAACGCCGGGCTTTGTTCGGTGGGCTACGACGAACCCAGCCTGGTATTTTTGGCCGGTACAAAGATCCAACTTATTTCTGCGGAGGGCGCCGCCGGTTTTCTTCGAAAAAATCCCCGGGGACTCGCCCTGGTGGACTCCCGGCAGGAAAGCGACTTCATCGCGCAAACCGCCCGTCTTGGCTTACGCGTAAGGCAGGTTGGCGCCTTTACCGGCATCAATTATTCGAAGGGCAAAAGAACGCTTCTGCGGCTGTATAGAAGTGAATAGGTGAGTAGGTGAATGGGTGAATGGAAAAACCAACTCACAGGTTGCACGGCCCGGGCTTTAGTGGGTGGGAAAAATAAGAAAGCAGGAAACATCGGCCTTCGCTCTTGACCGATCGCTGCTCACTCTTCACTGCTCGTATCACACGGTTGATTTGTTCTCCTTCAAGGACTGAGAGCGACACAGGAGTTTTTCGTCATCCGCAAGTAGTCGAAAACCAGGCGGACACTGCGTGTTAGTTGGCGCATTTTTTGTGCAACGTTGGGTACCCCCTTGGATTTGA
>JARLHO010000126.1 GCA_031292215.1 Syntrophobacteraceae bacterium | reverse complement strand
TCCATTCCACCCAAGTACGGAGTTTCTCAGGTGGTTGGCTACATCAAGGGGAAGAGCGCTATTCACATCGCCAGGAGCTTTCTTGGGAAAAAGAAAGGATTTACTGGTCAAAGTTTCTGGGCCGGAGGATATTTCGTTTCCACGGTGGGAAGGGATGAGCAGGTTATCCGCCAATATATTAGGAATCAGGAGGCAGAGGATCGCCGACTGGACCAGCTAAACCTGTTCGGGTAGTCACCAACTTCAGGTGGTCAACGGTTTACAACCGCTTTGAGCGGTCCACGGTTTTTCAGGCCTCCGGCTTTGCCGGAGGTATCTGACTTTCTGTTGAATCAAGATGTTGGCAAGGTATGTTGAATTCTAAAATTTTAATACCGCCTTTAGCTGTTTTTTCGCAGCCTGGTTTTGATCCATGCCGGATTGCGGCGCATGGGCAGAACCGCAATTATATAAGCAGTTTTATCGACAATTTCGTAGTAAACCGCGTAGGGAAACCGTTTCGAAAGCATTCGATACAAAACCATGTTCTCTTACGTGAACGCCGGCATGTATCGCCAAGGATTCAATATCGGCAAGCAGGCTATCCCAGAAGTATTCGCCAAGGCCCGACTCATTTTGCTCATAGAAAGCTTTGCTATCGTTGAGGTCATCGACGGCTTCTTTTAATACGACGACATCCTTGAGTTTCATGATTTACGGCTGCCCCTCAATCTCTCGAGGGAAATGAATTCCGCCTGGCCGCTTTCGATCTTTCTTTTTCTTTCCTCGAGAATATCCCGATGCCATTCCGGGGATACGACCTCGGCTTCCTCATCGAGGAGCGAATTCCAAAGCGCCTCTATTGCCTGCAAGCGCTCAATCCTGCTCATTTTTTTGATTTCAAGCACATTCATTGCGACTCCTTCCACCAATCAATTCTATATCAACCAGCACCGGTGTCAATGCGCAGGCACGAGCACTGCAACGCAATTTCGGCCTGAGACTGTTTCCATTCCCCAAATATGTTTTAAGCGCCGGGTCCGTTGCCGGTATTTTCGGTGCCGCCAAGCATATGCTGATGCCGCGATAAAGGGTGCTGCGATTCTTTCATTGACAGCCACCCGTTCCAACGGCATACGCCAAAGTGGCGGTATCTGGCTTCCGTCCAGCCGGCGGCAAGCAATACGAAAATAGGCCGCAAATTGGAATATCGGCTCAATAATTCCGTATGCATACCAATACGGCGTAGAGGAAATACTCCCCAACGGACAGACCATTTTCCTGCTCAACTCCCGCGGTCACCGAATCGACGATGCCGGCGAATCCCACCCGCTCCTCGATCAAGTTGGCGATAAAGAAAGCACCGTATTCCTGGCGCTTATCCCCGCCGCTGCCCTTTGCCATTTCGTAAGCGAACGGGGAACCCCATCTTGTAAGCAAAGCTCCCGTCTGCCATGATCTTCTGAAAATACACCAGGAGGTCGGGCATGAAGAGCCATCTTAGTCGATCTGGAAAACAGCGTTTCCGGGAAGAGAACTTAACTCGATGGAATAGCTCCGGACTTAGCCAGGTTGAGTATTGTAGGATAAACAAGATCGGTTTAAGCAGCTTTCGGTCTTGGAATAGGAACACAAAGCCCAGCAATGCACCCGCCTTAGTGGAACTGCTGTTGCCAAAATCTTTCCCCGTTCCCGTCTTCCAACCCCATCCTCAACTTTGCCTTGTCGTTGACCAACACTACCGGATCGAAATCGGCAAGGGATTTGATTGCGATGATCTAGAGCGGGTCGTGCGTGTATTGGGGCGGATATGATTTTTCAAGAATATAACAGGATCGATGCTGCCACTGTCTGACTGGAGTCTCGTGCTATGGAAATTAAGCCTATAAAAACAGAAGCTGATTACAGAGCGGCAATGGAAGAAGTAGAACGCCTCTTTGATTTCATGCCTGGTACTCCGGAAGGGGACCGACTGGAGGTGCTGGTTACCCTCTATCGAAGCCTTCGAAGAATAACACTACATTATTCCACTGCCGGACCCGGTTGAAGCTATTCTCTACTATGTTGAGAGCCGCGGACTCTCCCGCCGGGACCTTGAGCAATTCATCGGCGGGCGGGCGCGTGTTTCCGAGAGCCTGAATCGAAAGCGTCCGCTCACAATCGGTATGATCCGGAAGCTTCATGCTGGTTTGGGCATTCCGGCAGAAATCCTTATAGAGCCCTATTCTTCAGAAGACTCCGCTGCCTGAGAATGAGCGATGATCATGCTGTCCGGCCCCTGTGCCTCTTTCTCTCGCGCGAAGGCCGGCAGTCTCCCGGTGGCGCAAGGCTCTTCGGGAAAGCGCTTTGACAGATGACGCAAGGCCCCTCCGGCCAGAGACACCCGCAACAATGGCCTGCCGTTAAATCTCTGGCTGCATGGCCCCGTATTGAGCTATAAACTATCCGAGGGTGAAAAATATAGCCATGAGCATCTATGTCCCCAATGAAAGGATATCATTCGTTTCGACTTGATCGCCACGGGAAAAAATCAGAATGGCAGCAGTTTACATAAGATACAAGACGCTGGTAAAAACCGGACAAGACGGTGGATTCGCGGTGCGATCATTCCGATGGGGGTTGCCGGGGCGGTGAGCCTTGGGGAGCGTGCTCCTACGGCTTTATCAGCAAGGCATCGCGATCGTAGGCAAGGAGGCCGCGGATATTTTCCAGGTCGATGTCTGCGGGCGGATAGAGGTCAAGTAGCCCCGGGGTGTGGGCATACCGGCCCTGTCTTACAAAGACGGTGGTAACACGGTTTTCCCATATCTTTTTTATGGCGGCAAGAAGGCGCAGCTTATCGTCTACCATCACATAACGGCGGCCGGGATAGTGCCTTTCCACGTCTTCCAACATCTCCTCCTTGTGGACATAGATAAGCACTCGGTCCTCGAAGAGATCCCATAAGCCGGCTCTTTCGACCTTTCGAGGCTGAAAGACCGCATCTCCGTCCGATAAAATCACCGGCGTACCCCACCTGCGCACGTGCATAACGGCGTCCAGGGAATTGGGGTAGAGGCGCTGGGCAAAGGGATAGTCCACGAGCCAGCTGGATATTTTTAAGACCCTTGGGTCGCACAAGGCTTCTAGCCGGTACCGTTCGAGGGCCCCGAGGTAATCGGCATAGCCAAGTTCCGTGCGCAGTTCTTCGAAAATCGCAAAAAATCGGTCGCGGGCCCCGGGGCTTAAAAAAGTGCCAAAATGGCGGTGCATATCTTGTTCCACGCGATCGTTATCCAGAAGCGTATTGTCTACGTCGAACAGAAACACGATGTCATGGGTTTTGGTCATGGTTTGCCTTCCGGGGGGCGGGGGTTATGCCAGGGTCCGTGTTTTCCGATGAGCTGGTAGGCTTCCTCCGGTCCCCAGCTCCCCGGCCGGTAAGAATACAGGGGCGTAACGTTTCCAAGGACTGCGTCCACCACCCGCCACTGGGCTTCGATGCTGTCCTGGCGGGCAAAAAGCTCCGAAGATCCGTGCATGGCGTCTCCCAGCAGGCGCTGATAAGCCGGCATGTCATCTGCTGCCTGGCGCACGAAGGTCAGCTCAACGTCTTGGCCGGCCATCCGCTCTCCCGGTTTTTTCAATCGCAGTCCCATCGACATGGTGATGTCCGGACTGATACGTATACGGACATGGCTGGAGGCGACCGGCACGATCTCCCCGAAGGTCTCCCGGGGCGGACGCTTGTACTCGACCAGGATCTCTGTCACGGTAAGGGGCAACTTTTTGCCGCACCGTATGAAGATCGGAACTCCTGCCCAACGCCAGTTTTCGATCGCCAGCTTAACGGTTGCAAATGTTTCCACCGTTGAGCCGGAGCGAACCCCTGGTTCGGACAGGTAGCCGTCAAACTGCCCCCGCACAACATCGGCCGGCGTAAGAGGGCGGATAGCCTTAAACAAGCGGCCCTTTTCATCCCGGACCGCTTCGTGGTCGCCTCCAACGGGCGGATCCATGGTCAGGGCCGCGAGGATCTGGAGCATGTGGTTTTGCAAAACATCGCGAATTGCGCCCGCTTCCTCGTAGAACTTCCCTCGTCCCTCCACGCCGAACTCTTCGGCCATGGTGATCTGGATACTGCGCACGTAGTGATGGTTCCAGATCGGCTCAAAAACCGGGTTGGCAAAGCGCGTGTAGAGGATATTCTGGACCGGTTCCTTCCCCAGGTAGTGATCGATACGAAATATCGCCTCTTCCGGAAAGTGGTCGTGAAGAATATCATTTAGCTCCCGCGCCGAAGCCAGATCCCGGCCGAAGGGCTTTTCGAGCACCACCCTGGCGTTTTCGACACATCCCGACCCCGCCAGCCCCTCCACCACCCGGGCAAACATCGTCGGGTGGATGGCCAGGTAATGGAGGGGCCTTTTCGCCTCCCCCATCTCCTTTCGCAGCCGTTCAAAGGTCGCCGGGTCGCCATAGTCTCCCCGAACGGCGCGCAAAAGTTCCATAAGTTTTTCAGAAGCCCCCTTATCCGTAAGGCCATGGTGCTCCAGGCTTTCCCCTGCGCGCTCCCTAAGCCTCTCGATGGACCCGTCAAGAGATACCCCGATGACCGGCAAATCGAATCCTTCCCGGATTAGCCCGTAGAGCGAGGGAAATATCTGCTTGTATGCCAGATCTCCTGTGGCCCCGAAAAAGACCAGGGTATCCGAAACTGGGACCGCCATCAGATGCCTCCTTACAGTGAAGTTGACAGTCAAAATTTTTGCCTTCCCGGTCAGCGCACCATCGTCTGGATCATCGCGATGATCGGCGCAGGCATCACTCCCAGCCAGAAGAGCAGAAAGGTAAGAATCGCCAAAACGATTCCATCCGGAAAGGAAAAGGAAGGCGCGGGCCGCATGTCCTTGGGCTCAGGGGCTCCGACAAACAATGCGGCCAGGATGCGCAGGTAATAGTATAGGCCAATCGTACTGGTAAGAACCAGGATTATCACCAGGGTCCAGAGTCCTGCGCCAACGCCTGCCAGGGCCAGGGTGAACTTGCCGATGAACCCCGCGGTCAACGGTAGTCCCGCAAGGGAGAGCACCATCACGGCAAAAACCCCGGCCAGCCAGGGATTTCGCCGGGATAGCCCCCGGTAGTCATCTATGCTTTCCATTTCCTTTCCGGGGCTCGAAAGAACCGTGATCACTCCAAAACAACCCAGGTTGGCAATAAAATAGGTGATGAGATAAAAAGTGACCGAATCAATCGCTCTTGGCCCGCCCGCCAAAAACGCAACGAGGATATAGCCCAGGTGGGCGATCGAAGAATAGGCGAGGATCCGTTTTACGTTGTTTTGAAGGAGCGCCAGGAGGTTTCCGGCTATCATGCTGACGGCGGCTATAATGGTGAAGACGATAAACATGGGAGTAGCCGTTTGGATGCCCCCGGGCGTAAAGAGGCGAAGAAGAAGGGCCACGACCGCTCCCTTGGATACCGTGGAAACGAAGGCGGTTACCGGCGCCGGGGCCCCCTGGTAGACATCGGGCGCCCAGAGGTGAAAGGGCGCGACTGCGAGTTTAAAACCGATTCCCACAACCATCATGGAAAGACCGGCGATCATCCAGCGGTATCCGGCATGCAGTTGCACCGCCGGAAGGTCGCGACCGATGCGTTCGATTTCCATGTGGCCGGAATAGCTATAGATCAAAGCCATGCCAAAGAGCAGGAAAGCCGAGGACACCGAGGCCGGGACAAGGTATTTGATGGCCGCTTCGATATGGCCCTGGTGGAGGTGCGGGTAGGCGATCAGCGCATAGAGCGAAACGGTTAGCAGTTCGAGTCCCAAAAAAAAGGTGGCGAAGTGATTGGATGCGGCCAAAACTATTGCCCCTAATGTGGCCAAAAGCATCAGGATGAAAAATTCTTCGCGGTTGTGCCGATATTTCCTTACATAGCTGATCGAGAGGAGCACACACGCCGCCGCGGCCAGAAGAAGAAGTCCTGCGTAGAAGGCCGAATAGCCGTTTAGCATCAGCAAAAAAAACTGATGCGAGCTTGCGCGGGCCATGAGCGGGAGGGTAGCAAAGGCAGCGGCAAGACCGATAAGAGAAAGGACAGCCGCGCCGGTGTAAGTGCGGCGAACGGCCGTTAGAAGCATCACCAGGACCGCTGCCGCCCCGAGGCAGATAAGGGGTGCTATGGTAAAAAGGCTCGTAAGGGTCATGGGGTCTCTTTCCGGACCGCTTCGGGCGGCATGGAGCTTTGGACCGCCGGGCCGCTGATCCGGTGCGGACTAATGGCGGGTTTTGACATTTGCTGCAGCCATTCCATCGAGGGGCGAACAGCGGTAAAGACCGGTTGGGGGAAAAGCCCCAACCAGACTATCAAAACGATCATGGCAGCCATGATAGAGGTTTCCCTGGCTGAAAGATCGGGTGGTTTCCAACCTTTGGGGTTTTTGCCTTGAATAGTTCTTTGAACGATCCACACCGAGTAGACGCAGGAAGTGATTAACCCTATCGAGGCCAAAACGGACAAAACCGGGCTGACCTGAAAGACCCCCAGGAGCACCAGGAATTCTCCTATGAAATTACCAAGGCCCGGCAGCCCCAGGGATGCCATGGCGAAAAGCATCATGGCGCCTCCCAGGCGCGGCATTGCCGACCAGAGGCCGCCCAGGCGATCGATGTCTCGGGTGTGTAGCCTTTGCTGCAAACCGCCCACCAGGATAAAGAGCGCCCCGGTGCTGATCCCGTGGCAGAGGAGCTGCATAACCACTCCGTAGAGGGCCAGGCGGTTCCAGGCAAAAGCTCCCAGCAGGACAAACCCCATGTGGCTAACGCTCGTATAGGCGATCATCCTTTTGAGATCGGTTTGCCCGAAGGCCTGCAGCGCGCCGTAGAGAATCGATACGACCCCAAGCGTCATGGCAATCGGTGCGAAATGGTGAACGGCCGAGGCGAAAAGCGGCAGCACGAAGCGCAAAATACCGTAGGCTCCAGTCTTTAAGAGAAGCCCGGCCAAAATGAGGCTCCCCGCCGTCGGCGCTTCCGTATGGGCGTCGGGCAGCCAGGAGTGAAACGGTACGGCGGGCAGCTTGACCAGAAAGGCAAGGAGAAAACCCGACATGAGCAAGAGGGCTGCTGTAGGCGAAAGGGTTGTCCCGAGAAGCAGCCTGTAGTCGAAGGTATAATGGCCTGAGCTTTTGCCGTGAAGAAAATAGAGGGCGAGGATGGCCACAAACATCAAAAGGCCGCTTGCCTGTGTGAACAAAAAGAATTTGGTGGAGGCGTAGACCCGGTTTTCGTGGCCCCAGATGGCGATAAGCAAATACATGGGGATGAGCATCACTTCCCAGAAAAAATAGAAAAGAAAAAGGTCAAGGGAGAGAAAAACTCCCGTTACGCCCGCCAGTGCGAGCAGGAGGTTAAAGTAGAAAAAACCGGTCCGGTCGTCTATTTCCGTCCAGGCCGAGGCTACGGCCATAAGACCAAGGAATGCCGTCAAAAGGACCAACAGGCGGCTTAGGCCATCGGAGGAAAAAATGATGGCTATGCCGAACTGGGGGATCCAGGGAACGGCGATCGCGTTGGAAGACGCGGGTTTACAGGCCAAAACAATCGCAAGGATAAGATCGACCGCCATGGCAGCCAGGGCCGCATATTTGGGCCACGCGGGATTTATCCGTTCGACCATCCAGGAGATTAGTCCGCCCGCAGCGGGTATGACTATCAGCCACACGAGCATCATAGAAACACCGCCAATCCGATTATGATTGCCGCACCCAGGGCAATCGCCAGAACAAAGGAGGCAACTCGCCCGTTTTCCGTTGCGATAAGCCCCCTCCATGCCCGGATGCTAAGCCACCCGATTCCGGTGTAGAAATAATCGATTATGTCTTTTCGGTTGATGCGGGCAAGCCAGGCGTAGGGGTGGGCGAAAACGAGGTCATAGAGGCTGTCAAATTCCCAGCCGGAAAATAAAAAGGCGTGCAGGGCCTTTGCCGGGGGAGATTCTGTGATCTTTTGGTAAAACCCGGACCGCATGAACAGTTCGATCAGCAGGATGCCTCCCAAAGAGACGCACCCTGAAAATATTTCAAACAAACCAGCGTGTACGGCCCGGCCGGGTGCGGCCACAAAGGAAGGAAGGGCTCTTGTAAGAAATTGGGTTAGAGCCGGGATGCCCCCGAGATTTTTGGGGATATTTACCAGGCCCCCGGCGATCGACAGTACGGCCAGTACGACCAGGGGAACGTTCATTCGCCATCCGGGGAGCTTAATGGCTTTCCTGAGCAGGGGGCCCAAAAATGTCAGAATCACCATGCGGAAGGTATAGAGAGAGGTAAGCAGCGCCCCGAAAATCGCTGCGGCCCATAGCCACACGGATCCAAGGGTTGAGGAGTACGCCTGCCAGATGATCATGTCTTTGCTGTAAAAACCCGCAGTAACCAGCGGGACCGCGGCAAGCGAGCAACTGGCGATGAGAAATGTCCAAAATACCAGGGGCATCTCTTTTCGCAGTCCGCCCATTTTGAACATGTCATGCTCCTCGTCCATGGCCTGAATCACGCAGCCGGCGCCCAGGAAGAGAAGGGCTTTGAAAAAAGCGTGGATCATGAAGTGGAATAGGGCGGCAGGCCAGGCCCCAACGCCCAGTGCAAGAAACATGTACCCTATCTGGCTAATGGTGGAGTAGGCGAGGACCCGTTTGATGTCGTGCTGGACCAGGGCGCTAAAACCTGCCAAAAGCAGGGTGGCGGCGCCGATAACGGCCACGGCGTTTAAGGCCGCCGGCGCAAGGGTAAAGAGCACATGGGTCCTGGCGATGAGATAGACGCCGGCGGTCACCATCGTGGCGGCGTGGATGAGCGCGCTTACGGGAGTGGGGCCTGCCATGGCGTCGGGCAGCCAGGTCTGAAGGGGCAGTTGGGCGGATTTTCCGACCGCCCCCCCAAGAATGAGGAGGGCTGTGAGGGTGGCAAGGGCCGAACCCATGGGCCAGGCGCCCGCGGCGCGCGCCATGACTTCCTGGATATTGAGGGTCCCAAGGTGGGTGAAAAGGAGAAAAAGGGCAATTGCCAGCGCTGTGTCGCCAATCCGTGTGACGACGAATGCCTTTCTGGCCGCGTATCCGTTTTGAGGCTCCCTGTACCAGAAACCGATCAGCAAGTAGCTGCAAAGCCCAACGCCTTCCCAGCCGAGGTAGAGCAGCAGGAAGTTACCTGCTAGCACCAGGGTGAGCATCGACCCGACGAATAGGTTCATCTCGGCGAAAAACCGGCTGTAGTTTTCATCGCCCGTCATAAATTCCGTAGAGTACAAGTGGATGAGAAACGAAACGAAGGTGATAACGAGTACCATTACCAGAGAAAGTGCGTCGAGATAGAGTGAGATGGAGGGACGAAAGCCCGCGATGTTAAGCCATGTCCATAAGGTTTGCGTGTAACTCAAACCGCCGGCGGATCCTGAACCGATAAAATTTAGAGCGACCAGCCCGGCGGCAACCGCTGAAAGTCCAACGGAGCCCGCACCGATCGCCCCGCTTACCCGGCGTGGCAGCCGCGCGCCGAAAAGCGCGAGCACCAGGGCGCCGGCAAAGGGCAGGGCGGGAATTATCCAGAGCCAACCGAGCATGGCAACCTCTTAAAGGAAGGAGCGGGAAGCGGGAAGCTGGGAGCGGGAGAAGCAGGGAAGTCCCGCGCTGCGCGATACGGGGAGCTGGGAGCGGGAGTCCATTCCCGCTTCCCGCTTCCCGCTTCTCGCTTCCCGCTTCTTTTCAAATCATCCTCGCATGCTTTGCGCGGCATCGGTATTCAGGAGCTTAAGGCGGTGGTGCATCTGGAGCACCAGGGCCAGCGCAACCGATACTTCCGCGGCAGCCATCGAGATAATGAAGATGAACATGACCTGACCGTCCGGGCGGCCCCATCGCGAGCCCGCTGCCACAAAGGCAAGTCCTGCCGCGTTAAACATGATCTCGATCGAAAGAAGCATGAAAATGATATTGCGCCGGACAAGAACTCCGAGCAACCCGAGAAGAAACAGCACTGCGGCAAGCATAAGCACATGTCCTACGGGCGGTGTCACAGCTAATCATTCTCCTTTCAAAAGCTGACAATTACCCACACATGCGCCCACTTACCCCTAAGCGGAGACTCCCAGGAAAGGGGCTTGGCCCGATCGCCCCCCTTTTTTGCAAAGGGGGGTTGGGGTGATTTACTCTCCAGCCGCTTGCAATGACGCGCATGGACCGGCTGGGCTCGCTCGCCCCCCTTATTTGCAACTTTGCAAAAGGAGATAGGTGGGCGCATGTGTGGGTAATTGTAAGTTTCAAAAGAAGGAGCGGGGAAGTCCCGCGCGGCGAGGGAAGGGGCGCCGGGAGCAATGGCTTTTCCATTCCTGCTTCCTGCTTCCTGCTTCTCGCTTCTCGCTTCTCGCTTCTCGCTTCTCGCTTCCTGCTTCTTCGCACATGTCCTACGAGCGTTGTCACAGCGAATCTTTCTCCTTTCCGGCGGCCTTAAAGCCTATGCCCAGGTGGTATGCCCCGATAAGCCCGCTTAGAAGAAGCATCGAAGCCAGCTCGGTTCCGAAAAGATACGGACCGAAGAGTGCGAGCCCGACCTCTTGGGGGCCTACCTCGCGAAAACCGACCGCTCCCCCGCCGCGCAGGACAAAGACCAGTTCCGCCAAAAGCGCGGCCGTTAGCACAAAAGGGCCAAACCACAGACGCCCAGGCCACCCGGACCTTTCTCCTGCGGCGGACTGGGGCCCCAGGTTGAGCATCATGACTACAAATACGAACAGCACCATTATGGCCCCGGCATAGACGATCACTTCGAGGGCGGCGGCAAAAGGGGCGCCCAGAAGAAAAAAGATCACCGCTACCGATAGAAGCGAAACGATCAGGTAGAGAAGAGCATGCACCGGGTTAAACTCAATGATCACCATGAGCGTGGAAATCACGGCGACGATCGCCGCTATGTAGAAGGCAGTATTCATCGTTTTTACCCCTTTCAAAATAAGGAGCGGGAAGCGAGGAAGTCCCGCGCGGCGCGGGAAATGGCTTTTCATTCTTGCTTCTTGCTTCCCGCTTCTTGCTTCCCGCTTCTTGCTTCCCGCTTCCCGCTTCTTTTCATATCAACCTCTGGCGCATCCGCCATCACGGCAGAAGGCTTCGAACGTCTACGGGGGGCAATTCGTTTCCCGACTCCCCTTTGTCTTTTACCCCGACCGCTACGCCGGCGACCCGGTAGAAGTTATAGTCGGGATATTTGCCCGGGCCGCTTATCAGCAGATCTTCCTTTTCATAGACCATGTTCTTTCGCTCATACTCACAGAATTCGAAATCGCTGGTCAGTTGTATGGCGCAGGTCGGGCAGGCTTCTTCGCAGAATCCGCACAGGATGCAGCGCGAGAAATTGATTCGGAAAAATTCGGGGTAGCGCCTCCCGTGCTCGTCCTGTGTGGCCTGGAGGGCTATGCAGTCCACGGGGCAGGCCGCCGAGCACAGGTAGCAGGCAACGCAGCGCTCATGGCTGTCGGGGTCGCGCGAGAGTATGATGCGTCCCCGGAAGCGCGGGGGCGAGGCTATCGGCTGCTCGGGATAGAGGATGGTCTCCCGCCTTCGAAACATGTGCAGTAAGACCTCCCAGATCGTTTGCAGGATACTCAACATGACGAGCTCCACACTTAACGGCGGGTAAGGAGGACCCCGGCCGTAACCAGCAGGTTTAGAAGCGAAAGCGGCAGAAGGACTTTCCAGGCAAAGGACATGAGCTGGTCGTAGCGCGGCCTTGGAAGAGATGCCCGGATCAATATAAAAAGGCAGATAAACACCACTGTTTTTCCCAGGAGCCACACGATGGGCGGTAAAACCGGACCAAGCCATCCGCCGAAAAACAACGTGACGGTCATAAGCGAGGTAAATGTTATGCCCAGGTATTCCCCGACAAAAAACATTCCAAATTTCAGACCGGAATATTCGGTGTGATAGCCATCGACCAGTTCGCTTTCCGCCTCTGGAAGATCGAAGGGCATCCGGTGCGTTTCCGCTAGCCCGGCAATGAAAAAGATTACGAATCCGACAAACTGCGGGATGCAAAACCACATTCCCCGCTGGGCGCGGACGATGGCGCCAAGGCTAAAGGAGCCGGCCATCATGACCACTCCCATAAGGGAAAGCCCCATGAAGACTTCGTAGCTAAGCAACTGGGCGGTCGCCCGCAGGCTTCCGAGCAGCGAGTATTTGCTCTGGGAAGACCAGCCGCCCAAAACGATCCCGTAGACGCTAAGGGAGGCCATGGCCAGAAAGAAAAGGAGGCCGATATTGAGATCCGCAATGGCTATACCCGGTGAAAAGGGAATAACGGCAAAGGGGATGAGGGTCGCCGCGACGACGATCGCCGGTGAAACGACAAAGACGGGTCGGTCGGCAAAGGGGGGTATCCAGTCTTCCTTAAAGAAAATTTTGATCATGTCGGCCATAACCTGGAGAAGACCGAAAAGCCCCACGCGGTTTGGTCCATACCGGTCCTGCCAAAGTCCCAGAAGACGCCTTTCGAGCCAGATAAGGGCGGCGCTCGCAGCCATGGCCCCGATGAGAACGACAAATACTGTTATGAGGCGACATTGGATGTCACTCATCGGCTATCCCCCTGGAAACTTTTCCCGATGCGGGCAGATCCAGGGCCGGTCCGCCGGGAAGCCCGACCGGAAGGCCTGCCACGCCGCGAGAAAGAGTGGGAACCATGCGGACGCTCAAATCGTATGCCGAGCCGTCCACATCCACTCTCGCCCTGCCGCCCTCGGTTATTCCAAGGGCTGCGGCGTCCTCCGGATGAAGCGCCACGTAGGGTTTTGGACAGAGCCCGGCCACCCCCGGCGAAAGAGCGCTAAGTTCCTCCGAGCCAAAGACGTGGTGGAGGGGAACAAATACCCACTTTCCAACTCTCACCACTTGCCGGGCGGGAATGGCCGTAAAATAGCGAGCCTTTGCCTGCGGGGATGGCTCGATTAGCCGCACGCCGGGGTCTCCGCCCCGCAACGGGCCCCCGATTTCCTGCTGAAACCTGTTAAGCGACTGAATGGAGTTCCAGCCGGGCGCCCAGAACTTCGGGATGAGCGCGGACGGGGGCTGGCGATGGTCTCCTTCCATAGAAAATGCCAGGGGCGTATCGGGATCTTCCGGGGCCTTGGGCTCATCGACATCTATTTGCGCCAGTATGGCGGTTCGACCGCTGTACCTGTGGCTCTGTCGCGGGACCTTTCCGCCCGCCCGCCGAAAATCGGCGCCAGGGGCCGCTGAGGGGAGGGCGGAAAATACGGGAATTGCCGCAGCTATGGCCGCTATCAGGTCGTCCAGGCCATGCCACCCGGCAGCCTCGGGCCGCCAGAGCGCCCCCATGATGTCGCGCATCCAGCGCCAGCTCTCTTTTATCGGAGCTTTGGGAGAAAACACCCGGAAAAATCGCTGAGCGCGTCCTTCGTTATTGACCATGGTTCCCGAGGATTGGGCAAACGAGGCTGCGGGTAGTACCAGTTCGGCCCGGGAAGTCGTGGCGTTTACGATATGATCGATTGCGATCACATGTTTTGCCGCGCCCCAAAGATCCCTTGTCGTTTCGGGCGAGCAGCGCCGGAAGAGATTGTTTTCTAAAACGATAACCGTAGCCGCGCGGCCGCTTAGAAGTTCTCCGGAGGCGGTTTCAATGCCGCCTGAGGCCCCCAGCATAGCCAACCCCAGGCTGTTTGCCTCGGGAAGGGCCAAAATGATTTGCGCCGGCCGGCCGATCTGCCTAAGAGCTGTGCAGATATTGGCGGCGGCCTCGATGAGCGTGCGGCTTTTGCTCCCCGCACCCGATACGATCAGCGGTCGGGCAGCAGATTTTAGCGCCCTCGCGATTTTCTCTGCCAGGCGGAGTTCTTCCGGGATAAGGTCCGCTACCTTCGGAGCGTTTGCCGGCGAAATTACGGAGGCTACCGCGAAGCCCAGCCGGCCAAGGTCTGGGGGGGCGGCGTGAAAGGTTTTTAAGGCCATATCGTCTAGCGAGGTTGCGCAGGGCGTGGCAAGGTATAGCGCTCCTTTTTCGGATTCGGCCAGCCGAGTGATGGGGGAGTCGTTCCAGGTGGGGATTTTCGCCTCCTCCATAAGCCCTGCGGCCTTTCGGCGGGCCAGTTGACGCAGGTTTAGAGCCAGAACCGGCGAGGTGTTGCCCGCGTCTTCTCCCAGAACAAAGACGGCATCGGCCTGCGCTGTCTCACTCAAAGGAGGGGTGCGGGCCACTCCGTTTCGCAGGACCTCCCATGCGAGATTTAGTATTTCAAAGTCTTTATCGGAAAGTCCGGCATAGAAATTATCCGGGCCAACCAGGGTACGAAGGGCGAAATTGGATTCAATGGATGCCCGGGGCGAGCCGATGCCGATCACCCCGGGGCTGTTTGCGATCCAGGCGGCAGCGCGCGCCAGCGCCTCCTCACCGGAAAGCGCGACCGGTTCGGGCGCCCTGGATGTTTTGGCGAGCGGCGCCTGGACAGTCAGGGGGCCGTTTACGAACTCGTATCCGTAGCGCCCCCGGTCGCACAGGAAATAGCCGTTTACGTCGCGATTGTACCTGTTTCGAACCCGCCTAAGTTTCCCGTAGCGGGCCCCGGGGATAGTATTGCACCCAAGGCTGCAGTGAACGCAAACCGAGGGGGCGGTCTCCATGTCCCACTTGCGGGTGTAGTGGTTTTTGAGGGTCTTATCGGTAAAGACGCCGGTCGGGCAGATTTCCACCAGGTTTCCGCTGAAATCATTTTGGAGCCTCCCCTCGCTCGATCGCCCGAAATAGAGGTGGTCGTGGGAGGAAAATACGTTCAAATCTCCTCCCCCGGCGTAGGTTCGGTAGTAGCGCACGCAGCGGTAGCACTGGATGCAGCGGTTCATCTCGTGGTTTACAAACGGGCCAAGGTCCTGGTTGCGGTAGGTACGCTTGCGGAATCTGTTTTCGCGGTACGCATGGCCCGTCATGACCGTCATGTCCTGCAGGTGGCACTCGCCTCCCTCATCGCATACCGGACAGTCGTGCGGGTGGTTTAGCATGAGCCACTCGATTACACTCGCTCGAAAACCGACCGCTTCCGGATCGTCTATGGAAATGCGTATGGAGTCTTCGGCGGGAGTCATGCAGGCCATGACGATCTCGCCCCCGGTGTCTTTTTCGTTTTTAAAGCGCTTGACCGCGCATTGGCGGCATGCGCCGATAGAGCCAAGGGCAGGGTGCCAGCAAAAATAGGGCACGTTAAAACCAAGAGTAAGGCAGGCCTGGAGCAAGTTCTGCCCGTCTTTAACCTCGTATGGGCGGCCGTCGATAAGGATCGTTGCCATCGGCTACTTCCTCCACGGGCAGCGGTTTTCGCGGATGTGGCGGTTAAAATCTTCCTCAAAGAGCGTGAGAGCGCTCTGGAGAGGCTCGACCGCGCCGGGGGCCAGGGCGCAAAAGGTATGTCCCGGCGCGAGAAGCCCGGTGTGGCGCCGAAGGATGTCCAAATCCCGCGGACGGCCTTCGCCGTTTTCGATCGCTTCGAGTATGCGCGCAAGCCAGGGTAACCCTTCGCGGCAGGGCGTACACCACCCGCAGGACTCCCGGGCGAAAAAGCGGATCAAATTGAGCACCATGCCCACCGGGCAGGTCCTATCGTCTAAGATGATCATCGTCCCTGTGCCAAGGCGGCTCCCGGCCGCTGCCACCGAATCGAAGTCCATCTTTACATCCAGTTGGTCGGCCGCCAAAAAATCTGTCGATGCGCCTCCGGGGATAATCCCCCTTAGCTTGAACCCATCGCGCATCCCGCCCGCATGTTCTTCGAGGATTTCACGGATCGTTGCGCCCATGGGAAGTTCCCACAGCCCCGGCCGTTTTACCCGGCCGCTCACCCCGTATAACTTGGTTCCTCCATCAACCGAGCGGCTGAGCTCCCGGAACCGGTCGGCCCCGTGTTCGACAATAATAGGGACGTTGCAGATGGTCTCGACGTTATTTACGATTGTGGGCTTTCCCCAAAGACCGGTTACCGGGGGGAACGGGGGCTTGGCGCGCGGGATGGCGCGCCGGCCTTCGAGGGCGTTTAAAAGGGCCGTTTCCTCCCCGCAGATGTAGCGCCCGGCGCTCGTGTGGAGATAGAGTTCCAGGCTATAGCCGCTGCCCAGTATGTTTTTGCCAAGGTATCCCCGTTCGTAGGCCCGGGCGATTGCGCGCGAGCAGCTCCGCTTGGCCAGGGTATATTCCTGGCGCAAAAAAATATAGGCGATGTCTGCCTGGATGGCGTATGCGCCGATGATCGTCCCCTCGATCAGCAGGTGAGGATTTCCTTCGAGGAGCAATCTATCTTTAAACGTTCCAGGCTCCATCTCATCGGCGTTTATTATAAAATAGACGGGGTGGGCGGCCCGATCGCCCGGGGGTACGAAGCTCCATTTGCGGCCCGTGGGAAACCCCGCCCCGCCCCGTCCCCGCAGGTGCGAATCCATGACCGTTTGAATAAGGCCCTTGGGGTCTGCTTCCTTTAAGACCTTTTGCAGTGCGCGGTATCCGCCCGCCTTTCCATAGGCCTCGATATCCGGGGGACCTTCCCCGGGGCGGATATTTGCTGTAAGCGGATGGTCCATTCCAGGTCGCCCTCTAAACGTAGCCGGCCAGAATTTCATCGATCGTTTTCACGTCCGGATCCCCATAAAGATCGGAGTCGATCATGAGCACGGGGGCGCGGTCGCAGGCCCCGAGGCAGACATTGGGGAGCAGCGTGAACCGGCCGTCTGCGGTCGTTTCGCCAAGATTTATCCCGAGCTTTTTTTCGATATGCTCAAGCAGATCCCCCATTCCCATCACCCAGCAGCTTACGCTGGTGCAGACCAGGATGACGTGGCGGCCCACGGGCTTTCGGAATAGGAGGTTGTAGAAGGTCGAAACGCTACCCAGCTCAGCGGGTGTCATTTCCAAAAAGTCGGCAAGCTCGGCCAGGGTTTCGTCGGATATCCAGCCGCGATGGCGCTGAACGGTTTTTAGCGCTTCGATGCAGCCTCCCCGTTTTTGCTCGTAGCGGGCAAGTTCTGCCTGGATTTCGGTCAATTCTTCCGGGGTTAGCATCTTGTTGGTCCCTTTTCGGTTCCTGTTACTAAAAGCTTTCTCACGCGAAGCCGCGAAGACGCGAAGTAAAGTTTTTGCCGGGCTGCGCTTAGCCCAACCTATAGTCGGCCCTCAGCGAAGCCGCGAAGTAAATAAGGGTATCTTCGCGACTAGTAACGGCCCCGCCGCCGCCAAAGGCAGCGGCGTCCCCGGCCAGGCAGCGTTGACCGCGGCGGCACGCCGCCGCCTAGCGGTCAACGTCGGCCATGACGTAGTCGATGCTTCCAAGGATCGCCAGCAAATCGGCGACCATAAATCCGCGGCAGATGAGCGGGATCATCTGCACGTGCGCAAAAGAGGGCGTGCGGATCCTTGTTCGGTACGAGTGTATGGATCCGTCGCTTACCAGGTAATAGCTGTTCCACCCCTTTGTGGCCTCGATGGCCACGCAGACTTCTCCGGGCGGGATGACGGGCCCCCAGCTAACCCCCAGGAAATGCGTTATGAGGGTCTCGATGTCTCGAAGCGCGTGTTCCTTTAGCGGCGGCGTGGTCAGGGGGTGAAGCGCCTTGTAGGAGCCAGGGGGCATGTTGTTTACGCACTGTTCGATAATCCGAAGGCTTTGGCGCATCTCCTCGACCCGCACAACGGAGCGGCCGTAGCAGTCGCCGCTCTTTGCCGTTGGAATTTCGAAGTCGAACTGATCGTATCCCGAATACGGCCGCTTCTTTCTTAAGTCCCACGCGAGGCCGCAAGCTCTAAGTCCCGGTCCGGTTACCCCCCACTCGATGGCTTCAGGAAGGGAGTAGCTGCCGATTCCCATGGTGCGGGCTTTAAAAATCCGGTTTCGCATTATCGTGCGATCGTATTCTTTAAGGCGGTGGACCATGTAGGGCAAAAACTCGCGAACCATTTTTTCCCAGCCTTGGGGCAGGTCTTGAGCCACACCACCGATCCGAAACCACATCGGATGCATGCGCCCGCCCATTACGGCCTTAACGATATCGAATATCCGCTCGCGGTCGTTAAAGGTGAAAAAGACAGGGGAGAGCATCCCGAGATCCTGGGCGAATGTCCCGTACCAGACCAGGTGGCTGGCGATGCGGAAAAATTCGACCATCATCACGCGGATTACCTTGACCCGGTCGGGGACTTCGATCCCGGCCAGTTTTTCGACGGCCAGCACATAGGGCAGGTTGTTCATCACCCCGCCCAGATAGTCGATCCGGTCCGTGTAGGGGATAAAGGTGTGCCAGGTCTGGCGCTCGGCCATCTTTTCAGCGCCCCGGTGGTGAAAGCCTATCTCGGGTACGGCGCCGACGATCTCTTCTCCGTCCAGTTGGAGCAAAACGCGAAAGACGCCGTGCGCTCCGGGATGTTGCGGGCCAAGATTTAAAAACATGAGGTCGGTGTCTTCCCCCCGGCCTGTTAGCCCCCATTCCTCGGGACGGAACCTCAGGGCTTCCTGCGCACTTTCCTGGCGCTCGGGGGGCAGGCTGAAAGGCTCCATCTCGGTCGCCCGCGCAGGGTGTTCCTTGCGAAGAGGATGACCCTCCCAGCCCGGGGGCAGGAGTATGCGCCGAAGCCCCGTTCGCCCTTCAAATACGATTCCGAACATGTCCCACACTTCTCGTTCGTACCAGTCCGCCGAACTCCACAAATCCGTAATGGTCCAAAGGGAGGGGTATTCGCCCTTAAGGGGCGTCTTGACCCTTATGTCCGCGTTGCGATCCAAAGACAGCAGGTGGTAGATAACGCTAAAGTCGGCTTCGGGCTGGCCGTCGCGATGAGACCGCAGCCGCTCGTCGATGGCGGTAAGGTCGTAGAGCATCCTGTAAGGCGCAGTTGTTTCGGATTTTAAATATTTCAGGACCGAGCGCACTTCCCCGCTTTCGACCCACAGGGTGGGGACGGCGTCCCGCGCAGGCTGCTCGGCAAGAACTGCGGCGCCAAACCGCTCCTTTAGCTCGTCAAGGATGGTGGCCTGACTATTCATCGCTTTTTCCCTTCCCGGGGTAAACGATGTCCGGGTTCGGCAGAACCGTCATCCTGCTGCGTTCTTCCCGCTTACGGTCTTTCATCGACGGAAGCGGGGGTCTTGCGATGGACTGCCGACCGGCAACCCAGCTAAGGGGTCGTCTTTGCACGGCAATCGCGTTTTGGAGCATGATGAGGCCCTCCATGAAGGCCCCCGGACTTGGCGGGCAGCCCGGAACGTACACATCCACCGGAAGGATCTTATCCACCCCCTGCACGACGGAGTAAATGTCGTACATGCCCCCCGAGTTTGCGCAGGAGCCCATCGATATCACCCAGCGCGGTTCCATCATCTGTTCGTAGAGCCTCAGTATGATCGGGGCGCACTTTATGAACGGCGTGCCCGCAATGACCATGAGATCGGATTCGCGGGGGGTCCCCCGAATGACCTCGGCGCCGAAACGGGCGATATCGTAGCGGCTCGTGATACTTCCCGCCATTTCGACATAGCAGCACGACAGGCCGAAATTAAACGGCCAGATGGAATTTTTCCGCCCCCAGGCCACCATGTCTTCCAGCCGGCTCAAAAGCAGGTTGGAGCCCACGGTTTCGTCGACCGAAACTGCTTCGGGTCTGCGTGAAGGCTTGTCAACGCGGCTAAACCGCCAGCGCATGATACGATCTCCCTTATCCATCCCCGATACAGGCTCACTTCAGGCAGGCTCGACTCTAGCTTTGATTCCGCCTGGCGTGCTGTCCTTTGATATAGCCTTCCAACTGCTCGATCGTGCTCTCGTGGTGGTCGATGACACCCTTTACCGCATCGCCTATCGATATGATGCCGGCTACCCGGTCGCCTTCGATTACCGGCAGGTGGCGAACGCGCTTTGCGGTGAACAGTTCCATGCACTCTTCGAGGTCCGTTGAAGGCGTCACCGTACGAATATCGACGGTCATGATCTCCTCTACCTTCGTTTCCTTCGAGAGCCTGTCAAGCAAAACGACCTTGCGGGCATAATCGCGCTCTGTAATGATCCCGACCATTCGCTCACCTTCGAAGACCACAAGCGCCCCGACGTTATTGTCCGCCATAAGCCTTAGAGCATCGTAGACGCTGTCTTCGGGGCCTATCGAATAGACCTTCGAACCCTTGTGCCTTAAAACATCCCTTACGTTTTGCACCCGCCTTTTCCTCTTTTTCGGGTCGCGTTAACTTCTTATGCTCTCCTTTTGCCTGGGCGTTTTCCAGTCGAGCGCTCCAAGCCTGAAGAGATAGAATAGCGCGGCGGCAAGAATTGCGATAAACACCACCATCTCTACATACCCGGCCCAGCCAAGTTTTCGAAACGCCACCGCGTACGCGTAGATAAATGCCGCTTCGAGGTCGAAAATAACGAAAAACATGGCCATGAGATAAAAACCGGCATGAAAGCGCAATCGGGCCGAGCCGGTGGAAACTATCCCGGATTCGTAGGGTTCGCCAGAAGCCCTGGTTTCTTTATGGCGCTCGCCAAGCAGTGCGGAAAGAGTCAGCATGAAGGCGACCATGAGCACCACGGCGGCGATGTAGACAACCAGCGGCCATAAAACAGGGGAACCGTTCATGGGTAAATCCTGCAAGAGCGGAAAAGAAAGTCAAAATAGCCGGGGGCAATGATCGTCGGGCGGCCTCCATCCCGAGCCGGCCTCATATCGAATGCTTCTGTCAGCCAACTTAAGAAGCGGTTGCACCCGCTGCAAGGTCGGGGCGGTGCGCCACCGCTGTCAGGGCGGTGTGCCACCGCTGTCGGGGCGGTGTGCCACCGCTGTCGGGGCGGTGTGCCACCGCTGTCGGGATTGCTTCGCCGGGGACGCCACTGCCTTTGGCGGTGGGGGGGCATCATCGTCGGGCGGTGTGCCACCGTGGTCGGGCAGTGTGCCTCTAGTCAATGGTGAGAATGGGGGGACGGCAAAATGTAGGAGCAGTGGAGGCGTGAATGGGAACCATTGCAACGATTACTCGATAATTTAATCCCCATCGTCATAATGTGAGCTTCCCGGTTGGCGTTGGCAAGCTCTGGAGATTGCTTCACGGTAAGGGCGCCACACGACCCTTTCCTGCGTAATATTCTTCGCCAGTGCCGATTTAAACCGATCAAAGGTCCTATAGGGTGGGCGGGTCTTATCGCACCCGCCGCCTCAATGGGGTACACCTCATATTATATATCTACGTTCCCCAGCGTTCGAGCTTTTGAAAGGCATTTTCAGCCGCCTGAAGCAGTGTCTTTATCGCCACCGGCTTGGTGAAATAGTCTTCAAACCCGGCATCCCTGCAGTCGAAGGCTTCGAAAATGCGCGCGTACCCGGTGACCGCGTAGGTGATCGTAAGTGGATTATCTTTCCGGATAGACCGACAGAGTTCAATGCCGTTCATTCCAGGAAGGTTTAAATCCAGAAAGAACACCAGGTACTTGTATGACTTGATCAGCTCGATCGCTTTTTCGGCGCTGCCCGCAGTCTCAACCTCAAAACCTGACCCAGTAAATGCCCGTTTCATCATTTCGCAGATGGAGACCTCGTCATCTACGACCATTATCCGCCTGTTGTTCATTGCCTATCCTCTCTGGCTTGATTTGTCGTCCACTCCATCACGCAGGCTCCCGAAGATGCTTTCTCAAAAGCAACTATCGCATGGCGTCCCCCAATCCGTTTATAGAAGCCAAATATACCCGACTTTGCGGCGGTGAGTGCTATCGCTTCATGAAGGGCATAGTCCAATAATTCCTGGATGCTTTTGGCTCTAAACTGCATCAATGCAGCGTGGACCGAAACGAGTCGTTCCCCATTGAGGTGGCGGGCGCGATAAGACCCGCCCACCCTATGCTGACAATTACCCACACATACGCCCACTTACCCCTTAGCGGAGACTCCCGGGAAAGGGGCTTGGCCCGATCGCTCCCCTTTTTTTGCAAAGGGGGGTTGGGGGGATTTACTCTCCAGCCGCTTGCAATGACGCGCATGGACCGGCTGGGCTCGCTCGCCCCCCCTTATTTGCAACTTTGCAAAAGGAGATAGGTGGGCGCATGTGTGGGTAATTGTAAGCACCCTATGGGACCTGTTATCGGAAGCCGGAAGCGCTACACGGCAACCGGGGTCGACAGCAAGCCCTGGAGTGCGAGGAAAACTCCATCGTGCTTCAGGCTATGGCCCGCCTCATTATCGCGAATGCTTTGACCTTGGTCTTAAATCGTCACTTCGAAAGGATGACACAACAATAAAAAAACATTGACAAAATAGTGACGGCCGTTCACTAGAAGTCAACGTAATCAAGGCGGCAGCTCGACGCTGCTCACACCTTGTCTGTGATGATCTTCTCCAAAAACTCCTCGAAAAGGTCCGGGTTGGCTTGCTTCATCATTCCTCGCACCTGGATCAAGTCGATTTTCTTATTATTCCCTGTTTTCGCAAAGCTCTATGGCTCTTGCAAAAAGTTTTGCCCCAAGGCGGGGGATTCTTTCTTCGACCACTCCCTCTCCACAGCCAGGTACTCAGCTTCAGCGCAACATTTGCCACCGACTCGCTCCGATCAGGTGATAAGAGAACCCCCCCGGGTGATACAGTAGGCCGGTACGTCGGGAATTTTCAAGATTGCGACCCTTAATACAGTCCAACCTTGTTTCCGTTCAAACTCACGAAAATGTTCTTCGTTTGGGCATAATGATCCAATATCATCTTGCGGGTTTCCCTGCCTGTGCCTGATTTTTTGTACCCTCCAAATGGACTGTGCGCCAGCAGGCTGTTGTAATTGTTGACCCATATACGGCCGGTTTCGATGCCCTTGGCCACCTTGAACGCCCGGTTTATCTCCCTTGTCCGGACACCTCCTCCCGGGTCGTACTCGCTGAGGAATTTTTCATTAAGGCAGCCTTAAAGGGCTTTGCCCGAGAATCGACATCAGCCAGTGACTCAATGCACCGTTTATCGCTTCAGGAAAACTTTTTCATTAACCGCATGCTCTTACCTCTTACCACGGTGAAAATCTCGTCACCCTTGGCGATGTTAAGATCGTAGACATCATCGATCGCTACTATGTGCGTGATAATGGAGCCGTCTCCGGTATCGATTATGACTTTAGCCGCAACCGCGCCTTTGTTTATCGCGATTACCTTCCCGGGGACAATTTCGGTCTTAGACGACCCCATTTGTGCTCCAGCTTTTTTTGAAATAGTGGAATATGGTTTGATCCGGGCTTTAAAAAGCTTTAATTCGTTCCTGTTCATGAACGCAATCGTCCGGGTAATACGCTGGAAGCTTAGAGCTTCTATTGGACCGGCTGAGGTCGACCGAAGTAAGATTGGCCCGGAAGAGAAAAGCCCAAAGGTCGGCGCCGTTGAAGTTGGCGCCGCTCAGATCGGTCCAGCTTAAATTGGTGTAATAAAGATACGCTCGACTAAAGTTTGCTCCCCGCAGGTCGGCCCCCCGAAAATCGGTTCCGCAAAGATCGGCTTCGCTAAAATCTGCACCGCTAAGATCTGTCCAGCGCCGATTGAAGTCGTAGAGCCTGGCGCCGCTAAGATCTGCTCCTCGCAGGTTTGCGCCGCGAAAATCCGCCTTTCCAAAATCGGCCCCCCGCAGGTGGGCCCCCGCGATATTAACGTCTTGGAGCACGACGCCTTGATTCGGATTATGTTTTCTCCACTCGTTCCACTCCGTCATGTCTTGCCTGTCGGAACATTTCATCAGCACCTCGAACTGCTCCCGGCTAAACTTTGCCCCCGTTTCCCTCGTTGGGGCTTTTACCCGAAGGATACCGGACTGCACCCGCCGTAACGCAACGCTTGCTCTTTGCCTTTTGTTCTTTGTCTGGATCATCTTGAATCTCCAATGTTAGGACCAGTGGTAAATGTCTGCCATCTCGACCGCGAAAAGGTTCATTTGGAATTGAAATTGGTCGCCAATCGTTTGTACGCCCCGCAACATCTGCCACCGGATCGTTGTTTGTTTTACTTTCCGGGAGGTTGTTTTTGCAAATTTTGCAAGTAATCGTTTAATCGCGCCACAAATGTACCCGGTTCCTTAACCTTCTTAATTTCCAATAGCTTTGCCAGAGTGTCGGGAAATACGTCCGAGCAGGTGATAAGAGAAACCCCTTGGGTGATACAGTAGGTCAGTACGCCGGGAATCTTAACCAAGTCCTCGACCTTTGAGTCCAAAGTGATCAATCGCTCATCTCCTCTTCAATGTCTGGCCCGATTATGGATGCCCCGGGAGGAGGCCTTTGCCCTTCCCGGGGATTGCGACCCTTAATACAGTCCAACCTTATTTCCGTTCAAACTCACGAAAATGTTCTTCGTTTGGGTATAATGATCCAATATCATCTTGTGGGTTTCCCTGCCTATGCCGGATTTTTTGTACCCTCCAAATGGACTGTGCGCCGGCAGGCTGTTGTAATTGTTGACCCACATACGGCCGGTTTCGATGCCCTTGGCCACCTTGAACGCCCGGTTTATATCCCTTGTCCAGACAGCTCCTCCCAGGCCGTACTCGCTGTCGTTGGCCATGGCGATGACTTCATCTTCTGTCTTGAACTTTATAACCAGCGCAACCGGGCCAAATATCTCCTCTTGCGCCACACGCATTTTGTTATTGCCGTCCACAAGAAGCGTAGGCTTCATGAAAGCGCCCTTGTCCAAACCGTTTTCCGTTACCCTGCAGCCGCCGCAGGCCACTTTGGCCCCTTCATTTTTGCCCACTTCTACGTAGGCCAGGATCTTTTCGAGCTGCATCTGGTTTATCTGGGCGCCCATGACCGTGTCTTTCTCCCAGGGCAGCCCCACCTTGACATTATTGAACGCCTCTGAGGCTTCGGCGATGAATTTGTCGTAGATGTCTTCGTGCACAAAGACTCGGGAGCCGGCGCAGCACACCTGCCCCTGGTTGAAAAGAATGCCTATCTGCAAACCTTCGATGGCTTTCTCCCAGTCACAGTCGGGAAAGTAGATGTTTGCCGACTTCCCCCCCAGCTCCAGGGTGGCGGGAATTAACTTTTTTGCCGCCGCTTCAGCGACATTGAAGCCGATTTCCGTTGATCCGGTAAAAGCAAGCTTGCTGAAATCAGGATGCTCGAGCATATAATTGCCCGCCCCGGATCCGCTTCCAGTGATTACGTTGACTACGCCGGGGGGCAAAACCTTATCCAGAATCTTTGCAAACTCCAAAAGACTAAGTGGTGTGGCGCTGGACGGCTTGATCACCGTGCAGCAGCCTGCGGCGAGCACCGGAGCGATTTTCCAGGCGGCCATCAGGAAAGGAAAATTCCAGGGAACGATCTGCCCCACGACTCCGATCGGCTCTCTTAGAACTATGCTCATAGTATCTTTATCGATCATCACCGCCTGGCCTTCTTCGGTCCTGATGGCGCCCGCAAAATAGCGGAAATGATCCGAACTCCAGGGGATGTCCACGGCCATGGTCTCGCGTATCGGCTTGCCGTTGTCCAGTGTCTCCATCAACGCCAGCTTCTCGGCGTTTTCGTCGATGAGATCGGCAATTTTAAGCAACATGGAGGAGCGTTCCTGGGGGCTGACGTCTTTCCACGTCTTAAAGGCCTTCCACGCCGCTTTTACGGCACAGTCCACATCCTCCTTGCTCGCATCTACGCAGGTTGAAAGAGTTTCCCCGTTGGCGGGACACGAAGTCGTGAATGTCTTCCCGCCCGTTCCTGCCGTCCATGTGCCGTCGATGTAAAGGTTGTAGCTCTCATCCATGGGTTTTTGCATTACAATTCCCTCTTGTTAGTGAGAAACATGTTAATATTGCGGGACCTTGGCCTGTGGTTTTTTCCCTGTACCGACCCCCTTTCTTTGACTCGGTTGCTCGCGTCCCCAAGTGTCCCTCGAAACCATGAAGTTTCTTGTGGGGCCGAGGTGCGCAGTCTTTGCCCGCGATAAATCTTTCGCGTTTCCGGCGGAAACCATCAAGAGCCCGCGTAGGAGTGTGGAGGGAGCTAAGCAATCGAAGAGGAAAATGAGAGTAGGCCAATTGTCATGATCAGATGCGAAGAATGCCTTCTCTATCCCGCGCCTGCTGAGGCTGAAGCCAAACCCGCCAAAAATTCGGCATCGCCCCCCCCGTGTAGTCTTTGTGCGAAATAAGGCCATTTAAAGAAGTCATCGATTGTAAATCATAGTCGTGTATGAATGTCAAACGATATTTAAAACGTACATAGCTTGGGCTCCTGGAGCCAAGCCGCTCGGACCGCAAAATCTGTGGAGATTACCGGGCGCGGGCGCCGCTGGAAACCGATGGTTTGCCGGCTGTAAAGAAGAGAAAGCAGGCGCTGAAAGAAGTGGCCAATTACATAGAGAGATCGTATAGTAAAATGCTGTGTTTACAGGGACTGGACTCTTCAGGAGATTAAACTTGAGGGTGTCTCGAAAAGACCTCGGAAGCGAGACGATTCCATGCGTGCGATGATTTTGGCGGCAGGGCTGGGCACAAGGCTTTTGCCCCTTACCCATTCCCGTCCGAAGGCTCTTACTCCCCTTCGAAACGTAACGATGCTCGAGTTCTGGATCGATAATCTCTTTCGGCGGGGGTTCGACTCGCTGTTTCTCAATGCCTTTCATCTCAAGGAACATATACGCGCCGCGGTTTGCGGAAAAAAATGGCCGGTTCCCGTTGAAGTCCTCTATGAGCAGGTGCTCCTGGGTACCGGGGGCGCAATAAGGTCTGCTGCCGAGCGTGCGGGGGATGCCCCTTTGGCCGTGGTAAACGCCGATGTCTTGTGCAATGCCGACCTTGGCGCTCTCTACGTGCGCCACAGCCTCTCAGCGGCCCGTGTCAGCCTTCTTTTGCACGACTGTCCGGAATTTAATAACGTAGCGGTTGGCAAAGACGGATTCGTGTTGGGATTTGGACAAGAAGCCCACGAGGCTCTAAAAAAGGATAAAACGGCCAGGCTGCTGGCCTTTACCGGGATTCATTTTATCGATGCTTCGGCCGTATCCGATCTGCCCTGCGAAGACCCGTGCGATATTATCGGGATTTACCGTAATCTCATAGCTAAAGACGATCCGCCGGCTGCGCTTTTTCAACGGGACCTTTTCTGGCGCGAGATGGGATCGATCGAAAGTTATGCCAAATTGACCATCGAACTTGCCGGACTCGATCCGGGTTGTCTTTGCCCCATCGAAACGGGAAAAAGCATTACGGTTCATCCGCAAGCGCGGCTAGACCCGGGCTGTCGTCTTGAGGGATCCGTTGTGATCGGCCGTGGAGCCATGGTTTGCGAGGAGGTGCGCCTGGAAAACGTTATCCTTTGGGACGGTGTTCGGATCGAGAGAGGCAGCAGTCTAAAAGACTGCATCGTGGCGGATGGGATGAATATTTCCGGCAGCCACTCCGGAAAAATATTTGCGCCGGTGTCGCTGTGAGCGCGAGCAACCGGGAGCCGCAAGGGTTGGACGAATTGCTGGAAAACGCCCGAAGCCTGTTGGGGCCTTTTGAAAAGGCAAGGGTCGTGCCCCTGGCAGGCGACGGATCGGATAGGAAATTTTTCCGGATCTTTTGTTCCGCCGGTACTCTTGTCGGGCTCATTTCGCCCCGCCGCCTGAAAGCGCCTGTAACCGATGAAAACGACTCCTACCTTCTTATAGGAAATCACCTCCATTCGAAGGGGCTTCCCGCGCCGCGTATTCTCCATGCCGATGTCGCCCGGGGGAGATTTCTTCTCGAAGACGCAGGCGATTTGCATCTGCAGAAATTTGTCCTCTCCCGCCCCTCACGCCTCGAATCCATCTATAACCATGCGATAAAGATGCTCGGGGAGCTTCACAGGAAGGCTGCCGACGGCTTCGAGCCGCGGTTTTGCTTCGATTCGCCCGTCTACGATCCCGCCTTTGTCTACGAACGCGAACTGGAGTATTTCCGTAAATCTTTTGTCAATGGATGCATGGGGTTGGAAACGACCCCCGATGAACTCCGCGCGGATTTCGAAGCTATCGCCGAAGACGCCGGAGTGAGCCGCGGCTCACTCGTCTTCCATCGGGACTTTCAGAGCCGCAACATCATGGTTCATCGAGGAGGGCTCAAGCTGATCGATTTCCAGGGAATGCGGTTCGGGCCACCTGTCTATGACCTTGCCTCCCTTCTCATCGACCCTTATGTTAAACTTCCATTTCGTCTACAGGACAGGCTCCTTTCGGCATATTGGTCTTCGACCGGACGCCTATTCGGCTTTTCGAAAGGAGATTTTTTAAAAAAGTTTGCGGCCGTAAGGCTTGCTCGAAATCTTCAGATCCTTGGCGCTTATGGCTTTTTGGGGGTGACGAAGAAAAAGAAACAGTTTTTGCAATATGTTCCGTTCGCCTTCGAACAATTGGCGCTGCACCTCGCAGCCATCGGCAGAGGGCGATATCCCCGGCTGGCAAAACTGGTCGGCGAAATCGGCGGGCGAGCCTTTACTATTGCGTCAAGCCGGAGAGAGAAAATCTGGTGACATGAACCATCTTATCTGGTATATGGCTTGCACCGCAGATTTTTGATGATCCGGCGTCCACCCGGATCTTTTATTTTTTTGTCGCCATGGAGATGGATATGGGTTCCAAGACTCAAAAGACTGAAAAAATCAGATACAGGAAGCGCACTTCCAATAAGGTCAACATGAAGACCGCGCAAAAGCAGGTTCGTGAGAATCTGAACACCTTGACGAAGCTGGAAAAAGAAAACCAGAGCGAAGGTTGATGCGCTAAAAAGGCCCCTCACTTCGGCCCTGCAGCTTTACACGGTTCGCAGGGTCGAGGGGGGGGAGAGCCTTTGTTGCGAAAAAGCCCGCTAAATCCCGCTGCCGGGGTGTTCGCTTTTATCCGCGGATCCCGGCTACCATCCGGAAAATTCCTCTTGCAGATACGTTGGCAATGCCCTTTCTCTTCTTTGCGTGAGGGACTCAAGCGAGCCGTGCAACGCACGGGGCTCTATTGTCTTGGGCCTGCCAATTTCCTGCGTCCCATAATGGGGGGGGGCGCTCACACAGTACCGGACCGGGTGCCTCCACCAGTTGCGCCATTCCTTGTCTGGGCCAAAAAGCGCAAAAGATCGGCGGCTTCCGGGCCATGCTTGGTCCTGGTGGAATGCGCGCGAACCAGGGAAAGGATCGCTTTGGCCTCCCTGGCGTCGATGCGCTCCCCCTGCTGGCGGTAAGCCCATACGATAGACGTTGCGCCCGAGTGCTTGCCCAACACCAACCGGTTGCTTCGCCCGAATTCTTCCGGGTCGATGTTCTGGTAATTGGCCGGGTCCCGCAGAATTCCGCTGACATGGATTCCGGACTCATGGGTGAAAATCGCTTCTCCAACGATTGCCTTATTGACCGGAACGGGTCTGCCGGAGGCTCTTGCAACCAGTTCCGAGAGGACCTGGAGACTGCGGGGTAAAACTCCTGTCTCGATCCCGTAGAGTTTGCCAAGGGCCACCACCACCTCTTCGAGAGGAGCATTCCCGGCCCGTTCGCCCAGGCCGTTTACCGTCGTATTCGCATGGGTTGCCCCCCCGCGTATCGCAGCAAGGGTGTTTGCGGTCGCTAGACCCAGGTCGTTATGGGCATGGATTTCCAATTGAAGAGTCGTCGCGAGCCGCAGCCGCCTGAATATCTCGAAGGCCGAGAATGGATCGAGTAATCCCATTGTGTCGGCAAACCGGAACCGCATGGCCCCGGCCTTTTCGGCGGCGGCTACGACACGGTTCAAAAATTCAGGGTCGGCTCGAGAACTGTCCTCTCCCCCCACACATACCTCGAACCCCATGTCTTTCGCCTTGCGGGTCATCGATGCGATCTGTTTTAGCACCCAGGATCGATCCCGTCCCAACTTGGACTCTACCTGCTGATCGGATACCGGAATGGATAAGTTGACCGTCCCGACTCCGCACGAGCGTGCGGCCATAAGGTCATCGTCTATCATCCTGCACCAGACCACCAGACGCGCCTTAAGTCCCAGGCCTTCGATGGCTCGTATTTCCTCCTGCTCCTGAGCGCCCATTGCGGGGATGCCGACTTCCAGTTCCCCGACCCCTGCCTCGTCAAGGCTTCGAGCGATTTCGATCCTCTCCGTAATTGTAAACGCTACTCCGGCCGTCTGCTCACCGTCTCGCAGGGTCGTGTCGTTTATCGTAACTGCCGGGGCCATAACGGTATCGACCATCGTCTAATCCTCCAAAAAGCGATTACCCATATGAGATCACTATCGCAAGCAGCATGCCAGGTTCTTATTTACTACTCCTGCGATACCGGTCCCGCAATACCCTACAAGGGTTTAAGAGTGCTAATCAGCCAGAAGGCGAAGGTCCATCCGGGCACCATAAGAGCGCGACTTTACCTAAATTGTCTGAAGTTTCTACATTTTGGTGCACTTGCATGGCCGTCCCCCATAGGAAATCCTGCGTGCGCATACGACACGTGACTGTGAGGTTGGCTCAATCGCCCCCCATTTTTTCAATGCTTACACTTACCCGCACCTGCCCCCACTTACCTCCTTTTGCAATGACTCGCCTGTAGGGGCTTGGCTCGATCGCCTCCCTTTTTTGCAAAGGGGGGTTGGGGGGATTTACTCTCCAGTCGCTTGCAATGACGCGCATGGACCGGCTGGGCTCGCTCGCCCCCCTTATTTGCAACTTTGCAAAAGGAGATAGGTGGGCGTATGTGTGGTAATTGTAAGCTTTGAAAAAAGGGGGCCGATTGAGCCTGGCCCTCCATGCGCTTCCTTGCAAAGGGGGGGGATAGAGCCTCGCGCCTTCATGCGTGTCATTTAAACAGGCTGCGGACATGGCCTGTGTGCATCCAGCCTGCCCCGTTCCCCCATGGTTTTGGCCTAGAATCCTAATGTGCGGAGGTATTTCTGGTAGAGATCGTCTCCCGCGCGGCCCACCGCCGTCGGGAAAGACTTTTCCAGGGCGAGCGATATCTGGGTGGTGCTTCGGAAACGTCTGGTAGGGTCGTAGGCAAGACAGTTCATTACGAGTTCGTTTAGCGTTTCAGGGATCTCGGACCGCCATACCCGGGGCGGGGTAGGGTACTGCTCGCAATGCTGAATTTCATATTCTTCGAAAGAAGAGGCTTTGAATGCCGGGAGCCCGGTCAGCATTTCGTAGAGGAGCGTTCCGAACTGGTAGATATCGGTAAATACGGGAGGTCTTTTGCGCGAAAGATAGACCCGGAACTGTTCGGGGGCCCTGTAGGAAAGGTGGGGAAGGGGCAGTTCTCTAAGAGCGCCTCTTCCCGGGTTGAACTTTTCCACCTCTTTTAGCAGACCGCCGTTGTATATTTTAAGACGCAGTTTTTCTTTTCCCAAAAGGATGCGCGAAGGACGCAGATCGAGGTGGAAAAAGTTTCGTATTTCGCCGTCCGCGGCCATATGAAGGTGGAGATCTCCTAGTGCTTCGAGCACCTGGTAGGCGATCTTTACGGCAAGAGGGACCGGCATGGCCCATCCTTCCCTCAGCAGCTCGTTTAGCGAAAGAGGCAGGTATTCGCGGACTACGAAAAAATGTCCTTCCCAGTTCGCCAGATCCTGTATGCGGACCAAATGGCGGGAATTGATCAACATCTGTTTTTTTGTCCAGGCAGCAAGCGTTTGGACCGGAAGCGCGTCCTTTAGTCGTCCGGCAAAAGCCTGGCCGGCGAACTTTCTGCCGTCTTCCTGGTCCTGGAGTTCCACGATAAGAGAACTCGATCCGACATGGAGCAGGTCGCTAACTTTGTAGGAGTGGACGCTTCCGCAAAGACTTGCGCCGGTCGGGTCGGTCCACGATGTCACCGTTTGTCCGATAGCGCAATCGGCCATACAGGAGTCGAGCGAGACCACCGAGGGATTGTTGTAATCGGATTTTGCCCCCGGCTCCTCGCCGGCTTTTCCCTCGGTCGATAGGCCCGCATGTTCTTTCTTTTGCTCTTGAGAGCACTTGGAGATTTTGGCCAGTATGGTTTTTTTCTGCTCTTGGGAGATATTTTCATCGGCATAGACGCTTTGGTAAAAACGGAAAGCTTCCTGCCAATTTTGCAGTTTCATGGCGCAGTCACCGCATAACTCCCTGCATGTAAGCGGTTTAAACCCGAGGTCGGCAGCCAGCCGTAATTCTTGAATGGCTTCCTCCCAAAACTGCCCGTCAATTAGCGCCAAACCGTAGGTATAGAGCTGAGCGGGGTCGGCTTTGCTACATTGCTCCAAGGAAACGGTCTCCTTTTGCGATCGTGTATCGACCCTGTCTAGAAGAGATCGGGCGCAGGTCCGTATCTCTTCTTTGGCTTCGAAAGGGAAGTCCTTTGTTTCTATTTCACCCGGCACACCCGAAACGATCTCGGCCGTCCCATCCGCCAATCCCTGCTCCAGGCAGACACTCGCCTGCGTAAGCCTGCCAAAATATTCTTCTGCAAGTTGTTCGGGCGCCATTTGTAGACCTCCGTCCATGCCAATACTATCCCGGAATTGTCTCCTATGCGTCACAGGGCAGCGCGCTTCCGGGACAGTGCACATCGGTAAAAGGGACCTTGACACGCAACTCGACTGTAGAGAAAAGACCCACATTTGCCGGAAATTCGCAGGCGATTTGCGCATTGGAAATATAGTTGACCGTATCGCAGAAAATAATTCTGTGCGTTTGCCCATCGCTTGCCAGAACGGCTATCGGACCGGTGGCAATGGCCGGGCCGCAAAAATCGAACCCCAGCGGCTCGAATTTGTAGGAGCGGAGTTCTTTGGGAGGCAACTTCGCCCAATTGTCAAATACCCCGCTCTTTGCAGAACGAAAAAGCGGCCGAAAATCTGAAAGAGTAGCGAAGCCTCGCTTTAGAATTTTTGCCCATATCCTCACTGTGCAACGAGAAACCTTGACCACGCAGGACTCCGGTAAAGCAATCGCTTTTGCCTCCGATACGAGCAGGCAGACATCCGTATGGAGAACGCTGCGCATTGGGGCCTCGGTTTCGGGGCGCGGTTCGCAAATAGTGGCGGCGGGGGCCGGCGAAACCCCTTGTGTTTCTGCCGCAAGAGGTGTCGTGTTACCGGCGCCGCTTTGGGTCGCTCCATATAGTGACGTGGCCAAAACACCAGCCGGGGGTTCTGAGGGGGTGATGGTGGAAGAGTTGTCGGAGCTTCTTTGGCTGGTGTTTGACAAATCGGGTCTTGGGCCCGCTGCTTTGGCGGCGATGGCCTTTTGCCGCAGGTCCTGAAACTTTTCCACCAGCTCCTTTAATCTTTGTTTTTCATGGGGTCCCGACTCACCCTCTATCAGGAGCAGGTGTGCGAGCAGCCCCTGGGAATCGCGAATTACCTGAACGAGTTGGGTGTTTACCGCGCGGGGTTTTTCGAGAAGCCTTTTTAGAATGACTTCCATGATCCTGTATACGGACTTGGTCTCCGTATATTTCAATGCCATCGGCTCAAGCTGTTCGAGGGCGTCGACGGTTTTTTGCAGGTTTTCCCTCGAAAAGTCCCAGTCAAGGCTAAGATAGGCGGCGTTGAATTGTTCGATCAGCCTTAAGAGCCCTCCACTGGGATCGGTTGGCTCGCCGGAAAAAGAGTCCGCGGGAGGGGAGGGGACAAAAACTTTGTCTATCTCCTTGTCAATCTCGATCTGAATGGCGTTTAAATCCCCAGGAGGTTGCATGGCGTCGGAAAGGCCATCCTTTTTTTGATTGGGGGGCTGAGCGGCGGCAGTCGCGTCTGGATCGGGTTTTCGAACGGCTGGAACGAACAGGGCATCGATTTCCTTTTCGATTTCGAGCTCCAGGGCGGTGGAGTCATCTATCGTCGATGCTTTGTGCCGGGGGGCATCATTATTTGCCATGAGCCCTTCTGTGGCCGCAGGGATTGTAACGGCATCGAGATCGAGGGGCTGCGCCGGGCTGCCGGCGGCGGCAACCGCGTTCGGAGCGGGATTTCGAACGGCAGGAACGAAAAGGGCGTCGATTTCCTTTTCGATTTCCAGTTCCAGGGCGCTGGAGTCGTCTAGCGCCCATTCTTCGAGCCGGGGGGCTTCTCTTTGAGCCATGAGCCCTTCCTCTTAAACGGGATGTTCGTCAAATAAGTTGTTGTAACGCACACTCTAAACCGGCCCTCTGCGGTCTTAGCAGGGTATCTGGCCGCCGACTTTGCGTATAACGTTTTTTATGGTCCGCTTGCTTATCTCGCGAAGGGTCTCGTAGACTCCGTCGCCACTGGACGCGCTGGCTTCGAAAAAGGGGGCGTTTAACCCTTCGTTTAAATCGGATTCCAGTTCGGGTACCGGAAGCAGCGGGATGTTGGATTCCATCAGGTCGCGTTTGTTGTATTGGAGCACCAGCGGCACCTGCCCGATAGCCAGTCCTTCGGCGCCAAGGTTTTCAACCAGGTTTTGGAGGCTCTCGATATTTTTGGTTTTTTGGACTTTTAGCGAGTCGGCCACGAACACTATGCCGTCAACTCCACGTAGAACAAGTTTTCTGGTGGCGTTGTACATGACCTGTCCGGGAACGGTGTAGAGCTGGATGCGAATGGTCATCTGCATGACCTTGCCGATATTTAGCGGCAAAAAATCGAAAAAAAGCGTCCTGTCTCCCTTGGTGTCGATGGTCACCATTTTGCCGCAAACCTGCCTGGACATCGATTCGTGTACGTAGAGCAGATTCGTGGTCTTGCCGCCTCGCCCCGGCCCGTAATAGACTATCTTGGCCTGGATTTCGTTTTTGCTCAAATCTATGAAGGCCACTGAACTACTCCTGTTTGCTCTCCGAATATAGACGCCATTTCGTTTATTGCGCTGCCAAGCCTTAGCCGAATAAGGCCCAGCGACACGTTGTCATTGAAAAGTGTTATGATGAGGTAGTCTTTGGCCAGGCGGCTGAAATGGACATTTCGCCTGCCTCCTTTGTGGAATAACAGGGTGAAGTCCTCCTCGCCGATGAGCCTTGCGATCTCGGCGGTGGCCGCGAAATTTGCCGCCGAAACCGCAGCGAGCGAGAAGATGTCCTCCATTTCGAGCGACCCCCGCTCCATGATCAAATTGCCCGAAAGATCGGTTAGGACGACATGTTCGGCGCCAGAATCAAGGAGCTGGTCCGAAATGATCTCATCGAGTTTGCCGATGTCGTTTTTGGTCAGTATCAAATTCATTTTCTGAGATTCTCCAGGGTTGAGAAACCGGGTGCGACAAGGGAAATGCAAAAACTGTGCTGGGCAGGGGCTGAATTTGCGACCGATTTGTGAGAGATAAGCGCAGTGAGGGGAAAATCTCTTTGACGGCCCGAGCCGTTTCGGCGCCCTCAGGGCGGCTGCAGGGCAAAGGCCCCCGGGGCCACAACGGGAGAAAACGAGTTGCCTTTGAGGAGTCGTCAAATTATGGAGCGCCATCTTGCATCGGATTATCGTCGAGGGCAAGAGGATCGCTTTCAGGCTCGGAGAAGAGTTTTTCGTCCTCGATGCGGCGCCACTGGAAAACGAGGTGTTCTACGGGCTTATCGATGGTTACCCTCCCTGCTGGAAGGGCAGGGGAGGCCGCAAAACGGCCCTTCTCCCACCCGAGTATCTTCATGAGGGCCGCTTCACCTTCGAGCCCGCTTGTGTGGGCATGGAGGACTTTGCCCGAGCCGGTATATATCTCACCCCGGCTATCTTTGGAATTCACCTCGATTTTTAGATTGGAACGCGAGAGGCATCCGATCTGGAGCAGGTCGGTCAGTCTAATGGCCGTGATTGTGCCGTGAAAATCCGCGGCGTCGCCGTCTTTTTCCGGGCATAGGCCGTTTGAGCAGTCCATTATGGCTTCGGTAAGGTCGGCGCCCTCGAGATTTGTCATCTTGAGATTCACATTTGTAATTCTGGCCCTTCGAAGGTTGCTGCCTTCGAGATTGGCGCCTTCCAGGTCTGCGCCGTCAAGATCGACCTCCTCGAGATCCGCCTTCACCAGATTGGCCCCGATGAGGCTGGCTTCCTTCATGTTGGCGCCTCGAAGGAGGGCCTGGGACAGGTTGGCGACGTTTGCCTTAACCGCGAACAGGTTGGCGCCTTCGAGACGAGCGCCCGAGAGGTTGGCCGAATACAGGTTGGCCTTTTCGAGGTTTGCCCCTCTCAGGTTTGCGCGCTTTAAATTGGCGCTTTCCAGATCCGCCCCTCGCAGGTCGGCATCCGCCAGCCAACCGGCGCCGGAAAGATCGATAAAGGTAAGATTTACGCCCCGCAGAAACGCCGGGCCCCTGCCGGAAATAACCGCCATTAGTATCTGGTAGCGTTCGAGCTCCGACATCTCGCACTTCTCCCTGGTACTTTTTGCGCGCGGGAACCGCCGCACGATGAAAAGTAAATTTGTTTGGCCCTTGGTTGCAACCGGCTTTTGGGAGCAATCTTTAGACCAGACCGCAGCCTGCGGCCTCCCTTTTGTCTTATGGTAACCCGATTTCCGTTGGAAGAAAATATAGGCTGTCATCAGGTATGCAATTTCACTCGTTTAGCCGGGAGCGGGAGGCGCACGAAATACAAAATGGAAATCGGACCGTCTATCGATTACCCAACAGACGCCCTCGAAAAGTCGGTGGATTCAGGTGTAGGCCGGGATCTTTAGTGAAGACAATCCGAATTGGCCGATTTACCGGAGCAACTGTTTTTAATGTCAAGTACGTTACGCCATCTTCGGGTTCCAGGAAGTCGAGTTTTTAATCATGGCGTTGAGTATGGTGAAGAGCTTTCGCATGCAGGCTGTAATGGCAACCTGTGGTGTTCTTTCCGGCTGGAAAGAGTCGTTGATAGAACGCCGGACGGCCACCACAGCACTCATGTCGCCGAAGAGGGCTTGGCTCAATCGCCCCCCTTTTTTTCAAAGGGGGGGTGGGGGGATTTCAAGTCCTTTCGTACAGCACGGATAAAAATCGGGTGGAGCAAAGCGCAACCGATCGGATTAATCATGAACGTAACTCGGTATGAGAAGGAATAGAACCCGGGATTAGGTTAGAACCCGGCAATCGATCCAGGGCAAGCGCATGAAATTTCGTAACCGTTTACCGCCGAGTTAAGCTTTGCCTCCGCTCTGAAAAAGAACCTGCCCCCGCGTGGACGGAGAAGGAAGCAATAAGAGGCTTCGCCAATCGGGCGTCCGAAGGCGCAGCCCTTTCGACCGGCCGTCGTCTCCCGGCCGGTCGAAAAAGAGTTTCCTCTGTGCCTCCGTGTCTCTGTGGTTTGCTTTGGTTTTGTCGCGGCTAACCAGCGCTGCGTTGGAAAAGAACCTGCCCCCGGAACATCTTTTCATTGCTTTGGGTGTTCCGAAGCAACATGAGAGTCTATGGTGAACGCTTACCGAATTTTTAATCCGCTGTCGTCTTGCGCTCTTGCCTCAACCAGCAATGTCGCCTCGCGTTGAACAGGGCATCGGGGATGTTTAGTTTCTTATTATCTTGAATCCATTGAAGAATCCCGCCAAGACACTCTCAGATGATCGATAAGGAGAATCTCATGAACTTTAGAACCGGGATGAAAAGACTTGTGGCCGTTTCTTCGGCGGTCGCGCTTTTGGGCCTTTGCCCGATGGCCGGCGCCTACGCGCAGGGAGCAGGAGCAGGAGGCGCGGGCGGAGCTGCCGGAGCAGCCACAAATAACCTGGGCAATCAACCGGGTGAGATGAACCAAAACAATCCGGGAGAAAATTCCATGTCTCCCGGCTATAACTCGCCAAACAAAGGTCTTGGCACAAACAATCAATCGGGAACCGGCGAAATGAATAACAACGCCCAATAATGCCCAATTGCGTTCAAGATGATTCCGAAGCTCCATTGTGGGTTGGGTGGAGCGAAGCCAAACCCGACAACCCGATCGATCTTCAACGCAACTTCGCCTGGCCCGGGGCTCCCTGCGGCCTGAAGATAAAAAAAGCCCCAAGAGCAAAAGTATCGCTCTCGGGGCTGCTTTGCCTTCCCGACTCCTCGGCAACTAGTCCGCGGTGATGCTTTCCTGAAGGAGGTCTATCTCTTCGATTTCCTCTTCCAGGTACTCCTTTAGCCTTCTTTTGAGACGGCTTTCGATCTGGCGCACCCGCTCTCGACTGATCCCGAAT
Source organism: Syntrophobacteraceae bacterium (assembly GCA_031292215.1). Lineage (GTDB taxonomy): Bacteria > Desulfobacterota > Syntrophobacteria > Syntrophobacterales > Syntrophobacteraceae > SbD1. The sequence goes on along the minus strand of JARLHO010000126.1, from coordinate 2,667 downwards.
TTGCCGCCGATTTCCTGGAGGGTCGCGGGCTCTTCGCTCAAAAGCCTCCCATCAAATATCTCTGCGTCTTTTCCTTCCAGTTGCTCTCTAAAAAGCCTTAGCTTATCATGGAGAATCCATTTGGCCTCCTGATCCGCCAGCCAATCGTCAACCGGCAGCTCGTCGGAAGGCAGAAAAGATTTGTGCGTGTCCTCAGAGTCTTCCTTTAGCGGGCTGTCAAGAGAAACTTCCCAACTATTTAGCCTTTGGTCCATTTCTATTATCTCCGACTCTTTTACGTTGAGGCGGTAGCTGAGTAGCCTTGGCGAAGCGGTGATACCCTGGGTTTCGAGTCGTTCCTCTTCCTTTCGCAGATTGAAAAAAAGCTTCCGCTGGGCCTGGGTGGTGCCGATTTTTACCAATTTCCAGTTATCCATGATAAATTTTATGATGTATGCCTTGATCCAGAACGAAGCATAGTAGGAGAATTTATATCCCCTGTAGGGATCGAATTTTTTTATGGCCTGCATCAACCCAATGTTGCCCTCCTGTATGAGATCCATCAGGTTTTGTATCCAGTACAACTGGAAGTCCATGGCGATTTTGACAACGAGTCGCAAATTCGCGCAAATCAGCTTGTAGGCCGACTCCATATCGCCCTTTTCACGATAGCCGATAGCCAGCTCGAGTTCCTCTTCGCGGCTAAGGAGCCGATACTGCTTGATCTCCTTTAGGTAAAGGCGCAAGGGATCAAAAAGCAACGGCTGCTGGCGTTTTTTCTCCTCTTTTGCTGCAAAGCCTTCTTCTTTGACATCGTCGGAAAATTTTCTCCTCTTCCCCTGAAATTTTTGAAATTTTGCCGTCGTGGACATAAATTTACCTCCTCCTGTCGGCGCCCGAAAAGAAAGGAACCGATTTGGGAATTTGCCAGGTAAAAATTGAGCCATCCCATAGGGCTAAAGATCAAAGGTTTTACTGGTGATCCGTTCTTATCCTCTTTACTCTCGGTTTTTTCCTCTTCGCTTTATAAAACGCGGCTAAAAGCTAAATCTATCAACTAATTACCGAAGGCTACGCGACTTGGCGCCACTCCGTTGATTTAGACAGTAATCATGATCGCGCCGACGAGCCATTCGCTTAGCCCATCCAAGTAGCCAAAACCATTGGCCAATCTTTCATACATGTCCAAATGGCCGAAAATACCGGCAACGCAGTATGTCCCCGCAGATTATCGGGGGCCCGGCTGGGCGTTCCAACCACGTCTTCTATCAGAAAAATAGACTCCGGTATGGACACGCGGTCAATGATTGTTAATTTTTGGCAGGGCATCGATGCAAATCGGGGAGTGGAGCGGCCTTGAGTTCGACAGGTTGTTCGATGATCCCCTGTGGCGAAGGTATAACGCATTCCGGTCCGGAATAAGGCCCCCTGGCGGGGAACTCCTGGTCGAAGTGCAACAGAGGATGGTAGCCGGGCTAGAAAAAATTCGCAGGTCGATACCCCGATGGGATTGTGGCTCTTTTTGGCCATGCGGACCCCATAAAAACCGCTCTGGCCAACTATGCCGGCATTCCCTTGGATTTTGTCCCAAGGCTTGAGATCGCACTCGTTTCGGTAAGCGTTATCTCAATAAATGACCACGGAGCAAGGCTTCTTTGCATGAACTGCCAGGGCCCCCTCCCCCAACTTTGAAGATAGCCGACCTGCGGGGAGGCACACCTTCACCGCCTGCGGCCTTTTTAATGCTTTTTGTAGGATGGGTGAAACGAAGTGCAACGGTGGCGGCCCCGCTTGTATGAAACTTCGTTTGGGAAAAACTATCCGGAGCCCGGCTAAAAATTCGCCGGGGAGAAAATGTAGGTTGGGTTGAGTGCAGCGAAACCCAACAGATTAATCTTATGAAACTTCAAGTTTCATCTCGTTCAAACAGCGTCCCCGGAGGCGGCGGCCCGGCTTGTATGAAACTCGTAGTTTCATTCCCCTTCAAACAGCGTCCGAGGACGTGGCGGCTGGGCTTGAACGCAACTTCGTGTCAGCTCTAAGATAGGTCTTTTGGGGTAAGCCCGGGCCGGCGTGCAATCCGAGCCAACATTCGCGGACCGATTTCTTCTCCATCATGGAATGAGAAAGTGAAATTCGACCAGCCGGGACGCGATAGAAGGCGATGTGATCCGGACTGGCGCTTGATTGTTTAACCGATACGCAATAGCGCATCAAGTACAGGGCGGGCTTTTGTGGAAGGGCAAATGCTCATGCGGCGGCAAAAGAAAGATCAGAGACATCGATGATTTCACCGTGGTCCATCATGTCCGCCAAGGTATGCAGCGCAAGAGCTTTGGCTTTGGAGAGGGCTTCCTGGGGCGTCTTGCCGTATGTCACAACTCCTGGAAGCTCCAAAATTTCCGCGATCCAGCGACCGTCCGTTTCCTGTTCGATCTCTGTCGTCAGTCGCAATGCAGGACCTCCTTTGGATAGCCTCTCAATGATCGGCACTTAACACGCAGATGAATGTTTGTCAAACTCGGCCCACACTGCGGGTGTAATTCAAACTGATACGCTAAGCGGCTTCCTCGCCGCACTGACGCCAGTAGTTGCCCCGGTCGGAGTTCGCCCTTGTGGTTTGCAGGGCTAACATATTGTCAGCGTTTTCCTTTAGCCACCAGGCTCCCGAGATTTTTAGCCTTTGCT
>JARLHO010000125.1 GCA_031292215.1 Syntrophobacteraceae bacterium | reverse complement strand
TATAGAGAGCATAGGATTAAAAATAGGGAGGGAGTTTTATCCCGAGTCGAAATCCCCCCAACCCCCCTTTGCAAAAAAGGGGGGCGATCGAGCCAAGCCCCTCCAGGCAAATCTCCGCTAAGGGGTAAGTGGGCGCATGTGTGGGTAATTGCAAGCTTTGAAAAAAAGGGGGGCGATTGAGCCAAGCCCCTCTTTCGCGTCTCCGTTAAGGGGTAAGTGGGCGAACTAAGTTTCATACAAGCCGGGCCGCCGCCTCCGGGGACGCGGTTTGAACGAGATGAAACTGCGGCGAATATGTCACCCGGCAGGCGGTGCGGACTGACGTCCGAGCTGCCGCCGGCGCAGCCAGTCGGGCAGGTCGGGGCTTGGCAACCCGTCTGCGGCGACACGCCGCTACAAGGCAAGCTTGTCACTCGATAGGATTGTCAGCGGCCGCCTGTGGTCTGCATGGCGATTTCGCCGGCGCCAGGTTTTTTCCGGTAGTAGATCGCCTTTTGGAATTCCACCATATCAAACGATTGGGTGTAGCCGCTTGTGGTCTCGCCCGTTCCCAGGAACAGATAGCCGTTGGGGGCCAGGAACTTCGCCACTTGGCCCAGGAGTTCGCGCTTTAGCGTTTCGGAAAAATAGATCATCACGTTTCGCAGGAAAATAATGTCGAAGGTCTGAGCCATCGCGAAAGGCAACTTGAGGTTGGTGTGTTTAAAGGAGACCATCTTTTTTACCCGGTCGTCGATTTTCCAAAAACTCGCGTCCTGTTTAAAGTATCGGTCGAGGTGTTTTTGCTGCAGGCCCCGGTTTATCGCAAGCGAGTCATATCTTCCCTCACCAGCCCTGGCAAGCGAGGAGGGGGAGATGTCGGTTGCAAGTATATGCACCCAGTTGTGGCAGGCCGTATCTTTTCGGGCAACGCCGTAGAAGTCGAGGACAGTGATTGCCGTGGAGTAGGGTTCCTGGCCGGTCGAGCAGGCCGCAGACCAGATCTCGATGCGCCTTCTTTGCCCCTTTGCGATTTCACTGTCGTATTGGGGAAGGATTTTTTCTCGTAAAACATTATAGGGATACTGGTCCCGGAACCAGGAAGTCTCGTTGGTAGTAATTGCGTCCACCATAAGCATGCAGAGCTGGTTTGACTTCGGGGGGGTTTTCACCTTGAGATAGAATTCGCCGTAGGTCGAGGAGCACGACTTTTCCAGAAGGGAAGCGAGGCGGTTTTCGATCAGGTAGGCCTTATTTTCGGCTAAAAAGATTCCGGATTCTTCGTAGATGAGGTCTCGCAGCAGTTTAAATTCCAGATCGGTAAGTCGGGGCGTCATCGGGTTTCCCCCTTCTGGTTTTGTCCGCGCACCAATTCCAGAATTCTAAAGGCCATATTGCCAAGCGGCACTCTCTCATCGGAGAGGCCGGCTTCCACGACGGCTCGCGGCATACCGTAGACGACGCAGGTGGCCTCGGTCTGGGACATGCAGTAGCAGTTGTTTTCCTTAAGGGCCCGGATCCCTTCCATTCCGTCGCTTCCCATGCCCGTCATTATGACGGCGAGCACCCTGCCGCTATAGGCCCGGGCCAGGGAATAAAACAGCACATCCACCGAGGGGCGGCAACTATTGACGGGAGGATCCCGGGTGAGTTGTATGTGCTTTTTAGCGGATGAACCGGTGTTTGTCCACCGGGAAGCAACCGTCATATGTCTGCCCCCCGATGCCACATAGGCGATATTGGGCAGCACCTCTTCGCCATCGACAGCTTCGCGCACTTCGAGGGCCGACTTTTTGTTGAGGCTTTCGGCAAGCGAGGCCGTCATGATCGGGGGCATGTGTTGCACGATCAAAAGCGGGATACCAAGGTCCTTGGGCAGAAGCGGGATAAGATCGGCAAGGGCGTTGGGCCCACCGGTCGACACACCTATTGCGATAAGTTCGATGCGGTGATGGGAAGGAGTGGATTTAGGAGATCTTTTGGGCGCTTCAGGGGTGGTCCGGGCGACCATTTGGCGCTGCGCGATCGGGTTTTGCCCCTTAGGCCCTACGTCTTGTGCTGGGGCGCTTTCCTGCCGGAGTTGCCGCGCCAGCCGAGAGTTTTTGCGCGCCCGGCACAGTCCGATTAACGTCATCAGACGCCGGCGTAAAGATAGGGCGGCTTCTTCACCCAGATCGGCGCCAAAGCCGCCTATGAAATCGAGCGCCCCCAATTGGGCCGATTTGGCCGCATCCAGGGAACTTTCCGCCCCGGATGCGCTCATGGCGATGACACCCGTATCCGGAAAGCATTGCCGCAACTTTTCCAAAACCTTGACACCTTCGGTTAGCGGCGTTTCCACCTGAAGCAGGACAAGGTCGGCCGGGCTCTTTTGGAGGCTTACGGCAGCATTGATCGCGTGCGCGACCGGATCGGCAATCTCTATTGCCTCATCGATGGCTCGTATCACTTTCGATAGAAAACATCGGTAGTCGTTATTCTTTACAACGATAAGAACCCTCAAATTCTGACTCATAAAAGAACTACCACATTCACGTATTACAGCCTGAGCTGTTTTACGAGTTCATGAAGCTTTCCCGAAAGCTTGGTGAGTTCTTCGGCGGCAACATTTGTCGCTCCCGCGCTCTTTGCCGTGTCTTCTACCGCCGTGTTCATCGCGGCGACGTTTTCGGCGACTATTTGTGTTCCTCTAGCCGCTTCGGAAGCGTCTCTGGCGATCTCCCCGGCGCACTTGGAAACATCTCCGATATTTCTGGCAAGCTCCATTTCCGCAGAGACCGCCCCTTGAACGTTTCTGGCCGTTTCCGCCGCGCCGTTTGCCGCCTGGAGGACATTTTGAGAAACCGAATTGGCCGCTATGGCCGCCTCGGAGATGCTTCGCGAGATCTCATTTGTCGATGCGGTCTGCTGTTCCACGGCGGCGGCGATAGTCGACATTATGGCATTGATTTCGGCTATAACCGCCACAATGCCTTTGATCGCCTCCACTGCCGTTTCGGTATTGGCCTGGATGGTCCCGACTCTTTCGCGGATTTTTTCGGTGGCTTTTCCCGTCTGCCGCGCGAGTTCTTTGACCTCGTTGGCAACGACGGCGAACCCCTTGCCCGCGTCTCCGGCCCCCGCGGCTTCAATGGCCGCGTTTAACGCCAGCAGGTTGGTCTGGGCGGCAATGCCCTTTATGAGGTCGACCACGTCTCCGATCTCCTTGGCCGAACTACCCAGGTCGTGGACTATGCCTGAGGTGTTTTCGGCCGATTTGGCGGCCCCCCCGGTCACGCCGGCCCCCCTGGCGGCGTTTCTGGCCACCTCGTTTAAGGAGCTGTACATCTGTTCCATGGCCGCGGCAACGTTATTTACCGAGGCAGACATTTGCTCGGCCGCGCCGGCAACCGTGTTGAGGTTGCTCGATACGACCTCGGTGGCCGCCCCTATTTCTTTCATGTTGGAGGAGATGGCCCCGGAGGTCGAAGCAACCGAATCGATCTGGGAGCTGACCTCTTCGGAGGCGGCCGCCATGCTTCGGATGCTGGCCGATGCCTGCTCGGTGGCGCTCGCCGCGGCAATCGAGCGAGTGCTCATCTCTTCGGCCCTGGAGGCCAGGTGGTCCGAGGTCATGGACAGATTATCCGAGGCCCCCGTCAGGGTGACGCTGGTCTCGGTAATATTGGTCACCATGCTCTGGAGATGGGCGACAAGACGGCGAAAGAGAAGAAAGGTTATAAGGACCACCAACACCATGCCCACGACCCCTATTAGTATCGACCAGTCGCGGGCGGTGCGGACGGCATTGAACGCTTTTTGGGCGGAGGCGTTGACAAGTATTCCTCCCAGCACCTTCCGGGAGGATCCATGACAGTGGTAGCAGCGATTTTCATTGAGGATCGGACGAAAGACGCTGATACGGGCATCCCCGTTTATTTCTTCGCCAAACGGCTCCCCCATGGGCAGGGCATCGGTCATTGCCCTTGCGATCTGCCTGGCGTTTTCCCGGTGTTTCACCATGACGACGATCGGTTTTTTGACAAGGTCGGGATCGGTTGAAAACGAAATGACCCTGTCGAAATCGCAGACCGCAACCTTTACGTCGGGCATCGTTCGTTTGAACCGGGCAAACTGCCGGCGGACCAAATCGTTATTTCCAGCCGAGAGGGCATCGTCCATTCCCCCCTCAATGGTTGCAATCAATATATCGCCCTGGCGGTTCACCTCGTCTTTTATCATTTTGTGCTGGGTCACGATGCCGAGCGCGATAACCGCCCCGATGACCGCAAGTATGACCAGGGAGAGCGTGGTAAGGGTTCTCACCCACATGTGCTCTCGAAAAAAATGACCTATCCTCATCGTTTGATTTCCTTCCCTTCCGGGTTTGAGTCCGGGTAGCCGGTCTTTATGGCTTTGCGACTCTTAGCCAACCCGAATTCGAGAGAAACGCTAGTGCGCTCCGCCATACAACATGGGCCTGAATCGGAAAGCCTTGATTCGATCGCCGGCGTGGCAGGCTTGACAGTCCGTTTCCGATACGACCTTTTTTATATCCTTGGGGTCCGAGGACTGGACGTGAATGCTGCCCGGGCCATGGCAGGCTTCACAGCCGACCTCCTTCATCCGCGGCGTTTCCTTGGCCGAACGAAAGCCTCCCGGTTTTCCAAAACCGGTGGTATGACACTCCAGGCACTTTTGATACTCTTCCCGGGTGAGCCCCCGTTTCATAATCAGGACATCGCTGTAGGAACGAGTCATCCTCGAATACTTTTCAAAACGGGCATATTCTCCGCCATGGCAGGCTTGGCACTTTTTCGAGCCAACGTAGGTTGCCGGAACAGTTGTTTTCGCCTCCTGCGCCCGCGCGTATGGAACCGCGGCAACCCAAACCGCGCAGGCCGTAAGAACCATGAACCTAAAGCTTGACATCTAATTTTCCTCCAAATCGGCCGGTCCTCGTCACACGCCGGCGTACTCCAACAGCTTTTCCGAACGAAGAACGATCAGCAGCTCCTCTTCGAGCTTTACAACACCATCGATAAACTTTGCCTCTATGCTGCACGCATTGGCCGGGCATCGCTCGACATCGAGTTCGTCGCACTGTGCCATGTTTCCGATCGAATCCACCAGAAGCCCAACGAGCTGCTGCTTTAGGACAACATTGTGGCTTTCCTCGGTTACCGGACGAGGCGCCAGGCCCAGCCGAATCCCGAGATCGAAGACGGTGAGGGTCTGTCCGCGCAGATTGACCAGGCCGCGTACATAGACCGGCGCCCTGGGCACAGGAGTAATATCGAGGATGCGGTTGATTTCCCGCACCCTCAGGACATCCATGCCGAAAAGGTCGCCATCGATCCTGAAGGTTACGAACTGCTTTGTCGCCACAGGGGCCCCTTCCCGATCGTTCTGAGAATTTCTTCCATATCCACAAACATGGTAATCCTGCCCTCTACTACCGCCGAGCCCAGCAGGCAGGGGGGAGTATCGGCGTCTCTACCCGGTTCCACCGCAAGCTCGACCACGTCGATGACCTGCGAGATAAGAAGTCCCACAGCCAATTCGGCCGATTTGGGTATGATGAGATGCAGTTGTTCGTCGGTGGAGGCAAGGGGACTCACCGGGAGAAACGCATCGAGGCGCATAAGCGGCAGGACCTTACCGCAATAGGTTACAAATTCCTGGTTGCCAATCCGGGTGATCGCCTCGCGGGTGATCTTTTCAAGCCGAGAGATAGTGGAGAGCGGAAGGGCGAAAAGCTCTTGCGGGGCGCCTTTAAACAGCAGTGTGGAGACACTTGGGGCAGCGGATTTTCGCAGACCCGATTCGTCTGCCAGCCTTCGGAGCTGCTCGCATTTTACCTCGGCAAAAGCGAGCCCGGCCGAAGAGGCGATTCCCGGCGCATCCAGGATCATCGCCACGCGGCCGTCCCCCAGTATGGTCGATCCCGCAAAACATCGGCAGTCCCTTATGTGATCGGAGAGGGGTTTGACCACGATTTCTTCTATGTCGAAGAGCTCATCCACGATCAGTCCGAACATGTTTCCGACCACCCTCAAAACGACAACGTACACATCGCCCCGAGGGGAGTGTCTGCGGTCCGTTTGGTCCTCCCGGCCGTCCAGGTTCACCCGGCGATCGGCTATCCTTTGGCGGCGGTCCGGTAAACGTTCGCCAGTCTCGGGATGAATGAAATCCGGGCTAAGCCCCACGGCGTCGGTTAGCCGCACAAGCGGCAGGAGTTGTTCGCGAAGACGCAAAACGACCGCGTCGCCAACTTGTTCGATCCGGCGACGCCTGTTTTCGACCGGAATGCACACGAGCTCTTTGACATTTACCTGCGGGATGGCGAAACGCTGGTTCGCGGCCCCGACCATAAGCGAGGAAATGATCGCCAGTGTCAGGGGAATCCTTATACGGATGGTGGTTCCCACACCTTGAACGGATTCAATATCGACGTGGCCGCCAAACCTTTCGACATTGGTCTTTACGACATCCATTCCAACGCCCCTGCCCGACACATTGGTCACCTGTATCGCGGTGGAAAAACCGGGGAGAAAAATGAGCCCCAGCTTATCGCCTTCGCTGAGTCTTCTGGCCTCATCGAGGTTTAAGACTCCTTGAGCGAGCGCCTTTTCAACGATTGCCCCCGTATTCATCCCCCGCCCGTCATCGGCTACCGCTATGTTCACCTGTCCTCCCTCATGGGAGGCGCGCAGGCGGATTTGCCCCTTCGCGGGCTTTCCCGCAGCTATTCGCTCCGCGGGGGGCTCGATGCCATGGTCGACGCAGTTTCGCAGAATGTGAACAATAGGATCGATCAACCCTTCAAGAATAGACTTATCCAACTCCACCTCGCCGCCTTCGGTCGATAGCTCTATTTCCTTAATGAGTTGTTCGCAAAGGTCTCGCACGAGCCGGTGCATCCTGCTGAATATATTTTTTACGGGCTGCATGCGCATCCGGAGGATATGCGCCTGCATTTCGCTTGTGACCAGGTTAACGTTTTGAATGATAGTCCGAAGCCTCGGGTTCGTATCCACTGTGGCATCGAGGATCTGGCGAAGCTGATTGCGTCCCAGGACAAGCTCGCCGGCCAGGTTGATCAGGGTGTCAAGAAGCCCCACATTTACCCGGATGGTCTCCGGGGGGGTTGTCTTTTCTTTCCGGGGCGCCGGTTGACCAAGAGGCGGTTGCGGGCAGGACCGGGGGGGCTGCGAAGGCTCGGGGGGCGGTGGGGTGGCTGGGGGCGCTACGAGCGCCTGTTGCAAGATTTCGGGCGCTATGTGGTCGATCTGCTCCTCGGGGATATCCAGGGCCGCGCCTGCAAGATCGGGTTCGAGCACCGTGGAAAAAAGGTAGCAGCAGGTCCCGTCCGCCTGGTCCGGAGCGCCGGAGTCGGTTGCAAGACATTGACCGAACTCCTCCAATTTGGCCAAAAAATCGACACTTGTTTTCTTCTCGGTTCGAATCGCAAACACAAAATGCTGCATGGAAAGCGCTGAGCTTAGTTCCTCGGCCTCCGGCAGGAATGTAGCAAACGTGTTGCCCCGGCCCTTTATCACGAGCTTTATGGCCCTGCTTGGCGGGAGCGGTTGCCCATTGGAGTTCGAAGGATCAAGAGGTGCGGCTTTGGAGTCGTTTCCGGAATTCTCCATGGGGGATTTGCCCAATGCCGGCAAAATGGCGTTTAGCCTTTCGAGCTCTTTTCGGCAATCGACGCTGGAGCTCGAATAAATGTCTTCGATCATGCATTTGAGCTTATCGACACCATTTAGGAGATCGTTTATGTTTTCGTGATCGGGGGTCGCCTCGCCCTTTCTAAACAGGAGCAGCACGTTTTCCATCGCGTGGCTAAGCTCCATTATTGCAGGAAACCCGAAGGTCCCCGATGCTCCCTTAATGCTGTGAATCGAGCGGAAAAGCCGGTCTACAATCTCAGAGAATTCACATTCGACGCAGTTCTCCATGGCAAGCAGGTCGTATTCGGTATTGCTTAGGTGCTCGCGCGCCTCGGCAACAAACTCGTTGACAACAATTTCGCTGGCCATGCCCATCGTTTTACTTTTCCCAGAGCGGTTCAGTGGAACGTAGAACAGCTCTTATTTTCATCTCGAGAGTATCCGGGGTGAAGGGTTTGACAATGTAGTTGCTCACTTTTGCCCGGACCGCCTCGATTACATTATTTTTATCCGATTGGCCGGTCACCATCAAAAAGGGAAGTTTCTCGTACATCTCATGGTTTCTGACATAGTGCAGAAGACCCATCCCATCGATCTCAGGCATGTTCCAATCGGATATGACGAAATCGATTTCCGTACGGTCGAGTAATGTTATGGCCTCTTTGCCATCGCGTGCTTCCGTAATATTTTTAAACCCCATTTGTCCAAGCAGCCCTCGCACCTGCATCCTCATACTGGCCAGATCGTCTACGACCAGAATAGACATCTGTTTATTCACCATTTCGGCTTATCTCCCTCCCTTGTTTGCAAGTTTGAAACTTTAGAAACACTCCGGATGGGGACCACTCCCGATCCTGCGCGATGGAGGCTCGCGCATCGAAACATCCCACCTCCCGGGGCTGCGCACATCGAAAACATTCCCCCCCCTCGGGGGTCTCTCACGATTCGTTTGCAACCGGCGGGGGATTCATACAGGTAACTCAGGTTATAGATCGGCTTGCGAGGCGAAATTGATAAGTGGTTTTTAAATCACGTTGGGCTGTGCGGTCCGCCCCCGCCGACCCGCGCTCTGCCCCACCTGCTGGAATTTATCGGGTGTCCGACGCGGAGTAAAGGAACTGTCCAAGGAACTGTCCTTGGATTTAGCGTCTTTCGTCTTCGCAAAAGATCTGGTAGGTTATCGCCGCAAAACTTGATTTCAACCTTCATAATAACGGTGCGCAAGGAAAAATATGGCCGCGCAAGGATCTGTTTTCCAGCGCGCCAAACGTTATGGGGATTGCTTTGGAGCCGTTTCTGCGGTCTTAAATCCAAAAGACCGCGGCCCCGGGTAGGGGACGGTTGCCCTGCAGCTCGCAGGGAGGACAGCGGACTCCATTTTGAGATTTTGATATAGGGGGGGGAGTTTTGATAATGAAGCATCGGGTGTCTGCTTTTTTGGTCCTTTCGGGCTGTATTTTCTCACTTCTTAGCGGGTGCACTCTTCTATCTCGGCAAGATTCTTCCGGTCCCCAAACGCCCGATCTCACCTCCCCGGCCCCTCCAAAACCGGAGCAGCCATCCGTAAATCCTCCAAAATGTGAACTGCCCATACCCAGGCAGCGCACTATCGATGCCGCTGTGGCCGGATTTTCCGATGTTCACCACAGAGGCTTCCAGATTGAACTCGACAGGGCCTGCAACTATGTGCAGCCTGCCAAGAAGATCTTTAGGAAAACGGGGCTGCCGCCCGATCTCGTCTACGTCGCGCTCGTGGAAAGCGGTTTTATTCCCAAGGCCAGATCGAGAGCAAATGCCGTGGGAATGTGGCAAATCATCCCCCAGACGGGCGCCCGCCTGGGACTTCTCAAGAACCGCTGGATCGATGAGAGATGCAACCCGATGAAGGCCGCACAGGCTGCGGCCGATTATCTTTCGCACCTCTACGACATATTCGGCGACTGGCCCCTTGCCCTTGCCGCCTACAATGCCGGCCAGAGGACCGTGCGGGAAGCCCTGGACAGAAGCGGGCTAAAAACTTTCTGGGAGCTCGCAGAGGCCGGCCGGCTGCCCGCCGAAACACGGGCTTACGTTCCGAGGGTTTTTGCCGCAGTGATCATTGCCAGGGCGCCCGGCCGCTACGGGTTTTGGTACAGGCCCGACCACTACGTCGCACGGTATGAAAAAGTGAGCGTGCCCGGTGGGGTGAAACTCGCCTGGGTAGGCAAACAGATCGGGGTGCCAAAAACTGAGCTTCTCAATTGCAACCCCGAGTTGTGTAAACCCGTGACCCCGCCCTGCTGTTCGGAATACAAACTGTGCGTGCCGCTTGGCTGCCGCGACGGGGTCCTCGCCGCGCTGGCAAGCCGGCAGCCCTGCGAAGCAAAGCCGGAAAAGGAGTTTGCACGCAGTTCGGGCTCTTTTTACAAAACCTTGGCCCAGGCCCCAGCCGTTTACAGGATTGCGCGCGCCGATACCCGGGTAAATCGGGCCAGAAGGTACAAGCGGACTGCAACCGCGCGGGCAGGCAAGAAGCACACCGGGAGTTCCCGGCGCCTTATGGCCGAAAGGCTCGCGGCGGTCCCGGCCTTATCGGCACATGGCCGCGTCAAATCGGGGAGGTCCCGCCAACACAGCGCTACGAGGGTCCTGCTTGCCCACAACCGAAAGCAGACCCCTGCGAAAAGAATCGACTGGAAACCCAAAAAGGCTGTGGTGGCCAAAAGGGTTTGCTACATGGTCGGCCATGGCGATACGCTGTGGACTATTTCCCGAAGGTTTCATGTTCCGGTACGGACCCTTTGCGCGCAAAACGATCTGAGGCCCAACCAGAAGATCACGCCCGGGGCCCGTCTCGCGATCCACACGAGCCCAAAGGGACGCCTTTTTAAGAGATAAGGGGTAGCGTAAAGATAAGGGATGTACCAAAGATAAAATGGAGTATCTCGCTGAAGCGATAGTTGCTATAAATCGCCCTCAACAATTCGATCGGGAAAACACAGCGATTGCACAACAAACGCTTGGCATTGACTAATATTTTCGAGCGTAAAGGCTAACTGGACAAAAAATCGTATCTTGTCATTTCTTAAAATCGTAAAGCCGTTGTTTATAAAGTTTGACCACGGCTTGAAGCTCCCAAGGCTCTGCGGCGCGAGACCTTGAACGATTTTGCTACATGCCCCGGACCTTCCCCCTGCTCTTTCAATTTCCGCGCGTGGGAGGCTTGCTACGCGGATAGCAGCCGCTTGCGGGCCACAGCCGCCGCGCGGCCCGCCTTTGTTCGTTCTTGGAATAACGACCGTTCAAGTTCCCATTTGCCACATGGCGCGGCCCGTGGGTGTTTCCGTGCCGATAGCCTCAGCCGGCGAGGGGGAAGGCCACGCCCTTCGCTTTCAGATCATCCAGCAGGGCGATAAGGTCACGCAGCGACCGGCCCAGCCGGTCAAGCTTCCAGACCGTCAGCGCGTCGAGAGCCTTGAGCCATTTTTCTCGCGCCGCCCGCTTGGTCATACCCGAGGCCTTATCGGTGAATATCTTGCCGCACCCGGCCCGTGGCAAAAAACTAAATTGATGGCACAAGGCAAAAGGGGCAAGGCGAAAGCTACGGGAACAGGATATTTTTTGGAATTGGCTTGAAACCTTCCCCTTCCCATGTTATCAAAAATTGATAAATACGGATAAAGGAGGTTTGGCCATGCCATCCAGCTACGCCATAGGCTCCCATTTTGAGAGCTTCATCAAGCAACAAATCGAAAGAGGGCGCTACTGTAGCGCAAGCGAGGTTATACGCGACGCGTTGCGCTTGTTGGAGGAACATGAAGAACTGCGGGAGGCGCAAATCAAAGTTCTTCGCCAACAGATTCAAGACGGCAAGGACAGCGGCCCCGGTATTCCGGCTGACAAGGTTTTCGACAGGCTTGAAGCAAAATACAGCAAGATCACAAGCCAATCTTGAGACAGCCCATGCATTGCATATTTTCCCCGCTCGCCGATCGCGATCTTGAAGAAATCGGCGACTACATAGCGCGTGACAACCCGTCCCGCGCTGTTTCTTTTATTCAGGAAACTATACGGGAACAGTGTGCCAAAATCGTCGCCAGGCCTCTGGGCGCACCCTTGCGCCATGAACTTGGCGAAGGCATCCGCATGGCGTCTTTCGGAAACTACCTGATTTTTTACACGGTCGGCGCTGAAAAAATCCGCATTGAACGTATCATGCACGGCGCTCGCAGTATCCCCGTTTTATTCGATGTATAGAAACCCCCTGTAGGCGCGTTTTGCCTTCGAGGGTGCATAACTGCCTCTTTAAGAATCTTGATTTATGATACCAGCCGCTACCGGAAAAAATTGGACACTTGATTCAGCAAAAAAATGGGGCCTCCCGAAAACGGATCGACTGGCGAATCCCGGTTGCAATGGTTATCATCCGATGATAACAACAAGCGGATGGTGAAACAGAAAGAAGAGCCGGAGCTTGACGATCTCCTTGCGCTTGATGGCGTCGTGCTCGTCGTCGATCCACTCGGCAAGCACTGGGTGAAATTCGTCGTAAAGCGCGTGGCCCCTTCCGATGAGCGACCGCATGGCGTCAACTATTCCCTGACACTCCATGCGGCGGATGGAGAACGGCTCGTCGGTTTTGATAACGCTCACACTGTTAGCATCGGCAGTGGTCCGTCGCGACGCGCAATGGCAACGCACGATCACCGGCACCGGCATGGCGTGGTCAAGCCGTATAAATACAAGGACGCCGCGACGCTTTTGCGGGACTTCTGGAGCGATGTGGATGCCGTATTGAAAGAGAAAGGAAGTCTCCCATGAAAATCTTGCGAATTGGCATAGCACCCTATGAAGAAATGAAAAAGCGCACCATGGCAATTGCGCGGGGGGACCTGAAACCGGGGAACAACGAGCCAAAGCTTTGGTTTACGTCAATCGAAAGCCTTGCCCGCGTACTGTCGGATAAAAACCGCACACTGCTAAACCTTATCATCGAACAACAGCCCAAGTCTATTGCGGAACTGGAAGTCTTGTCCGGTCGGGCCAAATCAAACTTGTCCCGGACACTGAAAAACATGGAGCGTTTCGGGCTGGTTGAATTGCTCAAGGGCGAGGGCGGCACAATTTGCCCTCGCGTTCCCTATGAGCAAATCCAGCTTGCCCTGCCGTTCGGTCGCCATCAACAGGCACGTTCTGTAGCGCTACGCTGATAACAGCGCTATCTCGAAGGAGTTCGGCAAGCCTTGACCAGGCTGCCCGCATAGCCGTTTCATCCCGAATGTCATAAATCTAGATTTGTGACACAAGAATCCGCGCCTGTGATATCGAGGGCTTGGCGGTGTCATAAATTAGGGACAAAAGACAACATGAAAATAGGGTATGCGAGGGGCTCCACGGTTCCTCGTTCCGGTTGGGAGGCCGACACTTCCTGCACGAAGCATGACCGGCGCACCGCCAAGACGCGCCCCGCCGTGGCGCGAAAGCTGGTTGTAAGCCGATCCGCAATGGCGGCACGGCGCGGTTGAGGCAACGGTAAAGGCTGTTTCCCGGGAGTCGTGGCTAAAGACCCGGCACGTCAGGGCGCCATTCGACCCATCGTCTGTTTTCCGTTTGCGCTTTGCGCGGCAGCCTGGACACAGCCTTTTTATACCAATTTGTGTAGGTTGGGTTTCGCTTCACTCAACCCAACCTACACATTTGGGGCTACATTTTGGGCTTGTCCAAGAATCATTTGCGCTTAATCCGCAGGGGGGGGGGGCGATCACCTTATCGGGATTTCCACCCGAAAGGTTATCCCTTTTTCGGGATTGTCAACGATCTCTATGCGACCGCGGTGGGCCTCGACAATTTTTTTGACAATGGGAAGGCCAAGGCCTGCGCCATCCTTTTTACTGGTGTAGAAAGGAGAAAAAATCTGCTCCCTTTTATCTCGCGCAATGCCGCAGCCGGAGTCAACCACGCTTACTTCGAGCTTTTCCCCTTTGGCATGAGAGTCAACGATTACTTGCTCACCCTCGGGTGAGGCCTGAACGCCGTTTGTCAAAATATTTATGAGCACCTGCTTCATTCTGGCAGCGTCCAATCTGGCAAACAGTCGGGGGCCGGAAGCCATCCGGTTGGAAAGCCTTACTTTGCGCTCCGTGGCCAAGGGCTCGACCAGTTTCATACACTCGGCCACGAGGGCTCCCACATCGGTGCTTGCACACTCCAATTCCAGGGGGCGCGAAAAATCGAGCATGTTTTTCACCATGGCTTCCATTCGGGCGGTTTCTTTTACGGCGATTTCCAAAAGCTCCTGGACCGGGGAGTTATCCTGTAGTCGTTTTTGCGCCAGGCGAGTAAAGCCCCCAATCGCAATCAGCGGGGTTTTCATATCGTGGGCGAGAGCGGCCATCGCCCTGCCCATGGCGGCCAGACTCTCGGACTCGCGCAAGTGCTTCTCTGTTTGTTCACGCTCTATGATATTCCACATTCCATCGAGCAGAAGCGTCAGTTGCCTGGCATCCGAAAAGTCATAGGCCGAAGCCTTGTTTCCGACTCCTGCGATTGCTGCGACCCGCTCGCCGTCAAACACCGGGACTACCATGACACGATCGACGGCAATGCGATTTACCGGGAAATTTCCAAAAGCGACGTTTTTGCAGTCGTTTACGACTACGACTCTTCTTTCCCGAATAGCTTCACCGAATAGCTCCTCCGCGCCCAGAGGCATTTGCGGGCCCGGGGAGTCCAACGTGGGCCAGACATGAGAGGTCAAAACCGTTTCGGCTTCGTCAAGAAACCCGATCCACCCGACTTGACTTTCCGTAAGCCCCACGAGAAGTTCGAGAGCGAACTCCGCGATTTGATCGGGGGAGGATTCACTCATCTGGCTTAGCCGCCACAGGGCCTGAAGGCGCGCTTCATCAAGGCGCAGCATCGCCTCGGCCTGTTTTCGCTCTGCGATCTCCCCCCGCAGCGCTTCTTCCATTTCCTTTCGAGCGGTGATGTCCATAGAAGATATGACGACGTTGGTTACTTTTCCGGATGAGTCTTTGACCGGGTTTGAAGAAACCAGCCATACCCTGCCATCTTCTGCGGCTGTTTCACCTTCTCCCGGTTTTCCCGTTTGCAGTGAGGTTCGGACTGGACAGTTATCGCAGGGCTGCAACCGTGCGTGGATGGCTTCGTAGCACTTTTTCCCCTCAATTTCTTCCGGCGCGAGACCAAAGACATGTTTAACCGCGGAATTGGTCCAGATTACCCGCATCCGCGTATCCAGGTACCCCACTGCCACATTTCGCAAACTGCCAAGGATTCCCGCTTTTTCCCGCTCCGAATTCCTTAGGTTTTCCTCGGCTCTTTTCCGGGCGGTTATGTCTGCGCCGATGGAGAGCACGCCGCTAATAGAGCCCGATTCGTCCAAAATGGCTCTATTGGCCCATAACACCCAGAGTCTGTCGCCGTTTTTGCATACGTTTTCGTACTCGGAGATCGCATGTTGGTGCGGATTACGCAAAATATCGGCAATCGCCAGGTTGAGGTCGCGCCCCGCCGAATCCATTTCGGGCACGATGGCGCCAACGACGTGGCGGCCGAAAATCTCTTGCTCGGTATAGCCAAATAAGCTCTGCCCGAATTCGTTTAGGTAGACAATGGTCCCGTCGAGCCCCATGCGAAGGATCACACAGTTTGCGTTTTCCACCAGTTCACGGTACTTCTCCTCGGAGTTGCGCAACCTTTCTTCGCGGTCGCCGATCTTTTCGGCCATGGCGTTAAAGGCCGAAGCAAGCTCGAGGAGTTCCACGGGGCCCTTGAATTCGATCGGCTCGGTTCGCGTTTGAGTGCCCAAAACGAGCGCATGACGACCAAGCCGCCCGATAGGGTCGGAAATAATACGGGAGAGTAAAAATGCGGCACAAAAGATCGCGGCGGTAAGGAGGAGTGAAAAGATCGACTCCTGGATGGTCCTGTACCTGATCGGGGCCATAACCTCGCGTTCGGAGCGGCTAACGCAAGCCACCCATCCCGGGCCTGCGGGAACACAGGCAACGATCCGTTTGCTTTCGGCAAACAAACCGGGGAAAACGCCGGTGACCACCTTGCCGTGCAGCGCCCGCCCGATGGCCGGGCGTTTTGCCAAAACATTTCGCTCAGACCATTTTACATCTCTTCGGGGGTAGGAATCGACCATCATGGCTTTGTCGTCCAGGATGGAAATCACGCCTTTTCGGGACAGGTCGAGCTTTAAGATGGTGCTTAATTTATCGGCATCTACCGCGGCCAAGGCAATCCCCAGCAGCTTGCCGTTTCTGTCGCGGATACCGCTGCAGATGGAGAAAATCGGCTCACCAGTGGAGCGCGCCGGCAAGAGATTGCTTACCGACCATTTGCTTCCCCGGGTGATTTTCCGGATGTAGCCGCGCTCCGCTACGTCTACTCCAATCGTTTTCGCCAAACTGGAGGCGATAATGCGTCCCGTGGGCGTTAGCCAGGCAAAATCTCGGACCGTGGGGAATGCCTGCTTGTTTGCCGCAAGGATACCATTCATCCGCTCGACTGAAAGAGGCCGTGGGGGGGTGGCCAGATGTATGCCGATGGCCGATTCCTGGTGGAGAACATCTTCTACGAACATGTTGAAGGTTCCCGCCACCGCCTTGGCCATCTCCAGGTTCTCGCGAAATTCGCTTGCCTGCTTTGCCCGATATCCTTCATACAGATACCAGGCCTGCAAAGAAAGAAGAGGTATAAGTGTGGCGAGCATGAGGCAGTAGAGCCTGCTTCGAATGGTCGGCAACCAGCTATTATGCACAATAGATCCTGTATTATAAAGGAGTTGGCCGGTTTATCGATTCGCTTAAACCCGCTAAGCGGATAATACAATATAAAATTTACCCCGGATAGCTGGAATTTATGCGAGGGGAAGACAATCTGGCAAGAATCCCACCGGCCGAGCGCAACACGCGCTTGACCCTTAGCACGAATCTGGGATAATGTGTACCGGTCATAAAATTTTGTCTACAGGAGCGCTTCGCAGGTGATTGCAATACTCGATTATAAAGCCGGAAACCTTACCAGCGTCAGGCGCGCTTTGGATTATCTGGGCTTTCCGTGCCGGATCACCAACTCCCGGGAGGAAATCCGCAAAGCGGACAAGGTGGTGTTTCCGGGCGTGGGAGCGGCGGGCAAATCCATGGAAAGCCTAAAAGAGCTGGGACTGGACAAGCTGCTCGGAGAGCTTTTTGCCGAAAAGGTCCCCATTCTTGGCATCTGTGTCGGGCTCCAGGTGCTCTTTGATCTAAGCGAAGAAAATCAGACCCGATGCCTTGGGCTTTTGTCCGGCCAAGTGGTGCGGTTTCCGCAGAAACTATGCTCGGGCAAAGGGGATTTTCTAAAGATTCCCCATATGGGCTGGAATGAGGTGGTGTTTTCCAAAGACCATCCAGTCTTTCGGGATATCCCGGCGGGAAGCGAATTCTATTTTGTCCACAGCTATTATCCGCAACCGGAGCGCGAAGACATTTCCATCGGTACGACCGAATACGGAATCACCTTCACCTCCGCTGTCGCGTTCCAAAACCTTGTCGCGGTGCAGTTTCATCCCGAAAAAAGTGGAAATCCGGGGCTGAGGCTCCTTGATAATTTCTGCCGCTGGAGCGGTGTTTCCTAAGAACTGGACCTTTCATGCTCAGCAAACGCATCATCCCCTGCCTCGACGTTCGTGACGGTAAAACGACCAAGGGGATCAAATTCAAGGGCAATATCGATATCGGCGACCCCGTGGAAATGGGGCGGTTCTACTACGAGCAGGGCGCCGATGAGATTGTTTTCTACGACATTACAGCCTCCAGCGAGCGCCGCCCGATCATGCTCGATGTGGTCCGGCGGGTGGCGGAGACAATATTTATTCCTTTTTCGGTCGGAGGCGGCATTCGGACCCTGGAGGACATGCGCGAGGTCTTGCTTGCCGGAGCGGAGAAGGTCTCCGTAAATTCGGCGGCAGTGCTACACCCGGAGATTATCGGGCAGGGCGCCCAGGCCTTCGGCAACCAGTGCGTGGTTTTGGGAATGGACGTAAAAAAGGTCGGGGTTTCCCAAAAGATACCATCGGGCTACGAAATCGTCATAAACGGCGGCAGGACCCCCATGGGAATCGATGCGCTGTGGTGGGCGAAGGAAGCCGAACGGCTGGGGGCAGGCGAGATATGTCTTAACTCGATAGATGCCGACGGGATGAAGACCGGCTATGAAATCGAGCTGACCCGGCTGATTTCGACCGGTGTGCGCATACCGGTCATCGCATCAGGGGGGGCCGGAGAGCCTCAGCACCTGGTGGACGTTCTAAGCCAAGGCCGCGCGGACGCGGCGCTCATTGCCTCCATGGTTCACTACGGCGCCTATACGATAAAAGAGATAAAGGATTTTCTCTCGGCAAACGGTGTCGGGGTGCGTCGTTCGTGGTAGAAGACCACTTGTGAGGCTAGGCGAGCAGTCTTTTCCAAAAAACGAGCAGCCCCTCTTTTCCAAAACTTGCCTGCACCAGTTCCCAACCCTCCAGTCCGCCTTCGTTTAGCAAACTCTCCATCTTTCTTATCTGTTCGGACGGCACTATTTCCGCGCTGCATCCCCCATCCCGGGAACAAAATAAGACGATTTCCCTGAACGCTTGAACCGGATGGAGGGTGACTCTATATTCAAAGTTGCTCATTTTGTTCTCCTGGATTATGCCCTGCATCAAGCAAGAGGCTGGAAGGGGAGAAAAAGTTTTTTTGCCCGGAAATTATGCCGCCAAAGACCACGGCGTCGCCCGATCCCGGGCAGCCATGGCGAAACCATGACAACAATCGCCGCGTCACATCCCCAACGGCAAAGATTATATCACCCCTTGCGATTTCCTCAATGGCCCCGAATGAAAGTGGTCGCGCCAGTTATTTTTCAGCCTATCGGTCGGTTTTCTTCGCGGGCATGACTGGCGCCGCGGTGTCTTTTCTTTATGGCGGTTTTCACCCGGGTTCGCCTGTGGGCGAGCACCTTCTTCTTGTTGGAGGCTCTGCGCGCTTTGGCCGAGCATTTGGTGGAGTTTGCGCACAGGGTTTTTTTGCGGGAGGCGGTTTTTGCGAGTTTTTTCCTTTTGGAAACGGCCCTGCTGGAAATTTTGCGATGGCCGGCCGCGTTCTTTTGTGCTCTCGCCAAAGCGAGGGCGGCCTTTCTTTGGCGCAAAGCCACCTTGGGGGCTTTGCGTCGGGCGCGGGCCAAAGAGCGTGGGCCCGTTTTTTTGGAGCTCACCCGGGAGTGGGCGATCCTTGGCGCATGGGCGGTGGGTATTTTGCGAGCAAGCCTTCTTTTCGGATGATGAGACCCGGGGCAGGCGGCAAGCTTTGCTCGCCGTGCGTGGGCGGCGCGGCGCACTCTGCGGCTTTTAGCGCCACGGGCGACTTTGGCTGAGGCCGTAGCGACTGGGTGCGGGTAGTCTTTCCGGGCGTAACAGGGGCCGCCTATCTCACTGTATCCCTCTTCGATGAGGTTTTCCGCGTCTATGCAGCGGATCCCGGGATTTGTGGCGCCGAGCACGACGGCAATTATCCTTTTATGGTCCCGCATGGCGGTCGCGGAAATATTAAAGCCGGAGGCGCAGACAAAACCGGTTTTTAGACCATCTACTCCCGGGCACCTGCCCAGAAGGTTGTTGGGATTATGATCGGTTTTGCCCTTATAGGTATACGATCGGATGGAGCTTATCGCCAGCGCCTGGGGGAAGCGGCCGATGTAGGCGGTGGAAAGCTTCAAGATGTCGCGCGCAGTAGTGAATTGTCCTGCGGCCGGCAATCCGTTAGGCGTCATGAATCGGGAATTGGTCATCCCGAGTTGGCGGGCTTTTACGTTCATCCTGGCGACAAAACTTTCGACGCTCCCGGAGATGTGTTCCGCCATGGCCACGGCGGCGTCGTTTCCGGACTCGATGGCCATGCCGTGGATGAGTTGGGCGACGGTAACGATATCGCCTCTTCTTAGCCCCATGCGGACTTTGGGCATCGAGGCTGCGCGTTTGCTGACCCTGACCTTGTCGGAAAGACTTATCTGCCCGGACTCTATGGCTTGGAAAGTCAGGTAGAGAGTGAGAATTTTTGTCAGTGAGGCAGGGGGGATTAACGTATCGGCATCTTGCTCGTAGAGCACCTTGCCCGAGGTCATATCGCATAAGATGGCCGAACGAGCATTAACGTGCTTATATTCCACGGCATGAGAAATCTGTGGAATAAATGAGCAGAAAGTAAACAGGATAAATAGCCACACAAACTGCCCCTTGCCCCGCATCGCAACCCCTCCTCTTTAGTTGTTTCTTCCCGCCTTCTGGAATAACCCCGAGCGATATCCCCAAGGCTGGATTTTCCGTGTCCGGACCCACTGTTCCGCAGGACCCAAGATTGTGTATCTATGGAGATGTAGCGACTTTTTGTCAACCGAAATCACCCTGGTGTCTCTCTAAAAATCGGCATATAGATTAATCGGGTTTCGGGAAAACTATATTTTGCACAAAGAAGGTTTCTTTTGATATATAGTTCGCCAACTTTGCAAATCTGGAGCTTAAGGGGGATCGCGAAATGTTCGGCCGAATGATGGATTTTTTAGCCAAAGACATGGCTATGGACTTGGGCACCGCAAATACCCTCATATATGTCAAGGGCAAGGGTATCGTTTTGGACGAACCTTCCATGGTCGCCACGGCAAAGAGTTCCGGAGAGGTGATAGCCATAGGGCGGGAAGCCAAAAACCTGGCCGGCCGGCACACCAAGGGGACAATCATAACCCGGCCGATGCGCGACGGGGTGATCTATGATTTCGAAACGGCTTCTTTTATGGTCCGCTCATTTCTCGGGAAGGTATTCCGGCGTTTTCCTCTCTCCCGGCCCAAGCTGGTGGTAGCCGTCCCGGTCGGGATCACTTCGGTTGAAAAGCGGGCAGTGATCGAGGCCGCCGATATGGCGGGGGCAGGGAAGGTATTCCTGATCGATGAGCCGATGGCGGCCGCGATAGGGGCAGGGCTTCCGATCGATCAGCCCTCCGGGCAGATGGTGGTAGACATTGGCGGAGGCACCACCGAGGTGGCCATAATTTCCAAGTTCGCCGTTTCCTGCAGCGAGTCGCTACGGGTGGCGGGCGATGAAGCAAATGAAGCCATCTGCAACTATATCCGGCAAAAACACAGCGTGGCCATAAGCGAAATGATGGCCGAAGTCATTAAGATGAAGATCGGCTCGGCTGTGCCCCTCAAAAAAACGCTGGAGATAAAGCTTCGCGGAAAAGATCTGGCATCGGGCATGCCCAAAGTGATCACGATTACCGATTCCGACATCAGGCTGGCCATGCGGGAGCCCACACTGGCGATAATTGAAGCGGTTCGGCGCGTTCTGGAGAAGGCAACGCCCGATCTGGCCTCCGATGTGGCTGAAAACGGGATCTGGCTAGCCGGAGGCGGGGCGCTGCTAAAAGGGCTTCGAGCGCTGATTCACCAGGCCGTGGGACTCGATGTGATCCAAACCGAAGACCCGCTTCGAGCGGTGATTCGCGGGGCTGGATCGGTAACCGAGCATTTCGACCATTACCGCGACGTATTTTTGAACTGATCACCCTGGTAAGTTGTTCCATTTTTGCCGGACTGCGCCGGATAGCGGGCGCAGGATATTCTCCGGCTAACTCCCCTAAAATTGCGCGCTTATCTCGGGTAGAAAATTTCCACCCATTCTACGCCAGCCCCTATCGGGAACCGCTGTAGCGCCATCTTTTTGACCCATCTTGAATGCAGCTTCGTATCAAACGGTCTTTCCGAAGGAACAGATCGGATAGCGGCAATCCTCGCATCCGGAACAAAGGCCTCCATGTCCCATCGCCACGATATCGTCCCGGCTAAGCGTTTCCCCGGCCAAAATCCTGGGCACCACCAGGTCGAAAACACTGGCCCGGTAGTACATAACACAACCGGGCAGGCCCACCACCGGGATGCCGTTGATATAGGCCAGCATAAACATGGCCCCCGGGAAAGTCGGCGCGCCGTAGACCACGACCTCTCCGCCCGCAGAGCGGATGGCTGCAGGGGTCAAATCGTCGGGGTCAACCGACATGCCTCCTGTGACCGCAACCAGGCCGGCGCCCTTGTCCAGGAAGGCGTGAATGGCGGCAACCGTCTTTCCAATATCGTCTGCGACCAGGATCTGGCCAAGGACGGAGCTGCCCAACTCGGCGAATTTGGTTTTTAGAACCGGTCCGAATCGATCTTCAATTCTGCCCGAATAGACCTCGGAGCCAGTTGTCACGATGCCCACATCGAGCCGGCGGAAGGGGCGAACGGACACAAGGGGCGAAGATTGGCGGCAAATCGTTTCCACTTGGGCGATCCTGGCTTCATCGGTCACCAGGGGAATAATCCGCGTGCCTGCCACCATGCGCCCGGCGCCTACCTGCTGATTGGTGTGAAGGGTGGAGAAAACGATCTGCTCGATGGAGTTGATGCGCAGAAGGGCCGCGGCATCCACCTTCAAAACACCCGGCCAGGAGGCTGACAGGTTGACCCGGCCCTCGACGGGATCACTTAGGGCGAGGCCCTGTCCTGCCGCTGCCATGGCGATGCGCCGGGCCGCGTCATCTTCGTGTAGCCAGCCTTCCTTTAATTCAAATACAAACAAGTGCTCTTTGCCAAGGTCCTTTAGCAAAGGGATGTCCTCGGCCTCGATCCGCTGGCCTTTTCGGAACGCCCGTCCTTTGAATTCACCGGGAGAGATCCGGGTGATATCGTGACACAGCACCATTCCGACCGCATCTTCAACGCGTACCTGTTTCATCGAAACTCCTGAATCCTGTCTGTTACCGTCCATTGTAGCCGCATTGCAATCTTGCCAGTGTGTTTTCCTGAGATATCCCCACTCGGCAGTAAAGTCAAATTTGTTGATGTCCTGTCTGCGAGCCAATGAGATTTTCATTTGAGATGTCGCTTTATCGGTTCCAGGCTTTCGACGCATCGGGGGCTTTTGAGAGAAGCCGCAAGGGAGGCTTTGGCCGCGGCTTTTTCATTAAATTTTTGGGCGTCGATCACAAACCGTTCATGGTATCCCTGGCATATCTTGTCTATCCCGTCCTCGGCTTCGATGAAGAACGTGATCTTGCGCCCCGCGACCTTTACTACTTTTCCCCGTATGCGAACGGTTAACCCGGGCGGAGTGGCTGCGGTGTGGGAGACATCTATGGCAATTCCCACGCTCTGTTCCGCCGGCCAGTCGATATGGGGGTTTATCGCCGCTATGCAGGCCCATTCGAGTAGTCCGACCAGGTAACCCGTCGCAAATACTTTGGGCATCAACTGAAACTCGGGGGATTCCGGAAAAAGACGCGGCACGGTTTTTTGGTCCGAGACAAGGAAGCTGAAATCGAAGGCGATCCCCGTGGCTAATGAGGCTTTCATGATGCGTCTCCTTTTGGCTGGGCGGTTTAGAATATTTCCTTGACAGGCCGGAAATGATATGGCAGCGGATGCGATAAGTAAAATTAATTGATTTTACATTTAGTATTAGCAGGACTTATCGTCATCATGGAATGGCAGCAAATCATCGGCTTCTATCATCTTGTGAAACTGCAAAGCTTCACCCGGGCAGCGGAGGCCACCTTACGGAGCCAGTCGGCGCTTAGCCAGCAGATCAAGGCTCTTGAGGAGGAATTCGGGTGCCTGCTCATCGAGCGGTCGGGCAAACGAAATCTGCGGCTTACCGCGGAGGGGGAAATCTTTCTTAACTTCGCGGAACTCGCCTTGCGGGGCAGCGAGGATTTTCGGCAAGCCGTGGAGGCCATCAGGCAAAACGAGGGTGGGCGGCTAAGGATTGCCGCGCCGTTTACCACGCTCTACCATCTGCTCCCGGAGGCAGTAGTCAAATTTAGGAGCAGCTTTCCCCGCGTGGAGCTCACTTTGCTCGACCGGCCCCAAAGCGTTGTGATCGATCTTGTTGGAAGCGCGGATGTCGACATTGGTTTGACACTCGAAACGGCCGTGCCCAAGGGGCTTGCGGCCATACGCTGGAAACGGGTCGAAACCGTCGTGATGGCGCCCCTCGGCCATCCCCTCGGTGCGATGAAGCGGGTGAGTCTCACCCAGCTTGCCAGGTATCCGCTCATCCTTCCGCCAAAGGGGCTGCGGCACAGCGGACGGATGCTTCTAGATGAGGAGTTCCGGAAAATGGGGCTCCCCTACCGCGTGGTAATGGAGTCTTCCAATGTTGAACTGAGTTCGGCCTACGTCGAATTGGGCCTTGGGGTGTCGTGCGCCACAATTGTTCGGGGATTGCCGCAGTTGGCCGAGCGAAAGCTGCAGTTTTTGTCCCTGGGCCACATTTTCAAGCCCGAATTCATTGCGCTGGTGATGAGAAAAGAAAAAGCGGTGTCGGCCCCCATGCAGGCCTTCATGCAATTGGTTTTGCAGGCATGAGTTTGCCGGAAGCCATGACATCCAAAAGCGCGAGGGAAGTATTTACAAGGCCGAAGAGTTTTGCGTATTTTTCGATTGGCGAGGAGTCGGATTCGAGCCGGTTCGAGCAATTGAGGCCCAACATTTCGAAGCAGTGGAAAGCGGCCATGAGCGAGGAATTCATAGCGCGGATGCTTTTGTCGATCTCTTCGAGTCTTTGGGTAAGCAGGCGGGGGCCGCTTTCCCGGAAGAGATCCGAGCCGCCGGCGATAGCGGCCTGGTGGAGAATTTTCAAAGACTCATGATAGAGGGCGCCAAGGGAGGCATACTCCGTGCGGCGTTCTTCAATTTGTGAGCGAAAGGAGTCGAGAGGGAATAATTTCGGCCAGAATTCGGCGATAAACGATTCATCGTGTTCCAGCCCCAACGCGCTTTCCCACAGTATGCGATTGAGAAGGGCGCCCTGGTACCGGTTGGAAATTGTTGCGCTCAAAGGGGCGTAGATGAGGGTCCCGTTGGAAAGAAACCGGGATTGGTGGATGGAGAGGTTGGGAAAGTCCGGGAGGGGATGGGTTTGGCCAAAGAGCAAAATCTCTGCGGCCTCCTTTACGGCTTCCACCCTCAGGTAGTCCCTGCACCAGGTTTCCTTGCATCTGTCTTGTAAGCAGGGCGTACACTCGGTTTCGACCTGCAAAACGATGTGGCCCGCACCGAAGGGAGCGGTTTCCCCGAAAAAAGCGGTGGAAAAGTAGAGGCCAAGGACGCGGGTACCCACCGCAGCGGCTATGTGGGCGGTCCCCGTATCATTGCTTACGAGCAGATCGCAGTTCTTAAGGATTGCGGGCAGATCGGAGATGGAGGTCTTTCCGATGAGGTTTATTGCCGGCATGGCCGATAGCCGCAGGAACTCGTCTCCAAGAGCTCTTTCGCCCGGGGCTCCGAGCAATACCGCACAAACTCCAGGGTGCTCCGTCAAAGCCGCGCCCAGTTCGACAAAGCTTGTCACCGGCCATGCCCGGTGGGGCTGATTTGCTCCCATCTGAAAGGCCACCAACTTGCCTCGCTGCTTCCAACCGTTATCGACCAGGAGTCGATCGGCTTTTAGCGCCAGCTCCGGGCAAATTGTGAGCCAGTTGTCGATTGCTGCGGGGGCAAGGGCGCCCATCCCGATATGAATGTCTACGAGGTTGATAAGATTTTGTGCCCTGTTGGTCCTGCTGGTCACAACGGAAAACAGGTACTTGCCCCAGTCTCCGCGAATCTCGACCCGGCCCTCGAGGTTACTGACCATGCCGGATTTATTTTTGCTTCGGATGCCGTTGCAGATAGAAGCTGCGAGCAAATCGTGGGTCAGATTTATGACAAGGTCGTAGCTCTCCCGCAGTTCCGGCAGATCGAGTAGAAAGTTAAGCCCCGCAAGAGGGTTTGGCCGCGAGCGAAGCTTTTTATAATAGCCATAGGGTATGGAGACAAACCGGTCGACCGGGGCAAATTGTCGAATCAGTGCAACGGGTTCCCGTACGCAAAGAAGAGTGATTTCACACGGGGCCCTATCTTCCTTCAGGCGCCGCAGAAGCGGCAGACTCTGAACGATGTCGCCCATGCGGCCCATTTGTATGACGAAAAATTTTGCATTTTCGTTCATATCACCACTTACTGCCCTGCGGTAAGGGCGGGCGCAAGATCTTCGGGCTGATGTTCGGGCCTTAGCAGGTCGAAGATGGATTTTACGGGGTTGAAGGTGGTCTGGGGGACCTCTATGAATACGGTTATCCAGCGGGCCATGGCGCCGTTCCAAAGCCCCGGGAGTTCGAGGGCGTGAAGATCGGTTCCGTCTATGGATTTCCGGGTAATTATGACCGCTTCGGGGTCGACGAACTTTTTTAGATCGAACGGTTTGCCTTCGAAATCTCTGACGCTGCAAACGATATCGACCGGGTTGAAATGAGTCGATGCATTCCATACAGTTGATTGTTTCGGGGAATTTAAATCGACCTGAGGTTTTTCGACAATCTGGAGGGATAGGCCTCCCTTTTCGTCTTCTACCCAAAAGGGCGCTCCCCCGGGTTCGCCCGAGTTGGGGACCATACCGCAGACCCGAATCGGCCTGTTGAGGGTATCGAGCAGAAAGGATCGTTTTTGATCCTCGGGCCATGTTGGAAAGGGGGCGGGAAAATTTACAAGAAGCTCGCTTGAGCAGAACTGGGAGGCATCGCGCACCGCAGGGCCCCAATCGGGGCCGCTCAAGCGTCGCAAAAGGGAGTGGACGGAGTTCTCAATGGAGACAAGGCAGCCGCCCAGCGCCTTTTTCCAGAAATGGACCGGCCCTTTTAGCCTGTCGGGAACCACGTTGTCCACGTTCTTTATGTAAATGAGGTCCGCTTCGAGATCTCTTAGGTTTTCGATCAGGGCGCCGTGTCCGGCGGGCCTGAAAAGGAGCCGTCCCAGCCTGTCACGAAAGGGCATCCCCTTCATGTCCATGGCGATCGTGTTTGTCGAAGATTTCTGGAAGGAAAAAGAAGCTTCGAAAGTTGCTCCGCAGCGCTTTGCCCACCGTCTGCGAACTTGCCCCTCGAGGGTGAGAAAGCCCGTTTGATGGTCCTCGGAAATGGTAAAGTGCACCCCCGGCCGGTCGACTCCCAGGTACTCAAGCGAGTCCCGAAGCTGCTCCTCGAAAGCGGTCCGGATTTCTCCGGGGTAGGAGTGAAAAAGGAGCATGGCCTTGGGAAGATTTCCGTAGTTGATCCCCCGTTCGGTCAGAAGATATTCGAGGAGCAATCGGAAGCGGCCGGACTGGACGACTGTTTCGAGATTGTGGCCGTCGCAGGCCATTGCCTTTCTCAAGGCGGCCGCGAAAGGGAACCTTTCCAATTTGTCGACAAATTGGTTGAAATCACAAGCGATGGAAACACCTTGGTTAACCCGCTTGTGCAATTCGTCTTTTTCGAGGTATTGGGGAAGATAGAAAATATTTAGCAGCGACTGGAACATCCTTGTGGCTGCTCCGGAGGCCGGGACAAATTTTGTAAACCGCCCTTTGGCGGAGGCCAAAGCGTGCAGACCCATGTACTTCTCAAGATCGGCATCGCTAATTTTTCGAATACCGTCAAAGAGGGTGCATGGTCTATTTAGCCGGACAAAATAATCGGAGCGCCGAAGCATGCCGATCTGATCGATCACGCTATCGGCGGTGATGCCCATGCGTTGCATCCGGGCATGGTCTGCGTCGGTAAATCTCAAATTCATCGAGCAAATCCACTCTCAGTCATGCTTTACCGGTAACTCGCCAGGCGCTTGCCAGGCTGAAGCGCCAGCCCACGGGGGCTGGCGGCTTCAGCACCGATGTTGCGTAAAACAATCTAAGTTGTCAAAGCGCCGGGCGCCATGCGACAGAACCCTACGCCTTTACAAAAATCTCTATTTTTGCCTTTGATTTGAGGGCTTCGATGTACGGGGGCAGAGCGTTTTGCATTTTTTGAGTTTTGAGGTGCTGCTCTATTCGGTCCTTGATTTTGTCGAAGGGAACGGTTCCCGCCGGTTTTAGGGCGGTTACCTTTATCAGGTGATAGCCAAACTGGGTTGTAACAATGCCGCTCATCTGACCGGGCTTTAGCGAGAAGGCGGCCTTTTCGAATTCAGGAACCATCTGCCCTTTTGCAAAAAAGTTAAGGTCTCCTCCGTTGGCTTTCGAACCCGTGTCGTCGGAGACTTCCCGGGCGACCGTGGCGAAATCGGCGCCCTTGAGGATGCGCTTTCGTATGGCTTTGATTTTTGCGAGGGCCGCGGCCTTTTGTTTGGCGGTGGCGTTTTTGTCCACTTTTACGAGGATATGGCTGGCCCTTACCATTTCGGGCGCCTTGAACAGCTCGGGCTTGGAGTCATAGAAGGCTCTTACTTCCCGGGGAGTAACCGTTACCTTGGAGGCAAGATCGGTGTCGATCATCTTTTTGATTGCGAATTCGGTGGCCAGGTAATCTCTAAAAGTCGCTTCGGTCATGTTCATTTGCTTGAGGGAAGCCTCGAACTTCTCCGGAGTCGCGGATTTTTTGAAAGTTTGCATTTGGGAGTTGATCATGGCATCGTCTGCCTTGATTCCTCTTTTCTGCGCTTCCTGCTTTAGCACTTCGCGCGCGATCAGGCTGTCGAGGATTCTTTTTTTCAAAGCGGAGGTCTGTTTTTCGTCAAGCTTTCGCCCGGTCAGGGAAAACTGCTTAAGGAGGCGATCGAGCTGCGAGGTGTAGAGGGACATCGGTATCGGTTTGCCGTTTACTGTGGCGGCATTTTGTTCGGCGCTTTGGGCGGCGTGGGAAACGGAAAAATTATAGCCGACCAAAAGTGCGAGGGAAGCGAGCGTTGAAATAACGATCAGCCCAAATTTGTTCATCTAAGTCTCCTCATTGGAAAATTACCCGCCAAGAGGCAGTCTGACGGCGGGGGGGGGTGGGGTGGTAATCGTTAAACGACCTGTAAAAGATTTCAACGACCTCATTATTCTCATGAAATCGGCCTGGAGTCAAGACGGCTGTAAGCAGATGCCACGGTGAACTTGTTCGGCCAAAAACGGATAATTATTCATTCTGGTCAATCCCCTCGCAGTTGTGAGTACTCCGCGCGGAGGCGCCCAGCTTTGGATTTTAGAGAGGTTCTTGTGCGCTTGAGCTGACCGAGAGTTAAAATGTAGTAGTGAAAAAGATTGTCCCCCGCAAATCCACGGTGTCACCGTGAATCCGCGGGGATTAAAGAGACTTTAGCGGCTACCGGCGCCCCCGAGGAGCTTCTCCATCACCTGGTCGATGGTATAGCTCGCCGCCTTCTGGCGCGGCGGGAACTCAACGAATGTTTTCAGAAAATCAGCGACGGCCTTCTGTGCCGGCAGCATAAGGTAGATGTGATCGAGCACCCAGTCCCAGTAAGTGTTCGAGGTAATGTCTGCCCGCTCGAAGGGGTCGGTTCGCAAGTTGAAGATTTTCGGAAACCGCAACGGGACCAGCGGTTCCTGCCAGATCCGCAGGGTGCCAACCATGCGCTGCTCCATGAAATGGAGCTTCCAGTTGTCGTAGCGCAGGGCCATCAGGTCGCCGTCATCGGAGAAGTAGAAGTATTCCACGCGTGGACTCTTTGTTTCTGAGCCCTTAAGGAAGGGCAGGAGGTTGTAGCCGTCGAGGTTCACCTTGAAAGTCTTTTCCCCAGC
Source organism: Syntrophobacteraceae bacterium (assembly GCA_031292215.1). Classification (GTDB taxonomy): domain Bacteria; phylum Desulfobacterota; class Syntrophobacteria; order Syntrophobacterales; family Syntrophobacteraceae; genus SbD1. The sequence continues at coordinate 83,171 of JARLHO010000125.1, read as the reverse complement.
CTTGTGTCCTTTGAGGAGCTTCTCCTTGATGTCAGGCTCTCCGGCGACTGCCAGGAGGGTTGGCAACCAGTCCAAATGGCTGACAATTTCATTAGAGACTGTGGCTGGTTTGATCACGCCCGGCCAGCGCACCATGGATGGAACACGGAAAGCGCCCTCCCAGTTGGAGTCCTTCTCGTTGCGGAAGGGCGTCATGCCGCCATCGGGCCAGGAGTTCATATGCGGTCCGTTGTCGGTGCTGTACATGACGATGGTATTTTCCGCGATGCCGAGGTCATCCATCTGTTTGAGCAGCGCCCCCACACATTTATCGTGGTCGATCATGACGTCGTGGTATTCCGACTGCCAGCGCCCGGACTGCCCCAGGCTCCCGGGCTTGGCATGGGTGCGAAAGTGCATATGAGATGTGTTGAACCAGACGAAAAAAGGCTTATCGGCTTTGACTTGGCGGTCCATGTATTCCGTAGCTGCGGCCAGGACCTCATCGTCGATGGTCTCCATTCGCTTTTTCGTGAGCTGGCCGGTGTCTTCGATGCGGCCCTCGGCGTTGCAGCGGAGCACGCCCCGGGGGCCAAAGTTTTTCTTGAACTCAGGAAAATCGGTTTCCGGAGGGTAGTCGCGCAACTCCGGCTCCTCACAAGCGTTCAGATGATACAGGAAGCCGAAGAACTCGTCGAATCCGTGTTTGGTGGGCAGGAATTCGTCTTTATCCCCGAAGTGGTTCTTGCCGAACTGACCAGTGGCATACCCCAGCGGCTTAAGCAACTCGGCAATGGTGGGATCCTCGCCGCGAAGGCCCAAGTCGGCTCCCGGCATGCCCACCTTGCTCAATCCAGTGCGGAACACACTCTGCCCGGTGATAAAAGCTGAGCGCCCAGCCGTGCAGCTCTGCTCGCCGTAACAATCGGTAAACATAATACCTTCCCTGGCGATGCGGTCGATGTTTGGCGTCCGGTAGCCCATCATGCCGTGGCTGTAAGCACTGATGTTCCAGCATCCGATGTCATCTCCGAAGATGATGAGGATATTTGGTTTCTTTTCTGTTGGCATAAATCCTCCTTTTGGGGTGCCATGGGACCGTCGATCATCTCACCAGAGACCCTGATTCAGAGCTTTTCCGGAATCGGCCGGCGCCATGAGGCCGCTTCGTGACCCTACTGAGAGCGGCGCGCCGAGTTTAGAGGTTCTTCCCTGAACTTGCCGGTTTGCTCCAGGCCATGACATTTTTTGAACTTGCGGCCACTGCCGCAGGGGCAGGGATCATTTCGGCCTGCCTTGGCAAAAGCCTTGGCCGATTGGCCCTCATTCTCAGCGAGGACCTCCATGAGCTGCGCGGCCGGGTACCCGCGCCGCAGCAGGGCAGCCAAGATCTTCATGGGACCGTCAATGTGATGGAAGAACGCCTTGTAACCGGCACACAGATAGTTCATCCCCGGTTCCTCCTCCTGTGTCGTGAGAAACCGGTTCCTGGGACATTCACCCTGGCAGGCAAATCGGACCTCGCACTCACGGCAGCACCGGGGCAGGGTTTCCATCTTGTCACGGCCAAACTTCTTCTGCTGAGGCAGGCCCGTCAACTCGATCATGTGGGTTCGCAGGATGTTGCCCAGCAAGTGCCGGGGCTCGACAAAATGGTCGCAGGAGTAAAGATCGCCGTTATGCTCCATGGCCAGTCCTTGACCGCACGTGGCGTCGAAAACGCACATGCCGGATGAGGGCAGGCCCAGCCAGTTTCTTACACTTGCCTCGAAGGTCTGCACGAACACCCGTCCGACATCTCTTCGCACCCATTCATCAAAAATGGTGACCAGGAAATTGCCGAGCTGTTCCGGAAGAACCGAACGATCGGAGACCATCTTCCCTTCCTGGAAGAGAAAGACTCCCTGCTCGTCGAGGCGTTCTATCGCGGGAATGAACTGCATCCATGTGGCGCCGGCTTGGTCCCGGAGAAATCGGTAAACTTCCAGGGGATGATCGGCGTTGAGGCGATTGACAGTGGTCAGAATGTTGTATTCCACATCATGCTTTTGCAGCAACCGGAGGCCTCCCATCACCCTGTCAAAGGTAGGCCTGCCCCTCTTGTTCACCCGGTAGGCATCGTGCAACTCACGAGGGCCGTCAACACTGATGCCGATGAGGAAGCCGTGGTCACGGAAGAACTCGCACCATTCGTCGTCAAGTAGCGTGCCGTTGGTTTGCAGGGTGTTCTCGAAAGTCATGCCCGGCCGTTGGTGCTTGTGTTGGTATTCGATGGCGCGCCGAAAGAAGTCGATGCCCATCAAGGTGGGTTCTCCACCCTGCCAGGCGACCGTCACCTTATTGGCGCGATGGGCCTCAATGAGTTGCCGGATGTAATGGTCCAGCACTTCGTCACTCATGCGAAAGGTACTGCCGGGGTAGAGAGATTCTTTGCTTAAGAAAAAGCAATAGGAACATTTCAAGTTGCAAATCGCCCCCGTTGGCTTGGCTAAAACGTGGATTCGAGGGGGTGTTTTTCCATTGGTCATGACGGGGGCTCTCACGGATGGGAAAACTCGGGAGAAGAACTATCAGCAAACCATAGTGTTCATTAACGCGTTGTCAAGAAATCGCCGCCGAATTTTTCACCGGCATGCCAAGTCAAAAGAGAAGCGGACCCCGGGCTGCAAATGTTTGCTTTTGGCGTGGAAAAAATAAATCGATCCTCTATTATGGGTGGTTATCTTAGGGACTACATGAACCGGGAAGACAGGAGAAATAGGGTGCTGGTAAAAGAAATCGGAGAGTTCGGACTAATCGATCGCATAGCGGCCATGCTTTCGCACCATTGCCCCGGAGTGATCAAAGGCATCGGAGACGATGTGGCGGTGCTCGATACCTCGGGCCCTGAGTATCTGCTCGCAACCTGCGACAGCCAGGTCGAGGGAGTCCATTTCATGCGGGATGCCATCACCCCGTACCAGTTGGGCCGCCGCGTGGCGGCCATAAATGTGAGCGACATTGCCGCCTCGGGCGGAGACCCGCGCTGGGCGCTCGTATCTTTGGCCATACCCGGGGAGATGGAGGTCGGATACATCGAGGAGCTGTACCGCGGACTGGGGGACGAGATGGCGCTTGCGGGCGCCTCGATTGCCGGAGGCAATTTGAGCCGGATGAAATCCGTCATTGTGCTCGACTGTACACTGCTGGGGGTTGTCGCCCCGGAGCGGCTCGTATTGAGGAGCACGGCCCGCGTTGGAGACGCCGTTGTCCTTACGGGCTCGCCCGGCGAGTCCCGGGCGGGTCTGGAACTGATTCGGCGCCCCGATCTGGCTCTTAGCGCGTCTACCAGGCAACGGCTTATCGAGAGCCATCTATGCCCTCGGCCGCGCCTTGCGGAGGGGCGGCTTCTGGCCCGGTCCGGCCTTGTGACGGCGATGATAGACGTAAGCGATGGAGTAATCGGCGATCTTTTGCATATTTGCAAGGCAAGCGGGACGGGCGCAGACGTCGATTCGGGCGGTGTTTCCATCAGCCGGGAACTCGGCGAAGCCGCCCTGGCCGCCGGGGCCGATTGCCTGGAATGGGCCCTCTCGGGTGGTGAGGACTACGAACTGATCTTTACCGCCCCCCCCGAAGCGGTTGCGAGTCTTAAGCAAATGTTACTCGATCAAACCGGAACAACGTGCTCGCAAATAGGAACGATTACGGCTGGAACCGGTGTGGACATAAGGTTTGCCGAAGGAACGCGAAAGGTTTCGGCGGTAAAAGGCTTTGACCATTTCGGGGAGAGTAAGGGGTGAAAATACCAAGGGCGCTTACTATTGCGGGCTCCGATTCCTGCGCGGGCGCGGGGATTCAGGCGGATATGAAGACGTTTTCAGCCCTGGGGGTTTACGCGACGTGCGCTGTTACGGCCCTTACCTCCCAAAACACCCTGGGAGTCGATGCCATAGTCGAAATGGATGCGGATTTTGTTTCCTCGCAGATTCACTCGGTTGTCTGCGATATCGGGGTTGACGCGGTGAAGACCGGCATGCTTTGCAACCGGGCGATCATATCCAGGGTGTGTTCGGATATGGAGCGACTGGGTATAAAAAACCTGGTAGTCGACCCCGTAATGATCTCTTCGAGCGGACACCGGCTACTTGGTGAAGACGCATTGGAGACGCTTGTCTTCCGGTTGTTGCCGATGGCCCTGGTGGTTACGCCAAATCTTTGTGAGGCCGAGGCGCTAACGGGAATGCGGGTGGTGTGCGTAGAAGATATGAGGCGCGCCGCCGTAAGGCTCAAACAACTGGGGTGCGGATACGTCGTAATTAAAGGAGGCCACCTCCCGGGGGCGCCCGTTGACTTGCTCTATGACGGGAGCAAATTCTTCGAATTTGCGGCCCTTCGTCATGAAACGTCCAATACGCACGGCACCGGCTGCACTTTCGCTTCGGCCATAGCGGCGTTTTTCGCGCGCGGTAAAACTGTCGAAGAGGCGGTAAGGGGGGCCAAAACGTATGTGGGGGCGGCAATTGCCGGCGGTCTTGCGCTGGGTCGGGGAGCTGGACCAGTCCACCATTTTCACGAGTTTTACAGGTTCGAATAGACCGAGGGCGGAGCGTATTTGCGTGTTGCCCGGAGATAGCGCCGCTCTGCGGCCCCCAGACGACCTCGCAAACGAGAACCTAATCTTTTTTGTCCCTCTGAGTTCTTCCTCGAAACACCAGCTTGAGCGGCGTTTTATCGAACGCGAAGCTCTCCCGGAATTTGTTTACCAGAAATCTTTCGTAGGAAAAATGGATGCTCTCGGGGCTATTGCAAAAAATAACGAACGTTGGAGGGCGGGTGGAGGCCTGGGTGGCGTAAAAGAATTTGAGCCGCCTGCCGTGCACCATGGGAGGTTCATGGGCGGCGATGGCATCCCCCAGCGCCCGGTTGAGGATGCCCGTGGAGATTCGGCTGTCGTACTGGGTGAAAACGTCTCGCACCGCAGGGAGCACCTTGCGGGTCCCTTGGCCCGTAAGGGCGGAAAAGGGAAGGACCGGAGCAAACGGCATGGCGCGAAAGCGGTACTTGAGATCTTCGAGGAACTCTTTTTGGGACTTGGGATTGGCGCCGAACTCGTCCCACTTGTTTACCCCGATGATGAAGGCGCGGGACCGATCCTGAATATAGCCGGCGATGTGGAGGTCCTGGTCTGCCGGGCCCTCGACGGCATCGACCAAAAGGATGCAGACATGGCTTTTGTCTATGCTTTGAAGGGCCTTGATAATGCTTAGTTTTTCAAGTTTTTCATGGGTCTTTCCCTTTCTTCGTATCCCGGCGGTATCGATTAGCAGGTATTTGCGGTTGTCACGCTCAAAGGCGGTATCCACGGCGTCTCGCGTGGTCCCGGCGATGGGGCTGACAATAACGCGCGGCTCCCCCAGGATACGGTTTACCAGGGTCGATTTGCCGACGTTTGGGCGCCCGAGGATGGATATGCGGATTTCCCGGGGTTCAAGTTCGTCGAAGGGCTGCTCTTCGGGCTCATCGATAAGTTTGACTATATCGGAGAACAGATCGCCAACCCCAAATCCGTGTGCCGCGCTGACAGGGTAGATGTCCTGAACGCCAAGGGCGTAAAAATCGACCAGCCGCCCCTGTTGCTCGGGCCCATCGATTTTGTTTACGGAAAAGAAAAGGGGCTTGGAGGAACGGCGCAGGAGGTCGAAGAGTGCGGAGTCCTCAGGGTGAAGACCGGCCCGGCCATCCGCTACGAAAAGAAGAATATCGGCTTGCTCGATGGCGTGATGGATTTGCTCGCGCGTGCCTTTATCAAAGCTGGAAGATTCGCCAGTGACAAACCCGCCCGTGTCGACGAGCGTGAAACTCTTTTCGTCCCACGAGGTGCGGGCATAATTTCTGTCTCTGGTCACCCCCGGCAGGTCGTCGACGAGTGCGCGGCTGCTTTTGCTTACCCGGTTAAAAAGAGTCGACTTGCCCACATTGGGTCTTCCAACTATTGCGATTATAGCCATTTACGGGAAATACCTCATGCGACAAACGCGAGTTGTGCTGCAATAAGCCTGCAGGGAACACGGCGGCTATCAGATGGCGGAGCAATAGTTTTTCCGGCATCTGATACCCGCTGTCCGATCTCGGTCCTCAGTTGGCCAGAGCGGTTTCCAGCTTATCGAGTATTCTTTTGGGAATGGGATAGGCATCTTTTACGAGATAGAGGCCCAAAATCTTGGGATCAAATGAGATGGCTTCCGCCACCTGGGCGACACTCATTGCTTTTGCTTCCATTTTCTCAATCAATTTCAGCTTTTGTTCCATTTCGGGCTCCTGTGCGATAGAAAAGTCAAAGACATGGACAATATGGCATGAATCATCCCGGGAAGGCAAGGGGCCGAGGAGCAAAATCGGGAATTGGGGAATGTTTTGGCGTGTAGGCAGAAATGGTGTCCGAAAAAGTGAAAGGCCATAAGGGGTCGCCTTATGGCCTTCCAATCTGTGGAGACTCAGTACGTCAACTGGAGAGGAAAGATTCGCGCGGGAAGAGATCCCTTTGCCGGGATCGAACCGAACTGGAACGTGGATTAAGAAAAGCGAACCGGATAAGAGAGGTCTAAAGAGAGAGAACAGGAACCGGGATTTCGAGTTTTCTTTTGGTCACTCCGTTTTCAGCTTCAATTTACAGATCAACGGGAGTCGAGTCTCCTCACAATTTTGCCGGACTTAAAACAGGCGGAACACAGGGCAGCTTCAAAGTCAACGAGGTCAAAGGGTTTCTGCAGGAACGTTTGAATATTCACACGATTCAGATTACAGGCTACAGCTTGAAAGTCGAATTCAGAAAGAACGATCGCTATGATTCCAGGGACTACGAGATTGAGTTGGTAAATGAGAGAGCATCCGTTTGCATCTGGAAGATGATATTCAAGTATCACAACACGAGGCGCAGAAGATTTCGCGAGAGCAAGAGCTTGAGCAGCGGTTGAGCAGCTTCTAAAGAGATATCCGGCCGTATTGAGAAATTTTTCCAAAGAGCGTTTTAACGGGGCGTCGTCTTCGACGAGGAGCACAAGATTTTCGCTAACCACTGTCGCCTCCGTTGGCTTTCCTAAAGAGCAAGGAGCATGCCAGGGCGGCCAATGTCCGCAGCCCCAAGTTCAAAGACCATCCGCGGGGCGTGCTTGCCCGATGGGCAGGCGAGACAATTGGATACTATTGTGCGGTTGGTGGCGCCAGGAGGTGGCGGAGCGGCCCCTAAAGGGTTGCGCTACAAGGGTTTGCTTGCGATATGGAGGATATTGTCCACCGTGGGTGGTTATTGGAGGATATTGTTTACCGGGTCCGGCCGTGAACTTTTCGTTCCCGGGGATATATTGATACCCCGTTGCGTTTAAAGGTAATTTGTTGGGTTTCGCTTCACTCAACCCAACCCAACCTACATTTGCAGCTTACCCATGAATTGCCACGAACGCAATTTGGCAGGAAAGGTCGTCTCGAACTATTTCACTTCCAGCTCGATTCCAAATTTTTTGAGACGATAGAGGAGCACGTGGCGCGGAAGCCTCAAAAACCTGGCCATTTTGGATTTATTGGCGCCGCATTTTTCGCGCGCCTGCAAAATCACCTGTTTTTCTATCTCATCGAAGGCCACGCCTCCATCGGGCAACACAATGTCGAACTTTTCCGGCCGGCTCTGGCTCTTATCGAGCTGATCATGATCGAGAAAATGGAGATGGCGGGCAAGGATCATGTCGTCATTTTCCAAAAGAACGACCCGTTCGATACTGTTTCGCAGTTCGCGCACGTTTCCGGGCCACGAACGGCTCAAAAGAAGCTGTTCGGCCTTGGGGTTCACCCCGCGAAACCTTTTGCCGTACTTATCGTTAAACTCCTCCATAAACACTCGGGCAAGGGGCATGATGTCTTCTCGGCGCTGTCGCAAGGCGGGCAGGTTGATTTTGATCGTAGCGAGCCTGAAATAGAGGTCTTTTCGAAAGCCGCCATCTTCTGCGACATGCCACAGATCCCTGTTGCAGGCCGAGACAATGCGGATATCGACCTTTTTTTTGCGCGTCCCGCCCAGGGGGAAGAACTCCTTTTCCTCCATCACTCGAAGCAGTTTTGCCTGGATTTCATGATTTAGGTCGACAATTTCGTCCAAAAAAAGCGTGCCTCCGTCTGCGACCTCGAGAAGCCCGGGTTTTCCTTCGAGTTTAGCGCCGGTAAAGGCGCCCCGTTCATACCCGAAAAGCTCGGATTCGATGATTTCGGTGGAAAATGCGGCGCAATTTAGCGCAACGAAGGGATACTGAGCCCTGGGGCTCTTGGTGTGAATGAGCCGTGCGAAGAGTTCTTTGCCGGCGCCCGTTTCCCCCTGGATCAAGACCCCTGCGTCGCGGCTCTGCGCGCTCTTTATGGCGAGCATCTGCGCTTCGAGAAAAGACTGGTCTTTGCCTATCAACTGCCCCACCCCCTGGAGCCTTTCGACTTCCTGGCGCAGCCGGGTGACTTCGTTTTTAAGCCCCGCGTGTTCGAGGGCCTTTTGTATCATCACTTCGAATTCATCCAGATCGACCGGTTTGACCATGTAGTCGAAAGCGCCCTGCTTTATCGCCATGACCACGTCTTTTACCCGGTCGTAGGCGGTGATCATGACAACGACCGGGGAGGGGCGGATTTCCTTGAAGCGGGGCAGAAGATCCAGGCCGCTTGCATCGGGCAGGCCTATATCGAGCAGGACCAGATCGGGTTCTTCGGTTTCGGCAAGCTTTAGTCCGCTCGCTCCATTGTCGGCCTCAAGCACTATGTGGGTTTTTTCGAGAAACCGGCGCAGTGCGGTGCGGAAGTGGTCTTCATCGTCTACTATCAGGATCTTGTGTTTTTCACGCATGCTGCTCCAGCCTGGCCAAATACATTGCCGATAGGGTTTAGACCCTAATTTTAGCGGGATTTAAAAAAAATTGGATAAAATTCTCCGAATCGCTACGGTTTTACCTTTTCTTGCAACCGATAGGAGAAAATGGTAAACGGGCAGGGTCAGCAAATTTTGCGACGAAACCGCTCTTTTTATCCTTAAATATATTGGAGATTACCTGTCATGCAGAGGACAAATCCTCATGCCCTTGGACTGGCGCTGTTTTGCATACTGCTGGCCGTGGTCGGCCAGACTCTTATGAAACTGGCCATCGTGCGCTCGGGGGGCATGCCGGTTTTGGAAATCGGAGTCGAGGGGCTGGCCCGAAAGTTTATCGAGGTCCCATACATTTTATTGGGGTTTGCGGCTTACGGGGCGAGCGCGATTCTTTGGCTGCAAGTGCTGACCGACATGGATTTTAGCGTGGCGTTTCCACTGGTAAGCATTTCCTATGTGCTGGCGCTGTTTGTCGGCCGTTTTCTTTTTGACGAAAATGTTAATTTTTACCGGATCCTCGGAGTGGCTCTCATCTGCTCGGGGGTCTTTTTCGTTATCCGTAGCCAGTAAGGGAGCAACATGAAGGGTTCTGCAACCGATATTGAAGGGGTCCGCATCCTTGAGCCGCAGGTGTTTTGCGACGACCGGGGATTTTTTTTCGAAAGCTATAACACAAAAACCGCGGCGGCCCTTGGAATAGATATCGACTTTGTCCAGGACAACCACTCGATGTCTTTGCGCGGGACTTTGCGGGGCCTCCATTACCAGGTGAGGCGCCAACAGGCGAAGCTGGTTCGCGTGGTTTGCGGGGAAGTCTTCGATGTGGCGGTGGACCTTAGGAGGTCGTCGCCCACCTTTGGCCGCTGGTTCGGGGTTAGGCTCTCGGCTTTAAATAGACTCCAATTATTTCTTCCCGAAGGCTTTGGCCATGGTTTTCAGGCCCTTTCGGATACCGCCGAGGTGCTCTATAAGGCGAGCGATTTTTACGCGCCGGACCAGGAAAGATGTATCCGGTGGAATGATCCGGACCTTGCCATCGACTGGCCCCTGCCGGGCGAGATGATCATATCGGCTAAGGACGCTGCGGGCAGTTTCCTTCGCCAGGCGGATTTGCCGTGAAAACGAAAAGCAACAGTCTGCCGTAAGATTTGGCGGAGGGCGTTGAGGGAAAGGCTTTCATAATGGCTGTGGACCGCAGTGTGATTGTCATCGGAAGCTCCGGGATGCTTGGCGCCGATCTTATGGAGGCGTTGCACGTGGCCGGCATGAGAGCGGTCGCGCTAAGACGGCCGGATATTGACATAAGCCGGCCGGAAAGCATCCGATCCGCATTGGGCGGGATTTCCTCCCCGGGCCTTGTCATAAACTGCGCGGCCTACACGGCCGTCGATAAAGCCGAATCGGAGCCCGAGGCGGCAATGGCGGCAAACCGCGAGGGGCCCGCACATCTTGCCGATGCGTGCCGAAGGGTTGGAATACCGCTTATTCATGTTTCGACCGACTATGTTTTTGACGGTAAAGCCAACCGGCCTTATACGGAGGAAGACGCCGTAAACCCCCTGAACGTCTACGGCCTTAGCAAGCTGCAGGGGGAAGAGGCGGTGCGGACAAGGATTTTCGAACACCTAATCGTTCGGACTTCATGGCTCTACGGCGCTGGGGGCCAAAACTTCGTAAAGACTATGCTAAGGCTAGGCTTTGAGCGCGAGGAGCTAAAAGTTGTCTGCGACCAGTACGGATGTCCCACCTGGACGTTCGATTTAGCCCGGTGTCTTGTCCGGATGGCGCAACGGGTGCTTAGCGATTCCCGGAATGTCCGCTGGGGCGCCTATCATTTCTGCGGAAAAGGAAAGACGACATGGTATCGCTTCGCATCGGCCATTTTAGAGGAGGCCAATAGAAGGAAACCGCGTCCGGGTGGGGTCGCAAATGTTTTGCCCATCCCGAGCAGCGAGTACCCTACGGCTGCGGCAAGACCAAAGTATTCGGTCCTTGACTGCGCAAAGATCGAGGCGGCCTTTGGCGTTTCGCCCCCCGAGTGGAAAAAAAGCCTGGCTCGTTGTATGGATCGGTTGTTGATTTCCCGCAGGGCGCCTGGAGAACAAGGCTTTTTACAGTAGCGTAGTCCTGGACTTATTCCATTATGGAACGTATTGTCGACATATTTTAGCGATACTGTACTGGCGGCGAGGATTCCACAGCAGGCCTCTCAAATGTTATGAGTCGCGGTTTGTTGAAAAGCAGCTAACACGCGATCTCTACAGGATGGCCGCCGGCAATCTCGCTGTTTTGGAGAAACAAAGGGCCGTTTTCCAAAAGGCCCATTCAGCCGGCCGCTTCAGGAAGGAACTCTCGGGCGGGTTGCGGAAAGCGGGGCGCTTAAGGTCCTGCGGTATAAAGAAGCCAGAGTTCATGCGATAAAAAGTCTGGCGACCTTTTATCCAAAGAGATGGCTGTCATGTGCGAAGATAATTGTTCGGTCACTGGTGGAGACATGATCGGGGTGCGTATCAACGACCAAGGGCGTGAGCTTAAGATATTGAGGAAGCCGAATTTGCACAGATAAATCCGTTCCAATGCTACGCAACCGGCCTCAAAGCTCAACTGGCAAAGAAGGGCAAGGGCCAGGAGGCCAGGCTGCAGGATTACAGTGGGAAGGTCGGGAGAACAGTGAATACAGGGAATGCAGAAGCCAACAGTGTGGATGTCATAATCAATGTGTATGGCAAGCCATGGCAAACGCTGTGTACGCTTAAGAGTTTATTAAAACATTCAGGGGATAGAATTGATAAGATTTACATAATCAAAGAAAAACAGCACCCTTATGGAGACAATGTAGACTGGATTTGTGAATATTTTGATAATGTACTTATATTTACTCCAGATACATATAAGTATTGGTATAAGCGCGTAAATTGTTATTTTAAGAGATGCAGGTATAGAGTTAGATATCAATACGGTATTGAAAATAGTAATAAAACATTTGTTTTCATTACTCATAATGATGTGCTATACACTGGCGACATTTTGGGTGATATGTTATCTGGAATAGGAGACAATGCCGGCATTGGAGAAATAGGGCAATGCTGGAATTGCCCTGCGCAAGTTAAAGGGGTTTGTAGCGGTGAAAGATTCAATGAATATAATCCATCATATAATGATGTAATAAAGTTGGGTTTGCCATATATAAGAACGGTTCAAGATAAGATTGATAGAAAAAATCCGAAGCCCCTACCTGAATGCAGACTTAATGAATGGGCGTGTTTGATAAATAGAAATATAGTTATGAGAGAATGCCGTCCAAATGGAGATAGCCCTCTGTTCGGCCAAACTGGAATGGATTCCGGTGACATTTGGTTTAGAAGCCTTCACATCAAGGGCTATAAATTTGCATATTATAAAAAGCATTATAAGCATTGCTACTGGTCTTCGGAACCAGGGTATGGCACACAATTAAGTAAAGAACTATACGTTAGGGCCGAAGAGAATGCAAAGAGCTACTTTTTAGAAAACTTCACATTGCCAGGGGGCGATTAGCCGGCCGCTGTCGGTCGCCCGTAAGGCGGCAGTTTTTCGTCGGGTGGCTTGTCTGGAATGGATGGTCGAGAAAAAATCATGGTTTCGCAGAAGATCCGAGGGGTGGAACGATGGGATAGAGTTCGGTCGAACCCGTTTCGTGCTGGGATACCCGCTGTATAAATTATGCAAGCCACTCCAGATTCCTAAGCGAAGAGCTGTAATCCCGCATTCGCCGAAAGATACATGGTGAGCACAAAGGGGCAGGTTTTTTGAAGGGGGCTTGCGGCCCCTGGCTCAGTATGTAATTGATTCGAAGGTGAACAGATGGCTCCAAAAGTAAGCGTTTTGATTCCAACCTACAACTACGGACGTTACCTGTCTGAAGCGATAGAGTCTGTTTTGTCGCAGAGTTATGCCGATTTCGAACTGTTGATCATTGACGATCATTCCTCGGACGATACCGCCGAGGTCGTATCCCGGTATGCGAGGGAGGATAAAAGAATCTCCTTTAGGATCAACGGGGGCAATATCGGCATGGTGGAAAACTGGAATCTTTGCCTGAGGGAGGCAAAGGGCGAGTACGTCAAGTACCTGTTTGGAGACGATTTGCTTTGCTCGAAGGATGCCATCTCGCTGATGGTCGAGGCGCTGGATGTGGACCCCGGGGTATCGCTGGTCGCATCGGCAAGGAAGATTATCGATTCCGCGGGCAGGCGGATCGCCATATGGACGCATTTCCCCGATTCCGGATACATCGACGGCAGGCAGGTCATTAACCGCTGCCTGAGAGATCAGAAAAACCTGGTCGGTGAGCCGACGGCCGTTATGTTCAGGAAACGGTTGTCCGCAGAGGGTTTTGATCCCGGATTCCGGCAAATCGTGGATATGGAGTTTTGGTTTCGGCTGCTTGAAAGGGGCGGTTTTGCATTTATAAACCAACCCCTTGTAGCCTTCAGGAGCCACGATGCGCAGCAGACAAGAGTCAATCGCGGAAACGCTCCGCTCATTTTGGACGATACCGCTCGGCTTTTGAGGGAATACGTCCTAAACGAGGACAAAAAATATGTGGATCTCTCGCGTTTTCGAAAGATTTACCTGGTCTACGACAACAATTACCAGGTTTGGAAACTGTACAGGCAGGGAGTGGTGAAAAGATCGGAGGCCAGGGGGAGGATTGCGGCCGGGTACGGCTGGGGGCGTTTTTTGCTGGGTTATCCCCTGTACAAAATATTTAAGCCCTTTAACAAGCTATTGTTTCGCATCGGGAATCGGGGATGGTTTTCTTCGCGCCCGGTCCGGGAATAAATGGAGCGTTTGCCAGGATGAACATTTCTCGACCCGGCTCCCAAAAACTGGGCCGATCCGCTGGGGGGACTTCGGTGGTGATCCCCGTCTACAATCAACTGGACTACACCAAAAAGTGCGTGGAGAGCCTTAAGGCGCATGGAGACGGGATCGAGGAAATAATCATTATCGATAACGGCTCAACGGATGGCACGGCTGACTATCTCTTGGGTCTTGACTGGGCCAGGGTGATAATTAACGGGGAAAACCTCGGGTGCGCCGCGGCATGGAACCAGGGACTCGCGGCTTCTGTTGCTTCCCGGGTGCTTTTTCTAAATAACGATGTGGTTGTAACTGCGGGCTGGATCGAAGGGATGGTGGAATTTTCGGAGAAAAAGGCGGTCGATATCGTTAGCCCGGCCATTCGGGAAGGCGCCGGCAGCTATGAGTTGGATCGCTATGCGCAAGAGTTTGTGGCCCGCATGAGGCGCCATTGCCGAATAGGGGTAGCCGACGGAATATGTTTTTTAGTTAAAAAAGAGGTGTTTGAAAAGGTGGGGCTCTTCGATGAGAATTTTCGTATCGGGCAGTTCGAAGATGTCGATTTATTCAGGAGGGCCGCGATGGCCGGGTTTCGCCTTGGAATTACCGGCGGCTCCTTTATTCACCATTTCGGATCGGTTACCCAAAATCACATTCGAGGCGTTGAGCGAAACGATACGTACGAGGCGTCAAACCGCGCCTACTATCGACGCAAATGGGCCCTTTCCCGGCAAAAGAGGTTTATCGAACGGCAGAGCGGCAAAACCCGGGTCTTTTTCTGGTCAGTGAAGGAAAAGGCCCTTGGGGGCCATTTGCTACGCGGGGAAAGGGGCTAGAAAAATGCGCCAATCGGAACTATCGCCGTAAAACACCCGCAAAGGGAGCGGGCACACGCGGCAGATATTGTGGGCGAAATCGAAGCGATCATGCATGGTGGTCTTGAGACCTTCAGGGGGCCGGACTCAGCGGGGGAAACGGACCAAAACGGGGCGCCTGTGGCGGGGGGGGGCTAAACGTGGGCGTGATCGTTCCAATCGGTCTTGGAGCCCTGGCCGCAGTCACCCTGTTGGAGTACGGCGTGCAGATCGGGGCGGCGCCATGGTGTTTTTTGGCCTGCCTTGCCGTAGACGCCTACAAGAGGCTCTAGGAGCTAAATATTGGACTCCACGGTCCGATTTCTTCTCGTACCGAGTTGCACGTTCATGATTAATCCGAACGGGTTGCGCTTTGAGACCGTGTCGTAACTGGCCGCCCGGGTAGAGGCAAAGGACAGAAGCACGGGGAGCTGCAGCCTGCGACCCGGGATCCTATGGTTCTTAAGAATATGGACTGAGTTTTATCCGTGGTGTACGAACAGAGTAAATCCCCCCAACCCCCCTTTGAAAAAAAGGGGGGCGATTGAGCCACGCCCTCCCCGGGTGTCATTGCAAAAAGGGGAGCGATTAAGCCACGCCCCTTTTTTAATTTTTCAGGCGCCAAGCGGCGGGTGGCGCTCCCTTGAGACCTGGTGGAATTGCAACTGGTATAGCCTGCGGTATTCGCCGTCAAAAGCGATCAACTCCTGGTGGCGGCCCATCTCCACGATCCTGCCCTCAGCCATGGCCAGGATGCAGTCGGCATTCTGGACGGTGGAAAGGCGGTGGGCGATGACAAGCGTTGTTCTGCCGGCCATGAGGTTTTCGAGAGCTTTTTGGACTTCGAGTTCGGAGTCGCTGTCAAGCGAGGAAGTCGCTTCATCGAGGATGAGGATCGGGGAGTCCTTTAAAAGGGCGCGGGCTATACAAACCCTTTGGCGTTCTCCCCCGGAAAGCCTCACTCCCTGCTCTCCGACCATAGTGTCGAATTGCTTTGGCAGCTTCATTATGAAATCGTAGGCATTGGCGGCCTTTGCCGCCGCGATTATTTGCTCCTCGCTTTTGCCAATGTCGCCGTAGGCGATATTGTTTCTGAACGTGTCGTTAAAAAGAATGGACTGCTGGGTGACAACCGAGATTTGCGAGCGAAGCGATAAAAGAGATGCGTCCCGGATATCGGTTCCGTCAATGAGGATCTCTCCGGCCGTGACTTCATAGAACCTGGGGATGAGGTTTACGAGGGTGGTTTTGCCCGCCCCGCTCATGCCGACAAGGGCCATAACCTGTCCGGCCTCGACCCGGAAGTTTATGTCCGAGAGGACCGGTTTTTCCGCGTAGCCAAAGGAGACGTTTTTAAATTCTATACAATTCCTTAGGGGCCCAAGGGGCTTTGCGCCGGGTTGCTCGACTACTTCGACGGGCTGATCGAGGATGTCGTAGACCCTCTCGGCTGCGGCCAGCCCCTGCTGGATGGAAGAATAATAGGAGGCGAGCCGTTTTACGGGAGTATAGAGGCTTACCAGGGCCGCAAGGAAGGCAAAAAGGCTGCCTCCGCTCATCTGCCCGTCAATAATCCGGTAGCCTCCA
Source organism: Syntrophobacteraceae bacterium (assembly GCA_031292215.1). Lineage (GTDB taxonomy): Bacteria > Desulfobacterota > Syntrophobacteria > Syntrophobacterales > Syntrophobacteraceae > SbD1. Next base: position 67,025 of record JARLHO010000125.1, on the reverse strand, counting down.
TAAAGCATGATGGCCACGATGCCAATTCCTCCCAGAAACTCCATCGCCGCGCTGTTTACCGAGCTTACGAGCACCGATTTCATCGCGAAGCCCAGAAGTTTTTCATTTTCGCCGCGAAATCTGGCCTCCTCATGGTCTTCCATCCCGAAAGCCTTAACAATTCGGTTTCCACCTATTGTCTCGTGCATTATGACCGAGATGTCGGCCGTGGCCTGCTGGGTTCTCGCGCTTATCTTTCTTAGCGTTTTGCCGACTTTAAAAATCGGTAGAAATGCGATGGGCACGATCGCCATCGACACGGCTGCCAGTCGCCAATCCATGTAAAACATGATGGCTATACAGCCGATAAAGGAGAAGGATTCCTTCACCAACCCGGTAACCGATGAAGAAAGCGTGCTCTGGAGTGCGCCGACGTCTCCGGTGACGCGGGACATGAGGTTTCCGGTTTCCATTTTGTCCAGAAGTGGAACGGGCAGGTGCTGTATATGGTTGTAAACGTCTCCTCGCAGAACCGTTATAATCTTCTGGCTGACGTAGTTCATAAGGTAGGCGTTGCCGCAAAGACATGCGCCCTTTACCGCGTATACGATGAGTATGGCGATACAGAGCAGGTCGAGCATCTGCTTGTTTTTATCGACGATGAGTCCATTGAAAACGGGTTTGATGAGATAGAGGCTTGCTGTGGCGCAGCCTGCCGCAAGGGCCATGAAAAGCATTGCGAGCAAAATCTTGTTGCGGTAGGGAAGAACGAGCCTGAGCTGCCTTTGGTAGACACCGTTCAAAGTCGAATCCTTTCGGTGGAGCGTTGGTGACAATATTTTCCCGAGTCGGGGCGAAGGGGAAGTATAAAATGATAAGGGGGTGGTTGGAAGGAAAAAAATCTCCCGCCCCGTGCTCACAATTACCCACACATGCTCTCACCTCTCTCCCTTTGCAAAGTTGCAAATAAGGGGGGCGAGCGAGCCCAGCCGGTCCATGCGCGTCATTGCAAGCGGCTGGAGAGTAAATCCCCCCAACCCCCCTTTGCAAAAAAGGGGGGCGATCGGGCCAAGCCCCTTCTTGGGAGTCTCCGCTAAGTGGTAAGTGGGCGTATGTGTGGGTAATTGTAAGCACCCCGTGCGGGGGGGGGGGGGGCGGGCATCCCGTAACCGGGAATGGTCCCGGGCGCCGGGCCAAGCGCCGGATAGAACTTGACTGAGGCCGATTTTTTTTGTAGATTTCAATATTGAATTGCCCGCATCTCCTCTTGGAGACCGGGACAATGCCAGATGTCCCCTGCGTTCTTCGGAGCGCGCGGTGGGCGGTTTTTCGGGGAATTTTACGAGCGAAGAAGCAACATGCGCATCATCAGTGAGCTTGGCGAGATGCAGCAGGCGCAGAAAAAGTTGGAAAAAAATGCTAAAGTGGCAAACCTCACGGCGCCGGCGCGCCGATCGCCGGTCATCGGGCTTTGAGGCCAACTCCTGTTCCGGGTCTCTACCTGCTCAAGTTTACAGTAAACTAAATTTGCCGGGAGAAGGGCCATGCAAAGGACGCTGCTAAAGTCTAAAATCCATCGTGCGTGCATAACCGACGCGAATCTCAACTATCAAGGCAGCCTGACGATAGACGCTGACCTCATGGAGGCGGCGGATATCTTGCCTTACGAGCAGATAAAGGTCTATAACGTCAACAACGGGGCGCGGTTTGACACGTACGCAATCGCCGGTCCGGCGGGGCAGGGGGATATCTGTCTCAACGGGGCGGCGGCCCGGATGGGGGCCTCGGGCGATCTTATAATTATCGCTACTTATGCCAATTTCGAGCATTCCGAAATAGCTGGCCACAAACCTGTGGTAGTGCTTGTGGACTCCAGGAATCGGAAGTGCGTCGAGAAGGCCCCAACAGGTCTGGCGGTGGTAGGGTGAGTTGATCAATACGTCCTCCCCGTCGGGAATTTCTTTGCCTACCATACTTCAAGGAGATATTTACAGATGTCGATGAGGAGTTATCTATTTACTTCCGAATCCGTAACGGAGGGACATCCGGACAAGGTGGCCGACCAAATTTCGGATGCCGTGCTCGATGCGATCGTAACTGAAGACAAGACAGCGCGAGTGGCTTGCGAGACTCTTGTCACCACCGGGCTCGCTTTTGTAGCCGGCGAGATCACCACCTCCACTTATGTGGATATCCCGCGCATTGTCAGGGATACGATTAAAGATATCGGCTACAACGATTCCTCCATGGGGTTCGATTGGGAAACCTGCGCGGTTATCAGCAGCATCGATAAGCAGTCGACCGATATTGCAATGGGTGTTAATGCCGGCGAGGGATTATTTGAGGAACAGGGGGCCGGGGACCAGGGACTTATGTTCGGCTTCGCCTGCAATGAGACCCCGGTTTTCATGCCTATGCCAATCTATTACGCTCACCGGATTTCGAGGAAGTTGGCCGAGCTGCGCAAAAATGGCGTGGTGGATTTTCTTCGCCCTGACGGCAAAAGCCAGGTAACGATCGAATATCTCGACCACAAGCCAAAGCGGGTGGACACGGTGGTCGTTGCCGCTCAACACTCGCCTGATGTCAGCCACGAAAGGCTGTGCGAGGCGATAAGAGAGGAAGTAATAAAGAAAGTAATTCCGGAAGCGCTGATCGATTCGAAGACCAAATTCCACATAAACACTACCGGGCGGTTTGTAATCGGCGGACCTCTTGGCGATTGCGGCCTTACGGGCAGAAAGATCATCGCCGACACCTACGGCGGCCAGGGCAGCCACGGAGGCGGGGGCTTTTCGGGAAAGGATCCTTCCAAAGTGGACCGTACGGCATCGTATATGGCCAGATATGCGGCCAAAAACATCGTTGCCGCCGAGCTTGCCGATCGGGTCGAGGTGCAGGTCGCCTACAGCATCGGCATTGCCGAGCCGGTTTCTTTGATGATCGATACTTTCGGCACCGGGTGCATTCCCGATGAGAAGATCCAGGAACTGGTTCTCGAACTTTTCAGCTTTAAGCCTGTCAACATGATAAAGTATTTGAAACTCCAAAGGCCGATATTTAGAAAAACCGCGTGCGGGGGCCATTTCGGAAGGACCGATCCGGATTTTACCTGGGAAAAGACCGATATGGTCGACGCACTCAGGGAAAGAGCGGGCCTTAGCCGGATCGGCAGTACGTGTAAATGCTAAAGGCAATAACACACCTGGCTTCAGGATTTACGCGATGCGCTCCTGGGGTTGCTTCTATGGACTGGTTAACGGAGAGTGTGAATGGATTTTGATATAAAGGACAGTGGACTGGCCAAAAAGGGCCGTTTGAGGGTGGAATGGGCGGAGCAGTCGATGCCCGTGCTGCGGTCGATCCAGGAGAGGTTTGCCGCGGAAAAGCCATTGGCTGGATTGCGGATGACCGCATGCCTTCATGTGACTACCGAAACGGCGGCCCTGGCTCAGACGCTCAAGGCGGGAGGGGCCGATGTGCGCATTTGCGCCTCCAACCCTTTGAGCACCCAGGACGATGTGGCCGCATTTTTGTCGATTGAAGAAAATATTCCGGTCTTTGCGATAAAGGGCGAGGATAAGGATACCTACTATCGACACATTCACAGCGCGCTGGAACATTCGCCTCAGCTTACGATGGACGACGGCGCCGATCTGGTCAGCATCCTGCACTCCGACCGCAAGGAGTTGCTAAAGGATGTGATAGGCGGAACGGAAGAGACCACCACGGGCGTTATCCGGCTTCGCAGCATGGCGGAAAAGGGCGTGCTTTGCTATCCGATCGTTGCCGTAAATGACGCGGACACCAAACATCTTTTCGACAACCGCTACGGAACGGGCCAGAGCACGATCGACGGAATAATCCGCGCAACGAACCGGTTGCTGGCCGGGGCCCACTTCGTGGTGAGCGGCTATGGATGGTGCGGCCGCGGGGTCGCCCGACGCGCGGCGGGGATGGGGGCCAAGGTGATAGTGACCGAGGTCGACCCGCTACGGGCGCTTGAGGCGGTTATGGACGGCTATCAGGTAATGTCCATGGAAAGGGCCGCTGAGATCGGCGAATTCTTTTGCACGGTCACCGGCGATATCCACGTGCTGCGCAAAGAGCATTTCGAGAAGATGAAAGATGGGGCGATCATCTGCAATTCGGGCCATTTCAACGTGGAGATAAACCTCGAGCAACTGCGCGAGATGGCCTCATCCGTTCGCACCATCCGCGATTTTGTGGAAGAATTTAGCCTGGGTAGCGGCAGGAGGCTGTATGTGCTGGGCGAGGGCCGCCTCATCAACCTGGCTGCAGCCGAGGGACACCCTTCGAGCGTCATGGACATGAGCTTTGCAAACCAGGCGTTGAGCGCCGAGTATATCGCAAAAAATCATGCCACCCTTGAAAAGAGGGTCTACCGGGTGCCGCTCGATATCGACCGTGAAATCGCCCGGCTAAAACTTGCGAGCATGGGCGTTGCCATCGATTCTTTGACCAGCGAGCAGGACGAGTACCTCCATTCGTGGGAGATGGGCACGTAGTGCTCGGGGAAAGACTCTTTGTTTTGCTGTCAGATCATCCGGTCTTGCTACTAAGTCTAGTTTGAAATCGTCTGCGACTCCCACCGGGTTTGGCCGGGAGGCCTTTTGTGCAAAGGCCTCCCGGCCGGCCGGGGGAGTCTTATGCGGTAAAGTCCCGTGATCCGGGGGGACCACGGGACGAGCGCTTTGCATTCAGCTCCGCGGCAGGTAGTGTTCGTAGAGAAAATGGAAAAGAATGCGCAGCTCGTCAAAAGAGCGGAAAAGCGCGGTCATGGCGGGGAAATCCCTTGTATCGCTTGCCAATATCTCGGGCAGTGAGAACAAATCCATTTGAGCGGAGCGAAAACAGTTCGACGCCTGTTCGGCCAGCGCCGCCAACTGAGGCGGTATATCTTCGGGGGCGCTTTGTGCAATAAGTTTTTCAAGGTTTCGATATTTTTCGTCGTATTCGCGGGCAAGTTGTTCTATAATCGATAGCTGCGGGGTTTTATCTTTCACTGAACGCTCCTCCTTTTGGGGAATAAGTTAAATCGTTATACCACTTTGCGCAGAGTGTGCGAAACAGTTGCTATTAATCGTCCCACATTGCGAAAAGTAACTACATTTCGAATATTACGCTCACCGAGAACCAAACGGCCGGTATGCGGCGAGATATTATTGGCCTGCGCTGGGGCGCCATTTTTGCCTCTCCGGCGTTCAGTCCCATTGGCGGCTTCCGGGTACGGGGAGGGTCGGATAATGGCAGTGAGCGCCTGATATCCGGCACTTGGCCCTATGCTTTCAGTTTGCTCCTGTCCAGGAGCGGTTGCTCGTGGGGTTGAGGGCCGGGCGGAGGGTTTATAAGATGTTTACGAAAAATATCAATGTGTTGCTCGCCGAATGGATCAAGGTGCCTGTTGACGGGCTGCCTCCCATAATGGAAAAGAAGTTGCACGAGCGACTTGTTTTTACCAATCCCGAGTATGAGATGCGCCACAATAGCGGTGAGTGGCTCGGAAACATTCCCGCGCAGATTAGCTGTTTTAAGCAAAAGGGCAGAAATTATCTGATTCCGAGGGGGTTTCTCGATCAGTTTCTCGACCTGTGTAAAAGATACCAGGTTTCGTACCGCCTGGTCGACCGAAGGCGCCATTTCGACCCGATAGAGCTTGAGTTCCACGGCGAACTCAAAAGCTATCAGCAGGAGGCCGCCGAGGCCGTACTCGAACACGATTGCGCCACCCTGGTGGGGGGCCATAAGAGCGGCAAAACGGTAATCGCTCTTTATACCGCCGCCCAGCGGCGCCAGCCCACGCTCATCGTAGTGCCCAGAGCCGACCTTTTTGACGGTTGGCTAAAAAAGATCGAAGGTTTTCTGCAGGTTCCGGCCTCTGAGGTCGGAATTTTTTCCAGTGGAACCCAAGAGATCGGAAAATGGATTACCATTGGCCATATAGGCGAGGTCATGCGCCATTGGAGAAAGATTTTCGATAAGGTAGGATACATCATATTCGACGAGTCCCAGAGGTCCCCTGCAAAGATCCTTACCAATCTTCTTCCCAATTTCGACTGCCGCTATATACTGGGTTTGTCCAACACCCTCCAGCGAAAAGACCGTCTTTTGAAACTCATTCATTTCTACCTTGGCGAGGTGGTCTATTCCATCGACGAAAAAGACGCCAGGGAAGGACGGGGAATAATACCGGGCACTGTCATAGCACGGCGCACCGATTTCGATTATCCCTACTCTTCCAGGGCCGACTATCAGCCCATGCTACAGGGACTCATGGTCGACTCGGATAGAAACAGCAAGATTGCAGACGATGTGGAAACCGAACTGGGCAAAGGCGAAAAGCCGCTCGTTGTTCTTTCGGGAGGCGAAGACCAGGAGGTAGCCCTTGGCGCCGAGCTTGGCCGACGCGGAATAACCGTGTTTCCATACAGTCAGTTGAGCGCAGGTCCCGGCAACTCCGGGATGGCAGAGGGGGGGAACGGCAACAGTGTGGGTCCTGGAGCATCGCAGGCCCAGGTGCTTTTGGTTTCTCCCGGCTCTATGGCTCAGTGCTCGCGCACGCTGAGGTCTCATGTGGTTTTTCTAGCCGTTCCGGTATACTTCCAAAAGAATCTTTCCAACGCCATCCGAGACATATCCCGGGATGGAGAAACAGCAGACAGCCGGTTGACCATCTATGATTATGTCGATACAAGAGTCGGCATATTAGACAATTATTTTCGCATGCGAAGTTATAACTATGGCGTTCACCCCGACCTCTTGCTGGGCGGCCAGGCGGAGGCCCGGGAGGCAATGCGTTAAACAGGAGCTGGCCCCGGGGCGGGTTTTTCGTCGATTCCGGTCGGTCGGTCGCCATGGCTACGTTGCTCGCAATTCTCAAATTTTACAGGTAGTGCTTTTCCAGGTTCTACATTGGCCTCCCCCCCTGTTACTTTTAAAATTAATTGGCATGAATCCGTCAACATTATCTGGCATACTTCGGGCATGGACGAATTGCCGGTTCCGTATGGTTCTGATTATCCGGAGTTATTTCGGCTTGTTTTCCTGTCGCGACCGGAGGCTATTGACTTCGCATTTACAATTAGCCGATCCTTTCTTGAGATTTACTTAAAAATCGGCCAAAGGAATGAATTGATGCGAAAAAGGTTCATTTTTGCAAGTTTTCTGGCCGCAGCCTTAAGCGTAGCGATCCCCTGCCGGGCATATTCGTTCCAAGGCGGCCACTGTCCAGCCCTCCTGCCACAGTGGGCGCCATTGGTTTCGCGAACTATTGCCTCAAAGCCCGGCGACCTTTTTGTGGTGTTAAAAAACGGATTGACCTTGCTCGTCCATCCCATGGCCGAATCCGGGGTGGTCTCCACCCAGGTTTTCGTTCGGACCGGCTCGGTTGAGGAAGGCAAATACATGAGGGGTGGTCTTTCTCATTATCTGGAGCACATAGTGGCCTCGGGTTCTACCCGTTCGTTTACCGAAGAGCAGGCCAAGGAACGCATAGAAGCGATAGGCGGATCGACAAACGCCTACACCAGCTATGACCGGACGGTGTTCTACATCAATGCGGGGGCCGCTCACTGGCGGGATGCTCTGGGCATCCTGCTCTCCAAGGTAGGCGAAAATCTTATTGCCCCCAAAGATATCGCAAGGGAAAAAAACGTTATCGAACAGGAAATGAAAATGCGCGACAGCAGCCCTGCCACCTCGTTGTGGAACCTGTTTGTCCAAACGGCATACCAGAAAAGCCCGGTTCGAAATCCTGTTATCGGCTACCCCGAGGTCTTTGTAAAACAGGGGCGGGATGCCCTTCTGGATTATTATCGCAGCTATTATCAGCCTCAGAACATGATCGTGGCTGTTGCGGGCAATGTCCCGGCCGGGCAGGTTCTCCAGTTTGTCGCGGAAAAGACCCGGGGATTTACCTCGGGAAACTGCGCCCCGGTGGTTGTGGCTCCGGAACCCCCGCAGACAAGCCCCCGGTGGGCGGAAAAGGTGGTCCCCATCACCCGGCTGACCGAGGCGATGATCGGATTCCCATCGGTTGACGCCTACGGCAAGGACCTCTACGCCCTGGATGTTCTTGCCCAAGTGATGGGGCAGGGCCAAACCTGCCGTCTTTATTGCAGTATGAAAGAAGAGCACAATAAAGTGTTTAGCATCGAGGCCGGCAACTGGACCCCGGGTTTTGTGCGCGGCCAGTTCATTATCTCCGCCTCTCTTTCCGCAGCCCAGTGGCCTTCGGCGCTCCAATGCATCGAAAATGAAATCGAGCGGCTAAAGGAGGCGCCAATCAGCGAGGCGGAGCTGGGGAAAGCCAGGAAGACCGCCATTGCTCAGCACATCTTCCAAAAAGAGTCGGTTGCGGCCATGGCCTCCTCGCTTGCTTCTTCCTATCTTCTCACGGGAGATCCTTACTTTGACGACGAGTATGTCCAAAAGATCGGCGCAGTGACAGCGAAGCAGGTGCAGGCTGCGGCCAGGCGCTACCTGGTGCGCGAGCGCATGACCGTTGCGGTAATAAAGCCTCCTTCTTCTCCTGTGCACATGGTTTCGGCACTCAAATGTCCGGTTGCCAAAACTTGGCGGGTTCGGTTCAGCCCGATGGGCAACGGGCTGAAGGTGCTGATAAAGCGGAATGCGAACCTGCCGATCGTGACTTTGCAACTGTGGGGCAAGGGCGGCCTGGCGATGGAAGATGGGAAAAATCCGGGGATATCTGCCTTTACCGCCGCCCTTCTGACTGCTGGGACCAAGACGGTAAAAAAAATCGACTTATTACAAGAGGTGGAGGATGTCGGAGACCAGATCGGCGCCTCTTCAGACAACAACAGCTACCATATTTCGATAGAGGTCTTAAAGGAGGACTACGGGGCCGGATTGCGTCTTCTCGCCGATATAGCGCGCAACGCCGTATTTCCCGAAGACCAGGTGGAAAAGCAGAAAGCCGACACACTTACCGCGATAAAAATCCGTGATGAAAACTGGCGAAATGAAGTAACCGGGCTGTTTATGAGAAATTATTTCCACAAGACCCCCTACGCACACTACAAATTGGGAACGCGAGCTTCGGTAAGCGCTTTCACTCGCAAACAAATCATCGATTTCTATCATAAAATGGTAAATCCTACTCACTCTGTCCTGGCAATTTATGGCGATGTGGACCCGCAGGAGGCAGTAAGGCTTGCGAACCGGGAATTCGGAGAATGGACCGGCAGAACGGTTACGACGAACATTGCCAATGAGACCCATCCGCTCAGTGCAAACCGCGTCGTGGAGATACGGGATGAAAAGAGCAGTTCGGCTCTTTTGGTCGGCACAAACGGTCTTGGCGTAAATGACTCGAGGCGGCCCGTACTCGATGTGCTAAACGAGGTGCTCTCGGGAGGTGGTTCGCTTTCGGGCAGGATGTTCGACTCGCTTAGAGGAGGCAGCGAAGACCTTGTCTATACGGTTGATACTTTCCCGTTTTACGGTGAAAACGCCGGATTTTTCGGCGTGCTCACCCAGACCACGTTGGCGAATCTGCCCAAAGTGGAGCAGATTATCGGAAAAAATCTCAATCGTCTACAAGACGAGCTCGTGTCGCCAAGTGAATTGGAAAGGGCCAAAGAGGCCCTGGTCGTGGGGCTTAAGTTTGAAGACGAGACGGTGGAGAGCCAGGCTGCCGATGCGGCGCTAGACGAGGTGCTGGGGCTTGGCTGGGACTACAGCCAACGCTATCCCGCTCTCGTCCGGGCGGTTACCGCCAAACAGATACAAGAGCTTGCCCGCAACCTTTTCGCAAATACCCTGACGGTAAGGACGGCGCCAAGACAGTGAAGCGTGAAGCGTGGAGCGTGGAGCGTGGAGCGTGGAGCGTGGAGCGTGGAGCGTGGAGCGTGGAGCGTGGAGCGGGGAGCGTGAAGCGGGGAGCGGGGAGCGGGGAGCGGGGAGCGGGGAGCGGGGCCAAGACAGTGAAGCGTGAAGAGTGAACAGTGAAGGCGGTTTTTACCGGATCGGCGCGGGGGGGCACAGAAAGGACTTTGCGCCAAAGGTCTGCCGGCTGAGTTTTCCCTGTTCCTCGAGCTTTTTTGATTCCCGTTGCACCAGTTCGAAAGAGACTCCGAGGGAGGCGGCCAGTTCATTGGCGGTGCAGGGGCGCCTTTGCACGGTATCTACTATTCGCTGCGCGAGATCTTCCCGGCCGCAGGTTTTTTCGCTCGATTGGAAGGCGCCGATAATTTCAAGATTCAGGGCGCTAAAAAACGCGGCGGCCCGGTTCATGCCATCGCCTGTCAGGCCGTGGGTTCCGGCGTGGGCGGGAGGGCGAACGACGGAGTTTAGTTCGACCTTGTCCGGCCTTAAGGTCTCGAGGGTCGAAGCGATGGCGGAAAGCTCCTCCGGGGAGTCGTTTACCCCCTCTACCAGCAACACCTCGATGTGGAGCTGCCCTTTATATTCTTTTCGAAAGGCCCGAAGGCCTTCGATTATCAACCCCGGTTCCAGGCCGGGGTGGGGCCGGTTGATTTTACGGAAAACCTTCGGCGTTACGGCGTCAAGGGATGGGACCACGCGGTCGGCGCCAAGTAACCCGCGCCTTACCTCCGGCTTCCACAAAAGAGAACCGTTTGTTAGAACGATCAGAGGGGTCTGCGGATAATCCTTTTTGACTGCTGTGATGAGCTCTCCCAGGGGGCCATATAGGGTGGGTTCTCCCGCGCTCGAAAAGGTGAAGACATCCGCGCCGTCAGGATTTTTACGGATAAAGGCGCGCAGCTCTTCGAGCACCTTGGCGCAAGCAATGAAATTTTGCGGCGTCAGACTAAAGGATGTGGTAGGGCCCGACTCGCAATAAATGCAATCAAACGAACATGTCTTCGCCGGGATGACGTCTATTCCGAGGGATTTGCCGAAACGACGTGAAGGTACGGGGCCGAATATTGATTTCACACAAGAATTCTATCTGCCTCAAAACGGTTTGTCAACTTTTGGCTAAGGGCTTGTCCGTAAATAAACCTTTAGTCTCAAAAGGCTTATTTGCTGGGTGTTTTTGCTTCCAAAAGGGGCTGAAATATTTTAATTTATTACCTGTTTAGAGTCCGGATGCATTGCCGGGGACTCCTCCCCGGCAAACAGCAGGCCGCTGGAGGGATACGAGAAAATGCGAAGCGATTTGATGAAAAAGGGCGTCGAGAAGGCCCCCCATCGCTCACTGTTAAAAGCCATGGGTTACACGCAAACCGAAATTGACCGACCGATCATCGGGGTGGTCAATTCGGCAAATGAAATCATTCCGGGCCATATTCACCTGGGTAAAATAGCCGAGGGGGTGAAGGCGGGCGTCCGGCTGGCCGGTGGAACTCCCGTTGAATTCAACACGATTGGCGTTTGCGACGGGCTCGCCATGAATCACGCCGGAATGCGCTACTCTCTGGCAAGCCGCGAGTTGATAGCCGATTCGATCGAAATAATGGCAACCGCCCATCCTTTCGATGCACTGGTGCTGATTCCCAACTGCGATAAAATAATACCGGGGATGATGATGGCCGCCCTAAGGCTCGACATTCCCTCGATTATGGTGAGCGGGGGGCCAATGCTCTCCGGCCGCGTGGGGGGGAAGCCGGTAGACCTGATATCGGTTTTTGAAGGCGTGGGGGCGCTAAGGGCCGGACAGATCTCGGCGAGCGAGCTCGAGGAACTAGAGGAGCAGGCGTGCCCGGGGTGCGGGTCCTGCGCGGGTATGTTTACGGCCAATTCGATGAATTGCCTGGCTGAGGCCATCGGGCTCGCGCTGCCTGGAAATGGAACGATCCCGGCGGTGACAGCGGCCAGGGTGCGGCTGGCAAAAGAGGCGGGGATGAAGATAATGGAGCTTTTGGCCATGAATCTCAAGCCGCGAGACATTGCGAGCATGAGCGCATTCCGTAACGCGATAGCAGTGGATATGGCGCTTGGGTGCTCGACCAACACCGTCCTGCACGTGCCCGCGATTGCGCACGAGGCTGGAATCCGTCTGGAGCTGGGCGTCTTTAACGATATCAGCTCCAAGACGCCTCACTTGTGCAGCCTGCGGCCCGGAGGCGCCCATTTCCTGGAGGACCTAAACGTTGCCGGGGGTGTGCCGGCGGTAATGAAGGAGCTTTTGCGCCGGGAGCTGATCGATCCGGCGCCTTTGACCGCAACCGGAAAATCGGTTGGCGAGAATCTCAAAAATGCGCGGATCCTTCGGCCCGATGTTATCAGGTCGCTCGAAGATCCTTATCATAATGTAGGCGGCATTGCCGTTCTTTATGGAAACATCGCCCCCGAAGGCGGTGTGGTCAAGCAGTCGGCGGTTGCCCCGCAGATGCTTGTCCGCACGGGCAGGGCGCGGGTTTTCGAAAGCGAGTCCGAAGCAGCCGACGCTATTTTGAACGGCCTAATCGTTGCGGGCGACGTGGTGGTCATTCGCTACGAAGGTCCCAAAGGGGGCCCGGGCATGCAGGAGATGCTGACGCCTACGGCGGCGATCATCGGTCGGGGCCTGGGGCTGGATGTGGCGCTGATAACCGATGGCCGGTTTAGCGGAGGCACGCAGGGAGCGGCGATCGGGCACATTTCTCCCGAGGCCGCGGTAGGAGGTCCGATCGCGTTGATCGAGGAAGGGGATCAAATCCTGGTGGATATCCCCGGCAAGAAATTGGAGCTGCTTGTCGACAGTGCGGAGATGGAAAAGCGCAGGCAGGCGTGGAAGCCGCGCGCGCCCAGGATTACGCACGGATACCTTGGCCGGTACGCGCGCATGGTCACCTCGGGTTCACGAGGCGCTGTTTTGCAAAGTGAATAGAATTGCACCGCGTTGCGGGTGCAAGTAAAGGTTTGCCGTGGGTCATATCTTCAGCCTGGCCGATGTGGAGCGCTACGAGAGGTGGTTTGGCTCCGCTAAGGGGAAAAGGGCGCTCGAGTTCGAACAGGGGCTTTTTAGCGAAGTCTGGAGGCCCGTTTCCGCGCAGCGCGTCCTTGAGGTGGGCTGCGGCGCCGGTGTTTTCCTGGAATGGTTTAGAGCCCGGGGCCATATGGTGACCGGGCTCGATCCATCGAGTGTAAGCCTTGAGCTTGCGCGCGAGAGGCTGGGCAATAAAGTCCGGCTCACGCAGGGATTTGCCGAGGACCTGCCCTTTGAGGACAATGAATTCGATACGGTTGCCCTGATAACAACGCTCGAATTTGTCGACGAACCCCTCCTGGCGCTAAAAGAAGCCTTCCGGGTCGCTCGCAGAAACGTACTTCTCGGGGTCTTGAACGGGTTTTCGCTGGGCGGGCTCCAGTACCGTGCCCAAAGATTTTGGAAGCGTTCGATTTACAGCCGGGCCAGGTTCTTTAGCGTTTTCAAGTTGAGCCGGATGTGCGAGAAAATTCTTTGCGGCGCTGTTCCCATCGAATGGCGAACGTGTTTTTCCCTGCCGCCGCAACTACTTCCCTACTTTCAGTTTCTGGAGCGGCTGCCACTGGTGCAGCGGAACCCGTTCGGACTTTTCATTGCGATGCGCGTCGACATGCAATGCCGCGTTCGCACGGTACAGACGCCGGTCTTCGAGAAACTCCCGGCCGGGGTAAAAGTCTCGGCCCATTCCCCGGGATGCTGGCGCAGTTGCGCAGGGCCCCCGCAAAAGTCGATGGATATGTGAGCGGGCGCCGATTGGCCCGCTTTGTATGAGGACAGAACATGAAAGAGGCGATGTTCTACCGGCCGCTGGGTGAAGTGCGGGTGCATTGTTTTCTTTGCTCCCACCATTGTCATATCGACTCCGGGGGGATCGGAAAATGCGGGGTGCGTCAGAACCGGGACGGCAAACTCTTTAGCCTGGTCTATGGAAAACCGGTCGCACGCCATGTGGATCCTATTGAAAAAAAACCCCTGTTCCACTTCCTGCCCGGTTCGACAAGCTATTCGATAGCTACTGCAGGGTGTAACTTCCAATGTATGTTTTGCCAGAACGCCGACATATCGCAGCTCCCAATTTCAGGGGAGATTGACACTCGGAGCATAACAGCCAAAGAGGTCGTCGAGCAGGCTCAAAAAGAGGGATGCGCATCGATTTCGTATACCTACACGGAGCCAACCGTTTTTATGGAATATGCCCTGGATGTGGCTACGCTTGCGAAAGAGCGGGGGATTCAAAATGTTTTCGTAACGAACGGCTATATGAGCAAGGAAGCCCTCGATGGTGTCGCCCCTTTGCTCAATGCTGCCAACGTGGACCTTAAATCCTTTGATGATGCGTTTTACCGGGAAAAATGCGGCGCAAGCCTAAAGCCTGTGCTCCTGACGCTTGAGAGAATGAAGGAAAAGTCCATTTGGCTTGAAGTAACAACGCTTATCATCCCGGGCTTAAACGATTCCGAGGCCGAGTTAACGCAAATCGCCGCGTTCCTGGTCTCCCTTGGCGCCGAGATTCCGTGGCACGTAAGCCGTTTTCATCCTTCCTATAAGATGATGGACGTTGGGCCAACGCCTGTTGAGACAATCAAACGGGCGAGGCAAATCGGACTTGATGCCGGCCTGCGTTATGTGTACACGGGCAATGTGCCGGGAGAGGGTGGGGAGAACACGTTTTGCCATTCCTGCGGGGCCTTGCTCATCGAACGGTTCGGCTACTCCATAAGGAAACAAAACATAGAGGGCGGCGTGTGCGCAAAATGTGCGACTGCCCCGGCCGGGGTCGGACTGGATTGAGAGCGGACACAAAAGAGTTGCTACAGCAGATATACGACACGCTTATCGCGGCTTTGGGGCCACAGCATTGGTGGCCGGCCAAGACCCCGTTTGAAGTCATATTGGGGGCGATGCTCACACAGAATACCGCGTGGAAAAACGTTGCGGCTGCTATCGCAAACCTTCGAGACAACAATTTGCTGAGTATAAACGGGATTTGCGGGATAAGCGCCGAAGAGTTTGAGGCGCTCATTCGCCCGTCTGGTTACTACAGACAAAAGGCCAAGAGGATCAAGGGCTTTTGCGAATATGTTTTAACGAATTGGAACGGATCGGTTGAAGAATTACTCGCACAGGACATGGAATCCTTGCGGGCCGAGCTGCTCACAATCCGGGGAATCGGCCCGGAAACCGCCGACAGCTTGGTTCTTTACGCGGCCCTTAAGCCCTCCTTTGTCGTAGACACATATACCTGGCGTATTTTTTCCAGGCATGGATGGGTGGAAGAATCGATTTCCTACGACGATCTGCGGGAATATTTCATGGGGGCAATGGAGCCGGACGTGGAGCTTTTTAAGGAATTTCACGCTCTTCTGGTTCGAATCGGAAACCTTTACTGCCGCAAGACCTCCCCGCTTTGCCAAGCGTGCCCCCTGCGCGTTTTTTTAGACACATAGGGTCCCGATTTATTATCGGAGCAATTGGGCGGAGTCCCAAACCTCCATAATTTTTGCGCCTGCCCGGGGAGTCGATCTCATTGTGAATTCCCCTCCGGAGACTTCCCCGGTTCCATCTCGACGCCATTGCGAAAAGAAGTGAAAGGAGCAGCCGAAACGTTGCCGCCTGATTTGCACATCTTCCAAGAGGGGAGTATCATGGCAGGCGTTAGGTGGGAGGCGCTTGTGGCGCGAACCTCAATGACCCAATGGATCGGGGAGGACGAGAAAACATGAAGGCTCTAAATCTATATTTTTCGGCAACGGGAAACACGGAAAAGATAGCAAAACAGATTGACAGAACGCTTGGCGAGCAGGGGGTTTTGGTCGACAGCGTAAAGGTTTCAAAAGACGGCATGGAGCCTGACATTCTCGCCTATGACCTGGTTTTGGCCGGTTCGGGGGTCTACACCTGGCTTCCGGGTAAGCCCATGATCGCCCTTTTTGATAAGCTGAGGGAAAAATACGTTCGTGAAGGCGACATATTGCCCGCATCCCCCAGGCGCCAAGGCAAAAGGGCGGTGGTCTACTGTACGTACGGCGGCGCCCACACGGGGGTAAAGGAGGCCGTTCCGGCGGTAAAGTTTTTGGCGCAGCTCTTCGATCATCTGGGCTTCGAAGTGATAGACGAGTGGTATTTTGTCGGCGAGTACAATGGGAAGCTGCGGCCGATGTCCCTAAAGGGTCGGCTGGGAAATATCGAAGGCCGGCCGAGCGAGGCCGACTTACGGGAAGTGTCCGAAAAAGTGGTTGGAATTATGAGAGTTTAGGCCTGTAAAAAATTGTAGGCAAAACTATCGAGGTGATTTTGCGACCGCCGGAATCAAAAATTAAAAGCCATATCAGGCAATTCTACGAGCAGCGTTACCGGGGGGAAAGCGGCGGGGCCAGGGGACTTGGGGGCAAACCTCTTGCGGTCGAACTAGGCTATCCGCCCGAGCTGATCGATTCGATCCCAGGTGAAACGTGGGAGGATTTTTTCCCCTGCGGCTACGTTTTGTCCGCCCTCGATCCCAAGGGGGGCGACAGGGTGTTGAACCTCGGGTGCGGGGCAGGGGTCGATTCGCTGCTTGTAAAGATTTGCGCCCGGGTGGAATTTCAGGTGGTCAACCTGGACACCGCTTTTTCGGCGTTGGTGAAGGCCAAAAGAGCGGCTCGCAGCGTATCTTCGGGTCGCGGCTTCGAATTTATCTGCGCCGATGGGGGATCTATTCCCTTTGAGCCGGGTTCTTTTGAGTGGGTTATTCTCAATGGGGTCTTTAATCTTTTCCCCCAAAAAGAAGAGCTGATCGAGGAACTACACCGCGTGCTAAAGCCCGGCGGGATAGTTGCCGGCGCCGACCTGTGCCGAAAGGGGATTTTGCCCGGCTACTTTGCCGAAGAGCCGGACGCATGGGCGTGGTGCATGAGCGGCGCCGTGACCGGGGAGGAGTTGACCAGGGCTTTCCAGGCCCGAGGATTTACACACCTGGGCATGGCAGCCGAAAATATGGACGAATTCTTCGACCGGGCAGTTTTTACTTTCCGAAAAAATGGCTTTTCGTAAGAGCGTAAACGAGAAAAATCCCTCGGGCTTACTCGCTCTGGCTTTCGTCAATCATCTCGATTGCCCCCGCCGGGCACTCTTGCGCGCATATGCCGCATCCCTTGCAGTAATCGTAGTCGATTGCAACGGGGATGGTCCTGGTTACGATCCCTTCGGGGCAATACGCCCAGCAAAGAAAGCAGCCCTTTTTCCCGCTTTTTGAGGGAATGCATCGGGAGTGGTCTATTACCGGGCGCGAAGTTCTCCAGTCGCCTGTTTTTCCGCCTTCCGCCTTGCACAGTTTGGATCTTGCGACCGTAAAAGGATCGCAGTGAGCTTTGCCAAGTGCCATATATCTTTCCCTTTATTCCGACAGGCCGAAAAGAGCGGAATCTAAAGACAGCCCGCCGGCCGAAAAATCATGTTCCGGAAACAACCGTTCCCGCAGAGGCAAGGCGTGCGCCCTGCACGTTTTTCTCGCAGGCTTCTCCGCCGAAGTGTTCTCGTAGCGCCTTTTCCACGCTCTCCATGCTGACGAGTCCGGTGGCTCTGGAAAATCCCCCCAGGATGGCCGTGTTAAACATTACGGTCCCCGAGATCACCAGGCCCACTTCGGTTGCCCACCGGGTTGCATCGGTAACCGCAATGCGCAGAGACGAGGGCAAAGAGAGCTGGGCGGGCGTCTTTTTGCTGTTTATAATGACGATCCCATCCGGCCGTATGCCCGCTACGACGTCTACGACGCGCAGAATCGTCTCATCCATAACGACCACGACCGAGGGCTTCTGGACAAGGGACAATGTTCTTACCGGCTCGCGCGAGAAACGGTTTGTGGCGACGACGGGCGCGCCTCTTCTTTCGGCCCCGAAAAATGGGGCCGCGGTAACACCCTTAAATCCTTCATAGAAGGCGGCTTGAGCCAGGATTTCGGCGGCCGTGACCGCGCCCTGGCCACCCCGGCCGTGCCATCTTACTTCGATGTAATTACTATTCATAGACCAGAGACCTCATTTTCACGAAACTTTTAGTTTTTGTAGTGCCGATTAATAGCTTTTTAACGGGGTCTAGTCAACCTCGCGATTGCGTCTTATCGTCATTTGCTATTTGGCATTCCGGCTGAGATAGTCTTCGGGCGATGGCGGGCGCGACTTTCCAATTCTTTTGACTGTACGCAGCACTTGGAGTAGGATCTATTGCGATATAGCGGCCGTTAGGGGTGTCTGGCGAAAGCCGGGCTGAGAGAAGACCCTCAAATTACCTGATCTGGGTAATACCAGCGTAGGGAAATGGCTTGGGAAAAATTTTCCATTGCTTTTCACAAGACCGTTTGCTCTCGCGTTTCGAGGGCGCGGTCTTTTTTGTTTTCCAACCATGTCGATAGGGAGTGAAAATGGAAGAGGCGTTGATAATCGCGGGGCGCAGGTTTGGCTCGCGCCTTCTTATGGGAACCGGGAAGTTTTCGTCTTCGGAGGTGATGAAGAGGGCGATCGAAGCTTCCGGGGCGCAGATCGTTACGGTGGCTCTGCGCCGAGTTGAGCTGGAAAACCCCGCCGACAGTATTTTACACGCTATCGACAGGGAAAAGTACCTGCTTTTGCCCAACACCTCAGGGGCAAGGGACGCCGGGGAGGCGGTGAGGCTCGCGCGCCTTGCGCGCGTGGGCGGATGCGAGCCCTGGATAAAACTCGAGGTAATCCCCGACCCGCGCTACCTTCTGCCTGATCCGGTCGAAACGCTCAAGGCGGCGGAAATACTTGTAAAAGAGGGATTTATTGTTTTGCCCTACATACAGGCCGATCCCATTTTGGCCAAGCGCCTGGAGGAAGCGGGCACAGCCACGGTCATGCCCCTTGGCGCCCCCATCGGGTCGAACCGAGGAATAAGGACCAGGGACGCAATCGAGATTATCATTGAGGGGGCTACCGTTCCGGTCGTGGTCGACGCGGGTCTTGGCGCCCCGTCCCACGCCGCGGAGGCGCTCGAGATGGGGGCCGACGGCGTGCTCGTAAATACTGCGATCGCGGTGGCGAGGGACCCGGCCGCAATGGCCGCCGCTTTCAAAAAAGGCGTGGAGGCGGGCAGGCAGGCCTACCTTGCCGGACTTGGCCGGACTCGAAGGCAGGCTGAAGCGTCGAGCCCTCTTACGGGATTTTTGCGCTAGCTGCAAAGCGCGAGGAGGTGTACTGCCCGATGAGTTTTTATGACGAAGTGAAGCGCACCAGTTGGACGCAGATAGAAAGAGAAATCGAAGGGTGCTCGGAGGCCGATGTCGAATCCGCCTTGGGGGCGGGCGGCCCGGGAGGAGTAGACCTACATCACTTCATGAGCCTTCTTTCGCCTGCCGCCGAGCGGTATCTCGAAGAAAGCGCAGGGCTTGCGCACACTATTACCCGGCAGCGGTTTGGCAATACGATCGGCCTTTTTGCGCCGCTCTATGTTTCAAATTTTTGCAAAAACTCCTGCGCCTATTGCGGTTTCAATACGAAAAACGAGATCGCACGGCTCGCCCTTACCCCGGAGCAGGTAAAATTGGAAGGCGAATACATTCATAAACTGGGCTTTAGACACCTGCTGCTGGTAAGCGGGGAAGACCGCCAGGCGGCCTCGCTCGATTACTTTATCGAGATCTGCGGGCTGCTCAGGCCAATATTTTCCTCCCTTGCGGTTGAAATCTATCCGATGGGCGTAGAGGAGTACCGCGCCCTTACCGGCTGCGGGATAGACGGGCTGACCGTTTTCCAGGAGACTTACAGCGAGCGGGCCTATGAGCGGTACCATCTGGGAGGAAAGAAACGAAACTTCCAGTATAGACTCGAGACCCCGGACAGGGGAGGGGAAGCCGGATTTCGCCGGATCGGCCTGGGGGCGCTCCTTGGTCTTGAGAACTGGCGCGTTGAGGGGTTTTATATGGGCCTTCACGCGAAGCACCTAATGCGCAAATACTGGAAATCGCAGGTCTCGATATCGTTTCCGAGGCTAAGGCCCGCTGCGGGCGCTTTCCCTGTCCCCTGCGAGGTATCGGATAGAGCGTTTGTGCAACTCCTGACAGCGCTTCGGCTTTTTTTGCCCGATACCGGTTTTGCCCTGTCTACAAGGGAGCCTGCAGGGCTGCGGGACCATCTCATTCCTCTGGCCATTACGGCGATGAGCGCGGGCTCCAGGACCGATCCCGGCGGCTACACCCATCCGCAGCATCAGGAGGCCGGGGCGCAGTTCGAGATCTCCGATGACCGGGACCCGGAGGCGGTTGCCGAGGCGATCAGGCAAAAGGGGTACGAACCGGTCTGGAAAGATTGGGATGAGGCGCTTTCATGAAGATAAGGATAAACGGAAAAGAGTCCGAGTACAGCGGTGCGCCCGTTCTTGGCGATCTGCTGGGCTCCTTGGGGATCGACCCCAAACAGGTTGCGGTCGAGCGAAACCGGGAGATCGTTTCCCGCGATTTGGTGGAATCCCAGCCCATTCTTTCGGGCGATGAGTTCGAGATAATCAGGTTTGTCGGAGGGGGATAGGTGGAGAGAACCGAAGTTGCCGGGAACTTGGCCGATGTGCGTTCGCGGATCGAAAAAGCGTGCGCGAGGGCGGGGCGAGACCCTGCCGGCGTAAAGCTTGTGGGGGTTACCAAGACGGTCTCCGCGCAAAGTATCCGGGAGGGGATCGAAGCGGGCCTCGAAATTATAGGGGAAAACTATATCCAGGAGGCTAAGAGCAAGCGGGAGCCGCTCGCGGGATTTCCCGTCGCCTGGCACTGCATAGGCCATGTGCAGACAAACAAGGTAAAGATCGCCATCGAGTGCTTTGACTGGATCGAAACGGTCGATCGCCAAAGCCTTGCCGTTGAGCTTAACCGCAGGGCGGGGGATGCAGGCAGAAAAATCCCGGTCCTTATCCAGGTAAATATCGGGGGCGAGGCGACAAAAAGCGGCATGGGGGAGGAAGAAATTGTGTCCTTTTTAAGGCTCTGCCGCGATTTCGACCATCTGGAGGTCCGGGGGCTGATGGCGATTCCCCCCTTTTTCGATCAGCCGGAAAGGGTGCGGCCCTACTTCAGGCGCATGGGGGAGCTGCTCAAAACGCTTAAGGCCGAGGCCCCGCAGCCCGAGAAGATGCGCGAACTCTCCATGGGGATGAGCGGGGACTTCGAGGCGGCGATAGAGGAGGGGGCGACTATCGTGCGGGTAGGGACGGCGATTTTTGGTAGAAGGTAGAAAAAAGATTAAAAAAATTCACCGCAGAGGGCGCAGAGGAAAAACTAGAAAAATTACCACTTGACTCTGCGGAGGCGTCTTATTAGCGCCATACGGAAACTCCCGGACGAACAGTAATCAGGCCCGTCTCTGCTGTCTCACATGTCCCGTCCACGGCCGGACTCTGCAGTGGATTATTTATGTTTTTTTCCACAACCGCGCGGCTCTATGGCGTTCAACGCCCGGGAGCGAGTATAAGAAGCGTATCCTCGATGGCCCTGTCCCCCGACAAACCGTCCGGAAAGATCATTGCGGCCTTGATTATCCGCGCCTCCCTGGGGACACTGCCAGCCCCAAGCAGGATGGCATTCCACCATTGACACTGATTCTTTATTGTTTCATCCTAAGCCCTGGAAAATCACATTAACCCCATAGAACCTGAAGCTTCAAGAATATATAAATCGAAGGGAGAATTGGAACGTTGGGCCTCACGGATTACCAGGCCAAATACATTGCTTATGACCTGACTCGACGCTTTCCGCCGGATAGCGACGAAAAACTTACCGTGGCGCTCGTCGATGCACAGGTCGATCTGAATCCGCATCAGATTGATGCCGCATTGTTCGCTTTCAAGTCACCTCTGTCCAAAGGCGCTCTGCTGGCCGATGAAGTAGGCCTCGGCAAGACAATTGAAGCTGGATTGGTGCTTGCGCAGAAGTGGGCGGAACGTAAACGACGTATCCTGATTATTACGCCATCCAATCTACGCAAACAGTGGTACCAGGAACTGAACGAGAAATTTTTTCTACCGTGTCGTCTCCTGGAATCGAAATCTTACAAGGCTGCCATTAAACAAGGCGATTTTCGCCCGTTTGAAGCGCCTGAGATTGTGATCTGTTCCTATCAGTTTGCCAGGAACAAGGCAGATGATGTGTGCGCCATTCCGTGGGATTTGGTGGTTATCGATGAGGCCCACCGTCTACGTAACGTTTATAAACCTTCTAACGTTATCGCCAATGCGATTAGAGTGGCATTGGCAGGTAGGGACAAACTGCTCCTAACAGCAACGCCACTGCAGAATTCACTGCTGGAGCTGTTCGGTTTGGTCAGCTTTATTGACGAGCATACCTTTGGTGATCTGAAGAGCTTTCGCGAGCAATTCGCAAATCTTGGCCAAAACCAAGAATTTCAAACCCTCAAAGCACGTCTTAAAGCCGTATGTCACCGCACCCTTCGACGGCAGGTGCTTCCTTATATCAAGTTCACACGCCGGTTGCCGCTTTTACAGGAGTTCATTCCGGAGGAAAGTGAAGATCGCCTTTACAACCTTGTCTCCGATTATTTACAACGAGAAAACCTGCAAGCGTTGCCAACAGGCCAACGCTCCTTGATGACACTGGTGCTACGTAAACTACTGGCTTCCTCCACCTTTGCCATAGCTGGAGCATTGACCTCGCTTTCCAATCGGTTGAAGACCAAGCTCAAAAGAGCGGACCCGCCCGAATCGCTCCAAGACGAGTTAACTCAGGACTATGAGCCACTAGACGAAACGGCGGATGAGTGGAATGGTGATGAGTCTGAAGAAGGCCTTTCTGAGGCTGATATTGCAGCCATTAAGCAGGAAATCGATGATCTAGACGCATTTGCTAACTTGGCGACTTCAATCGAACATAACGCTAAAGGAAGAGCTTTGCTCCAGGCCCTTGAGGTTGCCTTTGCCAAAGCAGCCGAGATCGGCGCCGCGCAGAAGGCTGTTATATTCACGGAGTCTCGTCGCACCCAGGCTTATCTGCTGCGCTTGCTCGCAGACAGCCCCTTCGCCGAAGGCATGGTCCTGTTCAATGGTTCCAACACTGACTGCGCTTCGAAGGCGATCTATAACGACTGGCAGAAACGGCATCAAGGTACGGATCGCGTAACAGGGTCCCGTACCGCCGACATGCGCTCGGCCATCGTGGATTATTTTCGTGAGCAGGGTAGGATCATGATCGCCACAGAGGCTGGTGCAGAAGGAATTAACCTTCAATTTAGTTCTCTTGTCGTAAACTACGATCTGCCATGGAATCCACAGCGCATTGAACAGCGCATTGGCCGCTGCCATCGATATGGCCAACAGCATGATGTTGTGGTGGTCAATTTTTTAAATAGAAATAATGCCGCCGACCAGCGGGTGTTTGAACTCCTCTCCGAAAAGTTCAAGCTCTTTGAGGGGGTATTCGGAGCAAGTGATGAGGTCCTTGGGGTCATTGAGTCGGGAGTAGATTTCGAGAAGCGTATTGCAGCAATTTATCAGAGCTGCCGAAGACCCGACGAAACTCAGCGAGCTTTCGATCAGCTTCAGCTTGATCTAAGCCTTGAGATCAACGAAGCTTTGACCCGCACACGCCAGCAACTGCTCGAAAACTTTGATGATGAGGTCCGAGAAAAACTCAAGTTTAGAGATGAAAATTCCAAGGCCTGCCTCAACCGTTTCGAGCGTATGCTAATGCAGCTGACTGCACACGAACTGAGCGCAAACGCTGAGTTTTTGACCGACTCCAGCTTCAAATTGACGTCCAATCCCTTTCCCGAACTAAAAAAGCAAATCCCCCTTGGACTGTACGAATTGCCTCGGCGCAGTGGCGAGGCTCACCTGTATCGTATGAATCACCCCCTTGCCGAAGCTCTGCTGAACAGGGCGACAAGTCGAGAATTACCACCGGCGGAAGTTCATTTTGATTATGGAGGACATGAAGGCAAGATTTCAATCCTTGAGCCTTATATTGGTCAATCAGGTTGGCTATCGGCTTCGATTTTCACGGTTGAATCCCTTGACCAAGCTGAAGACAATCTGATTCTGGCGGCTATCACCGATGCCGGGCTGGCACTGGATGAGGAAACTTCAACTCGACTTCTGAGCCTACCCGGCAAGATTATAACGGTCTCGATTTCCGATTCACCCGATGAAATCCTAAAACCGATAGCCGAGCAAAAACATGTTCAAATCCAAAGAAGTATTTCAGAGCGCAATGCCCGTTTCTTTGAGGCGGAAGCAGAGAAGCTGGATGGATGGGCCGATGACCTTAAGATCGGTCTGGAGCGGGAAATTAAAGAGTTGGATCGCCAGATTAAGGAAGCAAGGCGTGCAGCGAAATTTGCTTTAACCTTGGAGGAAAAGCTTGCCGGCCAAAAGCAGGTAAAGACGCTTGAAGCTCATCGTAATCAAAAACGGCGTTCGTTATTCGATGCACAGGATGAGGTGGATCGCCAGCGTGAGGAATTTATCAAAATTATCGAGGCCAAGTTGGTTCCCAAGATTTCTTCGAACCACCTTTTCAAAATGAAATGGAAGATCATTTAGGAGGGGGTTATGGAAACACCATCGCGCAGGCTTGCCGAAAAAATTATGCAGAGACTAATCGGTGAGGGCCTCCTGACGGATAGGCAAGGAAAAAAGCTAATACCAAAACTCGAATCCGGGAAAATAAGCCAGGAGGATTGGCGGCTGGCCCTGGAGCTTAGCGACTCAAAGGAGGGCCAGGTATGAGCGCCCTTAAACAGCTTAAAATTGACCACCTTCGAGGCTCGGTTGTTCCGTTTTCACTGGCATTCGAAAAAGGCAAAAAACTCACGGTCGTATATGGCGAGAACGGTGCTGGAAAATCTACGATCTGTGACGCATTCGATTTCTTGGGCAAAGGGACAGTTGGCTCGCTGGAGAATCGTGGTTTAGGCAAAACGAGCCGGTTCTGGTGTTCTCTGGGGAAAAAGTCTTCTGATGTTGCCGTCCAGCTTGAGACTTTGAGTTCCTCTTGCCGTGCCGTAATACAGCGGAGCAATGTAGTAGTGACCCCGCCCGAGAATCGACCCGGGGTCGAAGTGCTCCGGAGGAAACAAATACTGGCGCTGATCGAAGCAACGCCGAGTAATCGATATGAGTCGATACGCAGGTTTATTGATGTTTCAGGAATCGAGGCATCGGAGGAAACCCTCAAAGGACTGATACGCGATCTAAATAGAGGCCGAGACATCGCTGCTGCCCGTGTTCAAGAAAATATCGATGAGTTGCGCCGCACATGGGAAACTGCTGGATCACCGGGAAAGGCCCCCTTTTCATGGGCCACGGCCGAGGCAGCCCGGGATGCTAAGACGCTGGAAACGGAAATCAGCAACCTTGTGGCGCTTCAGGATGCCTACAAGCGCATGACCGCTCACCCCGACCAACTTATTTCCGCTGAAGAGTCGCTCAAGGACGCCCAAAATTTTGATGCAGCGGCGATCAATTCGGTTGAGGAATGTGCTAAGGATGTTGCCAAAGATGCTAGAGAGACGGTAGGCCTTTTGGAGGCCGCACAGGATTATCTTGCCAAAAATCCGTCACCATTTGTGTGCCCATTGTGCGAGAGCCGGGAAAAAGCTGCTGACCTCGCGAGGCGTGTCGAGGAAAGACTCAGCAAATTCTCTTCCCTTCAAGCTGCTCTGAAGCTGAAAACGGCAGCCGAAGAATCGATAAGAACGGCTATCAGTAAAATTGAAGCATGCCGTGCAAGCTTTGAGACGGACGTTTTGGGATTCGAAAAATGGAGATCTGAAAATATATGGCCCAAAGACATCAGCTTACCAGATACGCCAGCCCCTCAATCAGCATTAGAGCTAAAAGCATGGCTGTCTAAAAATGACGAGCTGGCGAAAACCTGGAAAGTTGCCGAGACTGAAAGATACGACAAAAAGCAGACAATAACCAACCTGGCGAAAGGCTTGGAGAATTGGAGGTCTAACTCCGAAACGCTGGAAGCTCTTGACCGCCTTATTCCCCGATTGACCAAGGCGCTTGAGCTGCTGGGAGAGGAACGACGTAAATTCACGGACAGTGTCCTGACCAACATAGCGAATGAAGTTGGCCGACTATACGAAGCTGTTCATCCCGGCGAGGGCCTTGACAAGATAAGCCTGCAACTCGATCCGAATAAGAGAGCCTCGTTGGAGATAGAAGCGAATTTTTGCGGCCAATGCGCGCCGCCGCAAGCATACTTCAGTGATTCTCATCTCGATACTCTCGGATTATGCGTTTTTCTCGCCCTTGCCGCCCTGGATCAGCCTGAGAACACAATTTTGGTGTTGGATGACGTGCTGGCAAGCGTGGACGAACCGCATGTAGATCGCCTGATCGAAATGCTCTATTCCGAGGCGCTCAGGTTTCGCCATTGCATAATCACAACTCATTACGGCCCATGGAAACACAAACTTCGGTGGGGATGGCTAAAAAGCGGCGAGTGCCAGTTCGTTGAGCTTGCGAAATGGACTAATCTTAGTGGCTTAGCCGTGATCCGCACTATACCTGATGTCGAACGACTCAGGACATTACTCGCCGAAACACCACCAGACCTTCAGCTCGTTAGTTCCAAAGCGGGATACATTCTAGAAGCGGCGCTGAACTTTCTGACGCTGCTATACGAATGCGCGGTGCCTCGCAAACATGAGGATCGATACACAATCGGTGACCTTTTGCCCGTTATGAGCAAGAAGCTGCGGGAAGCGATGAGAGTTGATGTTCTCACTGGCAAGGATGAAACTGGAGCACCGCAGCGTAAAACCGTAATTTTGACCCCTATATTGAATGAGTTGATCCGTATTGCCGAGGCCCGCAATCTTTTCGGATGCCATTTCAAGGTCATATCCTTTGAACACCTGGACAGGGAAGCCTTGGCATTTGGCCGGAAGGTCCTTGAACTGATGGAGACCTTAACAGATCCCGACGCCGGCTGGCCGAAGAATGACAAATCCGGTGAGTATTGGGCAACATCAGGTGAGACCAGAAGACTCTATCCACTAAGAAAGCCGTCGTAAGCCTATGGCCACAAAGAAGCAAAAACTTGAACTGACCTGGATAGGCAAGGAGAACCGGCCAAAGCTGGAACCGCGCATTCTTCTTGAAGAACCGGAAAAGTCCTACCATGCCAATCACCTGGTGACGAGTAAAGATGTTTTCAACAACCGGCTGATCTATGGTGATAATCTGCTCGCGTTAAAGGCGCTGGAGGCGGAGTTTACGGGCAAGGTCAAATGCGTATTTATCGACCCGCCATATAATACCGGAAGCGCATTCGAACACTACGACGACGGGGTGGAACATTCGATTTGGCTGGGGCTTATGCGTGATCGGCTGGAGATCATCCGGCGGCTTTTATCAGACGATGGTTCATTGTGGATCACAATCGACGACAACGAGGCGCACTATCTGAAAGTCGTCTGCGATGAGGTTTTTGGCAGACGGAACTTCGTAGCAACAGTAGTGTGGCAAAAGAAATACGCGGGCAAAGCCGACTCCCAATTCTTCTCGGAGTTCCACGAATATGTGCTCGTTTTCGCAAAGAGCACTAGCCAGTTTCGCTTGAACGGGTTCTCAAGAACCATTGAACAGGACGCTCGATATAAGAATCCAGATAGCGATCCACGAGGGCCATGGGCATCCGACAATCTTTTAAGGACAGAAGCCCGTGACTACGCGATCTATCCCATTCAGACTCCTGCTGGGAAGGAGTACTGGCCTCCCAAGGGATCGAGTTGGCGTTTTAACAAGGATAAAATTCAAGAATTGATCGCCGATAATCGCATTTGGTTTGGGGAAAGGGGAGGCAATATGCCTCGGTTGAAGCGCTTTCTGTCGGAAGTCACTCAATCCTTGCCTCCCACCACATGGTGGTCACATCAGGACGCAGGTCACAACAGTGAAGCAAAGAAGGAGACCCTCTCGTTGTTTAGCGAGGTTGAAGAGGTGTTTTCAACGCCTAAACCTGAAAGATTGTTACACAGAATTATGCATCTTGCAACGAATCCAAATGATCTCGTCCTCGACTCTTTCGCCGGTTCTGGAACAACCGGCGCAGTGGCCCACAAAATGGGCCGCCGGTGGATTATGGTGGAACTGGGCGAGCACTGCCATACTCACATAATCCCGCGCCTTAAGAAAGTTATAGATGATGAAGACCCGGGCGGGATTACTGAGGCCGTCAACTGGAAAGGCGGCGGTGGATTTCGTTATTACCGCCTTGCGCCGTCTTTGTTGGAAAAAGACAAATGGGATAACTGGGTCATCAACAAGACTTACAACGCTCCAATGCTGGCCGCAGCCCTGTGCAAGCTGGAGGGGTTCACCTACTCTCCCAGTGACTCGGTCTACTGGCAACACGGCTACTCCACCGAGCGTGACTTCATTTATGTCACCACTGCAAACCTGAGCCACGAGCATCTCCAGCAACTATCGGAAGAAGTAGGGCAGGAGCGATCGCTGCTTGTGCTTTGCACTGCATTTAGAGGTAGGGGAGAGTATCCCAACCTGACAGTGAAAAAGATTCCCAAACAGGTCCTTTCCCGCTGTGAGTGGGACCACGACGACTATAGCCTGAAGGTGGAAAATCTTCCCAAGGCCCCGCGTAAACCCGGGCAGTTAACCCTATTCGGCCAGGAGGTGGGGTCATGAATCGCCACGTGAATGCCATAGCCAGCCGCCTTTCTTTGCGTCCGCCTCAGCGCCGTTCTCTGGAGATCCTGGATCGAATAATGGAAATTGCCTCGCCCGGCAAGAACGCGGATGCGGAAATCGTACTGGAGATCATCCGTAGTGAATTTCCATCGGTTATCGATTTTGAACGGGATTTTCCTTCCCTCTGTTTTGCCCTTGCCACAGGCGTTGGCAAAACTCGGCTGATGGGGGCATTCATAAGTTACCTTCACCTGGCGTACGGTATCGACAATTTCTTTGTTTTGGCGCCCAACCTGACCATCTACAATAAACTGATAACCGATTTCACGCCGAACACGCCCAAATATGTATTCAAAGGGATAGCGGAGTTCGCAGTTGATGCTCCAACGGTTATTACCGGTGACACTTATGAAAGCGGCATAGGCGTGCGGGAGGATTTGCGAGGGCAGCTCCGAATGCCCTGGCTGATCAGGCAGGGCGTTCATATCAATATCTTCAACATTTCCAAAATCAATTCGGAAGTTCGCGGGGGGAAATCTCCCCGCATAAAAAGGCTGTCTGAATATATAGGAGAGAGCTACTTCGACTATTTGGCGGGTCTGCCGGACTTGGTCTTGCTCATGGACGAGTCGCACCGCTATCGCGCCAGTGCGGGGGTCCGAGCAATAAACGAATTAAAGCCGATAATGGGCCTGGAGCTTACAGCCACCCCACTCGTTGAAACCAGCAGCGGTCCTGTGCCATTTAAGAACGTGATCTATGACTATCCTCTGGGTAGGGCAATGGCTGATGGTTTCGTGAAAGAACCGGCAGTGGTGACGCGTAAGAATTTCAATCCAGCCGGAATGTCGCCAGGAGAGATTGAGCGATTGAAATTAGAAGACGGAATCCGCCTTCACGAAAGCGTGAAGGTGGAGTTGGAGACCTATGCGCGTGAAAGCGGCAATCCCACTGTGAAACCTTTCCTGCTTGTGATAGCCCGC
This sequence comes from Syntrophobacteraceae bacterium, assembly GCA_031292215.1. Lineage (GTDB taxonomy): Bacteria > Desulfobacterota > Syntrophobacteria > Syntrophobacterales > Syntrophobacteraceae > SbD1. The sequence goes on along the minus strand of JARLHO010000125.1, from coordinate 37,484 downwards.
GATACGACCCACGCGGGCGAGTTGTTGCAATTCGTCGAGTCAGACGCTTTTTTTGAGGGACAATACAAAGGGAAAGCAATCCAGGTGGATTCCAGCCGGACTGGGAAGGATGAGGTGGAAATGATCGAGCGCCTCCTCAAGGTGGAGTCAGCTTCCGAACCTACTGAGGTTGTCATTCACGTCAATATGCTCAAAGAAGGCTGGGACGTTACCAACCTTTATACTATCATCCCGCTGCGTGCGGCTAACGCCCGAATTCTAATAGAGCAATCAATTGGCCGAGGACTTCGCCTGCCTTATGGGAAGCGTACAGGGGTCATGGCAGTCGACCGGCTAAACATTGTCGCACACGACAAGTTCCAGGAGATTATCGATGAGGCCAATCGACCGGATTCCACAATTCGGCTGCAAGCGCTAGTCATTGATGCGGAAGAATTGTCCCAAAAAACGGTTACACTCGTATCGCAGTCCCAACTGGCAATAAAGCTTGGGATAAAACCTGCGTGCATAAGCGGCGGCACCGTGGTGGCCGGGCATGAGTGCGCCCCCGCTTTCTCGACGCCCGCAGAACAAAATGTGGCCCAGATCGCCTGGGAGTGCATACGTAAGCTGGAAAATGAGCCCAAAGCTATACCGACAATACATTACCTGCAAAGATCCGAAATTCAGGCCGCGATAGTCCTGGCTGTCGAGGAGCAGCAACGGCCTTTGCAGTTGGAGATGGAGGCCGTCTTGAAAAAGCCGGAAATCGAAGCTGTGGTGGCAAAGACCGTAGAATTGGTCACACAGCAAACCATCGACATACCGCGCATCCTGGTCGTCCCGAAAGGTGAAGTTAAGTCCGGTTTTACTCCGTTTAACCTGGAACTTGGCGTGCTGAACTACCAGGCCATCTCCGAAGATTTGTGGATCAAACATTTGAGGACCGACCAACTCGATGTCCTGGCTCTTGACCGCTACGACTCGCAGGAGAAAAGATTAGAAGACTACGTGGTGGCCGGCTTGTTCGATTTCGACGATATCTCCTACGACGACCACGCCGATTTGCTCTATGATCTTGCCGCACAGACGGTGAATCATTTTCGCACCTACCTCTCCGATGAAGACACGTGCAAGGTGCTGCGCTGCCATCAACGTGACATTGCCCGGTTTATTCATACGCAAATGCAAGCGCACTATTGGGAAGAGGCGATCGGGTATGAAATAAAGGTGAGCAAAGGTTTCACTGAGCTTAAGCCAAGCGCATACACGTTTTCCGCCAATGAACCACCCTTGGATTTCCGTATATCGCCATCTGACAAGAGTAACATGGCGAAATACCTGTTCGGAGGGTTCGAGCGGTGTCTCTACTCAGTTCAAAAATTCGACTCCGATGCTGAGCGGAAGTTGGCCCTTATCCTGGATCGGGAAGCAATTAAGTGGTTTCGGCCCGCAAAAGGCCAATTTCAGATTTTCTACCGCGATGGAGCTGACCATCTCGAATACCTGCCAGATTTTGTTGCCGAAACTGCCCATATGATTCTCATGCTCGAACTAAAAGCCAACAACCAGATGAATGATCTGGCCGTACTCGCAAAGATGGAATCCGCCGTCCAGTGGTGCGCCAACGCTTCGGCGCACGCACAGAGCTATGGAGGTAAACCTTGGCGCTACCTGCTGATTCCTTATGGCGAGATTGCTACGAATATCACCATTGAGAACTTGGCCGCTCGATTTTTCTGTTGCGTATGATGGACGGGACACTTTCTTTCTGCATCTGTTATTTTCCATCTGAGGCAGAGGCCGAGGCCGGAGTGTTTCCGTTCTTAAGCGTACCATGGCATTGGCCTTTCAATCTGTTTTGTCTCATGCGAATCCCGTGTTTTGCCATGATCTCGCTTAAATTCGAATTCGAACGGCATTCCCTGCCGCTTCGGTCGAAAAAGATTTGCCGATTCAAGGAATTCCAAAGGTTGCATAAGAATTTATACTCGAATCACGCAATGTCCCGGGTTTTGCCACCACTCATGAGCATTTTTCCTCTTCTCGTTGCCGCTTCTATTGCCGTTCTTCGTTTCCACTTCTCGTTGCCGCTTTGCGGCCCGAATCAGCTTCGTGCTATATGACTTGCGGATTAATGCGTCCCAGGTAAAGGGGCCGGCGTTTAGTCCGCCGCAGATCGCGCCACTCGTGCCCTTCATTGACAAAAGAATACTGTATTGCTCAGAGTTCTTCCTGCAACCTCCAACACCTCATCAGCTCTAAATCAAGGCTGTCACCTCGCTGTTACCTGGCTGTTATTCACGCTGTTATCTGGCTGTTACCTCGCTGTTATTCACGCTGATACCCCTGCTGTTAACTCGCTGTTATTTCGGGGCTTAGAACCGAGTAAATTCATAAAACTCAACAAGTTGCAAAAAATGATACTTGTTTTTTCGCTGTTTTTATCAGCCAGGCCGGGGGAGGGGGCGTTGGGGTGGCCGCGTTCAGCGGATGCAATGACAAGATAAAGAGCTTCTTCTTCTACACGCGACTGGCAGCGGCCGGAAAAAAACGAAGGTCGCGATATGAGCTTCCGGATGGAAACCTTTGGATTTTAAGTTTTTTTCCACAACCGCACGGCCCTGCGGCGCGAAACGCCCGGGAGCGAGTATTCGAAGTCGCCATGGAACTCGATATTTGCGCGGACTTTGCCCCCCATCTCCAGGGTGTCTTTGGGGCCGGCGTCGGGGTCGACCACTTCCCAGCGGGCGAAAAAACCGCCGGGGGCAAGCACCGAGGAGGCAAGCCGGCTCAAGTGTTTCGGCTCGGGCTTTAGCGCGCGCATGACGATTAGCTCAAACTTGCCTGCGTTTTCCTTTTGTTGCCGGAAGTCCTGCCAACTGCCGTGCACCACCGTGAGCCCCTCCAGGGCAAGAGAGGCGGCCGCGGCGCTTAGAAAGTTCGCCTTTTTCCGGCTCGATTCCAGAAGCACCATCTGGAGGTCGGGGTGAAAAATCTGTAGCGGAATACCCGGAAAGCCGGCGCCTGCGCCGACGTCGAGGGCCGGGCCGGATCGGGGAAGGCAGCCGGCCGGGATCATCGAATCGAGGATATGTTTGATTATCACCTCCTCCGGCGCGGTTATCCGGGTGAGATTCAAACGGGAATTCCATTCGAGCATGACGCGGACGTGGAGGCTCAGTAGCCGGGCCTGGCTCGTCGTTAATTCGACGCGCGCCTCATTGGCATGATGGAGGATTAGAGCACTAAATTCTTCTTCGAACATGGTCCCTCAAAAGAGCTATTTGCCTACGCAAAACTGGAGAAAAATCCGATCGAGCAGTTCGACATCGTGGGCTCGGCCAACGATGGCCTCAAGGTGCTGTCTTGCGCTACCCAGTTCGAAACTGATGAGTTCACCGTAAGAGTTCGAGCGAAGGAGCGCCTCGGCTGTGAGGATAGAGTCCAAAGCGCACTCCAGACACTCTTTTTGCCGGGTATTGGGTACGATTTGCGAGCCGCAGTTATTTACAGGAGTCCTTACGTAGGAGTGGGCAAGACGGGCTTTGAGGCCCTCTATATCCGAGGGGTTTATGGCCGAAAGACTAAGGGCCGGACCAAGGCCGGGAAAGCGCTCGTTTAGGCTTTGGGCGGGGAAAGCAGGCGGAAGATCGGATTTGTTTAAAAGCACGACGCAGGGCTTTTTCGCTATCGCCTCATAGACACTTTGGTCCTCTTCGGAAATCGGCCTGCCGTGGTCCAGAAGCCACAAAGCCACATCGGCCTGAGTAAGCGAGCGAATCGTCATTTCGATCCCGCGCGACTCGATTTCATCGGGTTCTGCCCGTATCCCCGCGGTATCGAAGACCCTAACCTGCACACCGCCAAGAAGTAGCGTATCCTCGATCACATCCCTTGTCGTTCCAGGCAATGCTGTGACGATGGCCCGCTCTTTTCCGAGAAGTGCGTTTAGCATCGAGGACTTTCCGACGTTTGGCTTTCCGACCAGAACGAAAGTCAGTCCTTCGCGCAGGACTCGACCCTCTTCGAACCTGTTTAGGGCGGCGCGAAGAGGTTGTTTGACCCCAACGGCCAGGGCCTCCAAAAGCGAGTCATAAAGGTGTGGTTCCCGGGCGGTTTCTTCGGGGATGTCTTCGCAAAAGTCAAGGAGGGCATCGAGGCGCGATTGGGCCTGCTCGAGAATTTCGAGCCAGTTTTCGACGAGCTGTCTAAAGTCTCCTCGCAGATGGCGGTTTGCGAGCAGTAAGCCCTGCTCCGAGCGGGTCCGGATGGTGTCAATGACCGCCTCTGCCTGCGAGAGGTCGATTCGCCCATTTAAGAAGGCGCGCCGTGTGAACTCGCCGGGTTGAGCCAGCCGCGCGCCCGAACCGATAACCAGGCCGAGAACACGGTTTAGAACGGCATAGCCGCTGTGGCAGTTTATCTCGACTACGTCTTCCCCGGTGTAGGTGCGGGGGGCGGCCATAAAGCTCAGGAGAACCTCGTCGATCGGCTCGTTTGCATCGGGATCGACGATCCATCCGTGGTGGAGGGTGTGGGACTGAAGATGCAGGCCGGGGTCTTTATGGCTGAAAATCTTTCGTGCCACATCGAGGGCTTGCGGTCCGCTCAACCGGATGATGCCGATACCGGCTTCACCAACGGGCGTGGCTATGGCGCAAATGGTATCCGTTAGCAGTTCCAAATCTTTCCACCCAGCCGGAGACGGCGTTCTACTCCGTTTGTTCCGGTGCCTTCGGGGGTTCCGGGGCCTTCGGGGATTCCTTGGCCTTTCTTACCGGGTAGATGATAACGCGCCGAAGAGTCCCTTCGCCCTTGCTTTTGGTTCTGACCTCGTGGTCGTCTTTTAGCGCCAGGTGAATCACCCGGCGATCCTGCGCGCTCATCGGGCCGGTTGTAAGCGAGCGATGCGATTTTTTGACCTTATCGCTTAGTTGGCGCGCAAGCAGGTTGAGGCTTTCCTCGCGCTTGGAGCGGTAGTTTTCCGTATCCACCACAAGGGAGACACTTTCCCCGGTCTGCCTGCTCACGATTTTGGTCACAAGGAATTGGAGCGCATTTAGCGTTTTGCCCCGCTTTCCGATAAGCAGTCCCGAGCCGTTGCTGATAATATTTAAGTAGCAGTAGCCCTCTTTTGCTTCGGCTTCAACAACCATGGGCAAATCGATATGCTTTAGAATCTCATCGAGGACGTCCTTGGACTTTTCAGCCGCCAGTCCCACCGGGGGAATTTTTGTCGTCACCCGAATTCTGGCCCTCCTGGCCCCGACAATCCCGAAAATCCCCGAGGAACCTTTGGCGAGGATCTCGATTTCGAGTTTTTCTCGGGGAAGTTTCAACTCCCTGCAGGCAAGATCGATTGCGTCTTCGACTGATTTTTCTTCAAATTCAAGAGTGGACATGCTCTCCTCCGACGTTTACGGGAAGGTATGAGATGGTTTGCGGAGAGACAACCCCCTAAGCGGCGGCATGACGATTGATCCAGTATTGCTGCGCGATAGAGAGAACATTATTTACAAACCAGTATAGCACAAGCCCCGCAGGGAAATTTATAAAGAAAAATGTAAACATGACGGGCATGATCAGCATTATCTTTTCCTGCATCGGGTCACCTCCGGTGGGGGTCATTTTCTGCTGGAAAAACATGGTGATCCCCATAAGGATCGTTAAGACCGGCAGGCCGTTCAAGTTGCCGATGAAGGGAAGATTTACGGAAAACCCCATGTGCAACCGGTCGGGAGCGGTAAGATCGGTTATCCAGAGTATGAAAGGCTTGTGTCGAAGCTCGATGGTGCCCTCCAGCATGCGGTAGAGAGCGAAAAATACCGGTATTTGGAGCGCCATCGGCAGACAGCCGCCCATCGGGTTGACCTTGTAGGTCTTGTAGATCTGCATGAGCTCCGTGTTGAGCTTTTCGCGATCGTCCTTGTATTTTTCGCGGATCTGCTGAATCTTCGGCTGGATTTTTTTCATCTTCTGCATCGAGGTATAGCTTTTGTGAGTCAGAGGCCAGAAGATAATCTTGATGCAGACCGTTAGCAAAATGATGGCGACCCCGAAATTGCCTGTAAAGGAATAAAACCACTTGAGAACTACCAGGAGCGGCTTGGCAAGGATGCTGAACCAACCGTAATCGATGGAGGCGACAAGATTGTGGCCGGCCAGTTTCAAGGCGGGAATTTCCTTGGGACCGTTGTAGAGATCGAGAGTAAAGGTTTTGGAGGCGTTGGGCGCCAGATCGAAATTATTGGTGAGGTAGACGACCCGGGTGATTGGTTCGTCGGGGTTTGCGGTGTTTATCTCGCTTGGAATCAGTTGGAAGCCGCCGGCTGCGGGAGGTATGATCGCCTGGATGAAATAGTTATCCTGCCAGGCCGCCCAGTTGATGGGAACGGGAATGGCGCCGGGGTTGGCAAAGGATTTTGGGGCGACGTCGTGGTTTGAACCGTTAAGGGAGTAGGTAAGCCGGGAGAGGTTGTATTTTTCGCCGGTGGTGTAAGGCTTGAAATAGAAACTGATCCCCAGTTGGTCCGAGAAATTTTTATTGGAAAGGTTCCTTATTCGAACCTGCATGTTTATGGCGTAGGAATCGGGATTTACGGTAAAAATTTTTGTGAGCCGAATTTGCCCGGGGACTTCCGCGTGGAAGGAGACGTTTCGGGAGCCTTGCGCCTTCCGGACTTCTTCGTCTGAGGGGGCGGAACTCGAAAAAGCGAGGGCGCTCAGATCGATTGTCTTATGGGAGACAAGCTGAACGTCTAGCGGGAGGTAGGCTTTCTCGCGCACGAGCTGAATGGGCGGGGAGTTTGGCGATAGTTTCTGCCTGAACTTAAGCAGTTCAAAGGAACTCTCGCGGGCGCCCTGGGCGATGATCTTTAGCCTGTAGAGCTTATCGCCTATCGACCAGGTTTTCTGTTTGGCCAGGTTCACCTCGGGGGCCACGGGAGGCGCCAGGGCTGCGGGAGGGGCCTCGGGGGACCGGGGCGCAGTCGAAGTGGTGGCCAACTGTTCCTGGCGCGTAGTGGGGATTTGGTGTGGCGCGAAGTAATGCTGCCAGGCAAGAAAGAGCAGCACCGATAACACTATTGCCAGAAAGGCTTTGGAATCCATGTAAGCAAATCTCCGTTAATCTTTACTTGTCGCTACCAAACGAGCGTTGGGGAACGGGGTCATATCCGCCAGGGCTAAAAGGGTGGCAACGCAGAACGCGTCTTAGACCAAGGTAGATTCCCCTTGGGACGCCGTGAATTTCGATCGCATCGTAGGCATAGCGGGAACAACTCGGCGAAAATCGGCAGGCCTGAGGAAACAGCGGCGAGATCATGATTTGATAGGTTCGAATCAGACCCAGAAATATCCACCGGATCATCGGCCATTTTCCTGTCCCTGGAAAACCCGGGAGAACTCCCTTCGGAGCTCTTCCGGCGAAAGTTTTTCCGCTCCCTGGCGGGCAATTACGACGATATCTTTTGCCGGTCGTGGAATTTCCCCCTTATATAGTCTAAACCATTCGCGGATGACCCTTTTGATACGGTTGCGCCAGACTGCCTCCGGCCAGAACCGCTTTTGCACAATAAGGCCCAGTCGATGATGTTCGAGACCATTGGGAAGGAAATTCAGGCCGAAATGGTAGGATTTCGTGCGTTTCCCCGCCATTTTTACTCGCTGGAAATCGGCGGAACAACGAATTCTTTCATGAGGGCCGAAGCTGTGCGGGGCCGTCAAGGATTTGCGATCCGAAGATTCCGGGACTCCATCTGTTCTTACACCGAGAGGCGTTTTCTGCCCTTTGCGCGCCGGCGCTTTAGCACATCGCGTCCGGCCTTTGTGGACATGCGTTCAAGGAAGCCGTGGGTGCGATTTCTTTTGATATTGCTGGGTTGATATGTTCTTTTAGACATAAGTAACGCTTCCTCTACAGGTATGAATTGCCCGCCGAAAACAGCGCGGGAGGTTCGCTCGGAGCCGTTTAGACGACGCGGCGCACACAAAAACTCTATTTTAATCGCAAATCGCGCCACTTGTCAAGAATGCAAAAAGTGCCGCCCAAGGTAGTGGTATTGTCTATTAACCCGTAAAAAAATTCCACACTAATTCGATGCGCCGCCGAAACATTTTGGGGCCATCCGCCCCGCCCCATTGAACAGTGGACAATTTGTGGAGGCGACATAAGGTTTTGTCCGCGGGCCGGCCGGGCTATGGTTTTCGGATGGATTGCGGCAAATTAGCCGCTAATTCGTAGCATTTTCTCTTAGGCGTTGCGCGAGGTGCGCCTCACGTGTTATGTAGGGGGCGCCGTAAAAACTGGTTTGAAAGGAGACCTTACACCGGATGATTCTCAACAAAATTCTTGGCTTTTTTTCAAATGATCTTGCAATAGATCTGGGGACTGCCAATACGCTTGTCTACGTTCGCGGCAAGGGCGTGGTTTTGACCGAACCCTCGGTCGTAGCGGTTCGAAAGGATGAGCGGGGGGCAAACCGGGTGGTCGCCGTTGGCAAGGACGCCAAGATGATGCTGGGAAAGACTCCGGGCAATATCTCCGCGATACGGCCGATGAAAGACGGAGTTATCGCCGATTTTGAAGTGGCGGAGGCGATGTTGCGCTATTTCATCCGCAAGGTGCACAACCGGCGGACGCTGATAAGGCCACGAGTGATAATATGTATTCCTTCGGGGGTGACCCAGGTGGAGAAACGGGCGGTACGGGAGTCTGCCGAATCGGCCGGCGCCCATGAAGTCTACCTGATCGAAGAGCCCATGGCTGCCGCGATCGGGGCGGGTTTACCGATAACCGAGCCGGTGTGCAACATGGTGGTAGACATTGGCGGGGGGACGACCGAGGTTGCCGTCATATCTCTTGCGGGAATTGTCTACAGCCGCTCGGTTCGCGTTGGCGGAGACAAGATGGACCAGGACATCTTGCAGCACATAAAGCGCAAGTACAACCTGCTAATTGGCGAAAGAACGGCGGAAAACATCAAGACCACCATCGGAAACGCCTATCCCCTGGGCGAGACCGAGACGATGAACATCAAGGGGCGAGATCTGGTTACCGGCATCCCTAAGACGGTGGAAGTAAATTCCGATGAGATCCGCGAATCGATCCAGGAACAAATCGATTCGATCCTGGAGACCATAAAAGTCGCGCTCGAACAAACGCCTCCCGAACTGGCGGGCGACATCGTGGACCGCGGGATCGTGCTAACGGGCGGAGGGGCGCTTCTAAAGAATCTGGATCACTTCCTGAGGCTTCAGACGGGTTTGCCCATAATGCTCACCGACGACCCCTTGACCACCGTGGTGCTCGGCTCGGGCAAGGCATTGGACGAAATTGCGGTCTTGCGGGATGTGTTGTCCTAGAGTCTTTAAACGGTGTCCGCGCAGCCTTGGGGTGCGCGGTTTTGCGGCCCGGCGGGCCAATGTTTTCGAATCGAAGTGCCGGATATGAGATTTTTTAGTACGGGCGTATGGCTTCGCCGGTTGCGTGGCGCACTTCTGGCCCTTGTCTTTGTCAGCGCCTTTCTCTATATATTTTCCCTAAATTTTAGAACCCCTGACAAAATGGATCGGTTGCAGCGTTTCGTAACCGAGGTGGGCAGTCCTCCGCTGGAACTGGTGGGAAGAGTTGTATCCAATTTCGAGGGGTTTTTTAAAGACTACATCTGGCTAAAAAATCTGCGTAGCGAGAATGAATCTCTAAAGACCCGGATCTCTGTTTTGCAAAACCAGTTAACTTCCTACCAGGAAGCGTTTGTCGAAAACCAACAGTTACGGCGGCTTTTGGACTTCAAAAAGACTACGGGCTATCAGACCATAGCCGCCCAGGTGGTGGTCCACGATTTGACCGGATGGTTCCAGACCTTGATGGTGGATAAGGGGTTTAGCGACGGGGTGGGGGCCGACATGCCCGTTGTAAACGAGGAGGGGGTCATCGGGCGCATCCTCGATGTCTCCAACCACTACAGTCGGGTCTTGCTGATAACCGATCAGGGATCGGCGGTTGACGCCATCGACGAGCGCAACCGGGTGCGGGGGATTTTGAGCGGAAAAGATGTTAACGGGTGTGTCCTAAAATATGTGAGCGCCAACCTCGATATCGAAGAGGGCGACCTGATGATCACTTCGGGAAAAGACGGCATATTCCCCAAGGGGTTGAAGCTGGGCATCGTCCATTCGGTCTACAAGGACCCGGCGAGCATGTTCCAGAGAATCGACGTAAAACCCCTCGTGCAGTTGAGCACGCTCGAAGAGGTGCTGATAATCAAACGGGGGAAAATCGAGATGGGCCCCCTGGAAAACATCCGCCCTGAAACTGCTGACTCCGCGGCCCCGAAGCCCGCCGGGAAGCCTTGTGTCGTTCGGGGAAAAAAAGAGTCTAAAAAGTCTGTGGGGGCCCCCCCCCGGGACAAGCGCCCGGTAAAGGCCGCGGGCGCCGGACATGGGGCCGGAGCGGATAAGAAGGCCAAGGGGCATCGCGTCGAGTCGGCGGCAAAGGTTCGAAACGGGGTTCGCGGGCAGACGCGGCCGGCTCCTCCGGCAAGACCCGGCCCCAAAGAGAAGCGGCGATGATCGCTTCCCGGTCCATGCCTCAAGGTGTAACCGTGAAAAAGGCTCTCAAGTTTTTTTCCTCCGGTTTTTTGCTGCTCGCGCTGCAGGGCCAAATCGTTCCGCAGCTTCCCTACGCCGCTTTGCGCATAGATCTTTTACTGTCGTTCATGTTCGCGGTCGCCGTGGAATGGTCGCCGATGGCGGGCCTTTTGTGGGCCGGCTCCCTTGGGTTTGTCGTGGATGTGTTTTCGGGGGAATTCTGGGGTCTTCATGTGGGTTCCTACGTGGTAACCGTTTGCCTGGTGAACATGGCATCGGAAAATTTCGACTGCTGCAATCCCGCCTACCAATTGGGGCTGGTGGGGCTGTGCGGTCTTGGTCAGTCGATTGCCCTTGGCCTTTTTCTGTCCTATGTTCCAACGGATTCGGCCACGCTCACCTCCATATGGGTCAGCCTCTGCATCCGAACGCTTCTTTCGGCGACAATTGCGCCCCTTTTGATCTATCCGCTGTTGAGCCAGGAAACGATTAACGGCTGAGCGGATCGGGTGTTCCAAGAAATGAAAACAAAGGGCAGAAAGCTGGACGGACCGAAACTGATAAATCTTGAGAGCGCCGAGTCGCTTTCATTTAAGAAGCAGTATATCGTGTTTTTTGCGATCATGCTTCTTATGATGATGGTATACCTTGCGCGGCTGTGGTACCTGCAGGCGATCTGCGGGCAGTATTACCGCTACCAGTCGGAAAATAACCGGATCCGGGTGGAGGACATCGAGGCGCCGCGCGGGATTATATTCGATAGAAACGGCGTGCCAATCGTTGAGAACCGTCCGGCTTACGACCTGATGCTCGTGCGCGAGGACGTAGGGGATCTTGATGGTACGATCAAAGAACTTGCCCGGTTGTGCGAGTGCGATCCAGCGGATCTGTTTTCGATCGTCGAGGCCAACAAAGGCTCCCCCCGGTTCATTCCGATAAAGCTTCTCTCCGACATGGACAGGGATTGCCTGGCAAGGGTTGAGGCGGACCTTATCCGGCTTCCGGGCGTAGAGATAGTGATCGCGCCCAAGCGTGAATACAACTGGGACGGAACGGCGGCTCACCTCATCGGCTATCTCAGCCAGATTACGGAAAAGGAGATTAAGAGCGGAAAATATTCCGGCTATTATCCCGGTGAGGATATCGGCAAGATCGGGGTCGAGTGCGCGTTTGAAAAGTATCTTCACGGCGTGCGGGGACACCGGCAGGTAGAAGTCGACGCGGTGGGAAGACGTGTGCGGTTGCTCCAGGAGCAGCCCCCTGTTGCGGGCCACGATCTGTGGCTTACAATCGATATGGATGTGCAAAGGACCGCCGAATCGGCTCTTGCGGGAAAAGCCGGAGCGATTGTCGCGGTGGACCCCGACGATGGAGAGGTGCTCGCTTTTGCATCGAGCCCCACCTTCAACCAGGAAAAGTTCATAAAGGGGCTGAGCGAAAGCGATTGGACGGAGATGGCCAAAGACCCCGGCCATCCTCTGCTAAACCGGGTCAGCGGGGCGGCCTATCCCCCGGGGTCCACCTATAAGCCGCTGGTGGCTCTTGGCGCGCTTCAGTGCGGGGCGATCACCCCGACCACCACCTTCCAGTGCCCCGGCTACTTGTCCTTTGCCGGGCGCCAGTATCACTGCTGGAGAAAGGGCGGCCACGGCACGATTTCTGTCGAAAGGGCTCTCATGCAGAGTTGCGATGTTTTTTTCTACCACACCGGGCTCAAGATGGGCGTCGATCGATTGGCCCAATATGTGAAAATGTTCGGGCTCGGGGCAAAGACGGGCATAGGCCTTCCCGGGGAAAACCCCGGGCTGATCCCCACCTCCGGTTGGAAAAAACGGGCTACCGGGGTCCCGTGGCAGATGGGGGAAACCATATCCATATCCATCGGGCAGGGCTACGACCTGGTGACTCCACTGCAGATGGCCGTGGCCTACGGGGCGATCGCCAATGGCGGGAAGCTGTGGACGCCTTACGTGGTAAATCGGGTCGAGGGGATGGCCCCGGGGGAAGTCGCGGGAGCGGGGCCCAGGCTAAAGCGCGAGATCCCCATCGAGAGGAGTTGGTTTGAGCTGGTGCAAAAGGGTTTGACCGAGGTTGTGGGAGAGCCGGGGGGAACGGCCCACAGCTTGTATGACGCAGCGTATCCGATTGCCGGAAAAACGGGCACGGCCCAGGTCGTGGGGTTGGGCCGGGGGGGGCATAAAGCCGGTGAAAATGACAAGGACGACGCGTGGTTTGTTGGCTATGCGCCTGCCTCGGATCCCAAGATATGCGTTGCCGCAATCGTTGAGCACGGCGGACACGGAGGATCGGCTGCGGGGCCTTTGGTAAAGCAGGTGATCATGGCTTATTTGAAAGGCAAGCATCAGTCTGCCAAACGGTAGGTGTGCCGCGCCTTTTGGCTGGATGCGGTTTGGGGGAAAAGTCTTGGAAGGCAACTACCTGCTATGATGGACAGACGCCTTATAGAAAACTTCGACTGGTCCGTTATCTGGACTATGATGGCGATCCTATGCATCGGACTGCTTAGCATCTACTCCGCCGTTTACCCGCAGATTCAGGCCCGGCCGACCAATAATCTCTTTGTAAAGCAGATTATCTGGCTGGTGGTGGGTTTTGCGGTCATGTGCGGATCCCTTTTTATAAACTACCAGCGCTTGAGGGCTCTTAGCCCCTGGCTCTACGGAATAATCGTGTTCTTGCTGGCGGCCGTTTTGCTCGTGGGAAAAGAGGTAAACGGCTCGAAGAGGTGGCTCGAAATCGCAGGCTTTCAGTTCCAGCCCTCGGAGTTTGTAAAAGTTATTATCATCATCTGGCTATCGGGCTACTTCTCCTCGCAGGAGGTCTCAAACTTTCCCAACTTTCGAAAGCTGATCCTTCCGGTTGGGATGGTCATATTGCCCGTGCTGCTTGTCCTTGCCGAACCCGATCTTGGGAGCGCGATCGCTTTGGCGGCTACGGCCGGTTCGATGATTCTTTTTGTCGGCGTTCGCTGGAGATACCTCGCGATACTTATTTTGACCATAATTCCCCTCCTTTTGCCCGTGTGGCAGCGCGTGCTAAAACCTTACCAAAAACAGCGGGTTTTGATCCTTCTAAGCCCCGACCGCGATCCACTGGGCGCGGGCTACCACATACGGCAGTCAAAGATCGCCATAGGATCGGGAATGCTTTGGGGGAAGGGGTTTCTTAACGGCACGCAGAATAAGCTCCGTTTTCTGCCTGAAAAGCAAACGGATTTCATCTTCTCGGTCTGGGCCGAAGAATGGGGGTTTGTGGGCTGCGCTGCACTCATTTTGCTGTTTGGCCTGCTGATTTTTCTGATACTGCGAATCGCTGCCAGATCCCGCGACAGGTTCGGCTCGCTAATAGTCGTCGGAGTGGGGGGCCTTATCATGTGGCAGGCGCTGATAAACATCGGCATGGTGCTGGGACTTCTTCCGGTCGTGGGCATAACGCTGCCGTTTGTAAGCTACGGCGGTTCTTCGATCATTGCCCTGTGCCTTGCCGTCGGATTGGCGGAAAATGTTAGCATGCGCCGTTACGTGTTTCAAACGCATTAAAAATCGGTGAATCGGTGAATCGGGGCGGCCCGCTTCCCGCTTCCGGCTTCCTGCTCCCCGCTCCTTTATTATTGTGAATCTTTTTGCTTTTCACTTGCCAAGATGGCTTACCTGTGCTAGTAAGCACGCCCATAGAAGTTTACCTGTAGTCAGTTTGACGGATTCAGTTTTGCCCGTTTGCGCCTGCCGGCGATCGCAAGTTTTGGCCGGGTCAGGCAAGAGTGGCGCTCGATTCGGGAAATGGGGCTTTTCGCCTGGTGAGGGAAACCGAGCGGCTTTTCCCTTTTTAAAAAAAAGGGGGGGCGAGGTTACCGGCGAAAGAAGCCCGGCTCTTTTGGCGGCCTGCAGTTGATGGCCGCGTATGGTCTTTATTAACCTAGTAGGGTCTTTCCGAATCGGAACAGACTGATTAGCGACCGCGAGCATACATGTCTTAAGACATGTGATTTTTTGTCTAAGCGGGAGGGTGGAGTAAGATGGTCGATATCAATTACTCGCTTTTTATCCAGATGGCCAATTTCCTTGTGTTTCTTATCCTGATGAATTTTGTGTTGTATCGCCCGATTCGTCGGATAGTGGCAGAGAGGAAAAGGCATGTTCTGGAAAAGCAGGAAGGGATCGAACGGATCGAAGGGCTGTCGCAGTCCGGGCTATCCGACTTCGATGCGAGGCTCCGGGATGCCAGGATGAGCGGCGCTCAGAGGATTCAGGAACTCAAGGCGGCTGGGTACGAGCAGGAAAAGGAGCTTTTGAGGCAGGTGGGCGAAGAGACTGCCGAAAAAGTTCAGGGTCTGCGGGCAAAGATCCAGAAAGACATCGGAGTTGCTCGAAAGGAGCTCAAGCAGCAGGTCAAAACATTTTCAGGCGAACTGGCGCAAAAGATTCTCGGGAGGAAGGTTTGATGCACGCGAGTCTAAGAGGGAACAGATTTAAGTCCGGATTGTTTGCCTCCCTTGCCGGGGTAGTGTTGTCTTTGACCTGGCTAGCCACTGCTTTCGCCGCGGAGGCCGAGGCTGCCGAGCCCCTTAACTGGACAGATTTCGCATACCGCGTGGTGGCAACCTCGATCGTTGTCGCGGTGCTTGTGAAGCTGCTAAAAAAACCGATGGCCAACTTCCTCAGTGCGCGCAGAGAAGAAATTAAGAGTTTGCTCTCCGAACTGGAGACCAGGACGGCCGAGGCAAAAGCCGAGCATGCGCGTGTGCAGGCTAAGATGGATTCTCTGGAAGAGGAAACCAAAAAGATTGTCGACGAGCTGATTTCCGAGGGGGAAGCCGAGAGGCAAAAGATCATCGAGGCTGCCCACAGGGAAGCGGACTACATTCAGCAGCAGGCTCATGTTGCAATCGAGCAGGAGATGCAAACGGCGCGCGGAAAACTAAAGGACGAAGTCGCCGATCTGGCTGTTGCCGGCGCCGAAGCCATCATCCAAAAGAAAATCAGGGCCGAGGATCAACAACGTCTGGTAAATGAATTCATGACGAAGGTGGTGGAGGCGAAGTGAAAAACCAAGTTATCGCGAAGCGTTATTCGAGGGCTCTGTTCAGTCTTGCCGCCGAGGGCAATGCAATAGAGCAGTATGGAGCGGAGCTGGACGGCTTCAGTCAAGTCCTCAAGGCTTTCCCCGACTTTGAGAACATACTCCGGAATCCTCTTTATCCCGAAGCGGTGAAAAAGGGGCTTTTTCAGAAGGTGGCGGCCCAAATGGAGCTGTCCCCGGTCCTTAGCAACTTTCTACACCTTCTCGTGGATAAGAAGCGAATTCAGCACTTGCCCGAAATTACCGACTATTACCACCGGTTGATAGACGAGCATTCCAATATTTCCAGGGCCAAGGTGCGGGCGGCAGTAAAGCTTGACGCCGCCGAGATCGAAAAGATCGCCGCCGCGCTGGAAAAGAAGATGGGAAAGAAAATAGTCGTCGAGTTTGAGCAGGATCCCTCACTTCTGGGCGGGGTTTTCGCCCAAATCGGCGATTTTGTTTTAGACGGGAGTGTAAAGCGTCAGCTTCTTAATTTTAAAGAATCTTTGAAGAGGGGTGCGGTAGGATAAATGGAAATCAGATCAGAAGAAATCAGCCAGATCATAAGAGAGCAGATCAAGGACTACGAGAAGAAGGTTGATCTCAGCGAAACCGGACGGGTGCTCTCCGTAGGTGATGGTATCGCCCGCGTCTACGGAGTTGAAAAATGCATGTCGATGGAATTGCTTGAGTTCCCTACGGCACAAGGAGCCATCTTCGGGTTGGCCCTAAACCTTGAAGAAGACAACGTGGGTGTCGCCATCATGGGCGATGACGCGTTGATCAAGGAGGGCGACGAGGTTAGACGGACCGGTCGTATCGCGGAAGTCCCGGTAGGCGACGCCGTTTTGGGCCGTGTTATCGACTCGGTTGGAAATCCTCTAGACGGTAAGGGGCCGATCAATGCGACCGAGTTTCGCCGGATCGAAGTCATGGCGCCTGGTGTTATCGCAAGGCAGTCGGTAAGCGAGCCGATGTACACCGGGCTAAAGGCCATCGATGCGATGACCCCTGTTGGGCGCGGTCAGCGCGAACTGATCATTGGCGACCGCCAGATCGGAAAGACGGCGATCGCAGTAGATGCGATCATCAACCAGAAAGACTCCGGCAACATCTGTATCTACGTTGCGGTAGGGCAGAAAAAATCTACGGTTGCCCAGGTTGTTGAAACGCTTCGAAAGCACGGGGCGATGGATTATACGATCGTAGTCGCTGCCTGTGCGAGTGATGCCGCTGCTCTACAATTTGTCGCCCCTTACGCCGGAACGGCCATGGGCGAGTATTACCGTGACAGAGGCGGCCATGCCCTCATCATCTACGATGACCTTTCCAAGCAGGCCACGGCCTACCGGCAGGTTTCTCTTCTTTTGCGCCGTCCGCCGGCACGCGAAGCCTATCCTGGAGACATTTTCTACAATCACTCGCGGCTTCTCGAAAGATCGTCTAAGCTCAATAAGGAACTTGGAAGCGGGTCACTAACCGCTTTGCCGATCATCGAGACCCAGGCCGGAGACGTTTCGGCATACATTCCGACCAACGTTATTTCGATTACCGACGGCCAGATTTACCTGGAGCCGAGTCTATTTTTCGCAGGCGTTCGTCCGGCCATAAACGTTGGTCTTTCGGTTTCCCGCGTCGGCGGCGCCGCTCAGACCAAGGCCATGAAGCAGGTAGCCGGCAAGCTGCGCCTGGAACTGGCCCAGTATCGTGAACTGGAGGCATTCGCTAAATTTGGAAGCGATCTTGACAAATCGACGCAGGCCCAGTTAAACCGTGGTGTCCGGCTTGTCGAATTGCTAAGGCAGCCCCAGTATCAGCCAATGTCTGCGGAAAAAGAGATCATGTCGCTCTACTCGGGCACCAGGGGTTTTCTTGATACGGTACCTGTCGAGAAGATCGCTCAGTACGAGCAGCAGATGCTGGCTTTCATGGACAGAAAGTTTGCGGATGTTTTGGCCGAGATCAAGGAAAAGAAGGCCATCGACGATTCGCTTGATAAGAAGATTGGTGCTGCCCTGACTGAATTTGCGGGGGTTTTCCAGGCTTAATTGCCCGGGAATAAATCTCAGAGGACAGAATGTGACATGGCAACTCTAAGAGACGTTAAGCGAAAGATTGAGGCTGTCAAGAAGACCTCGCAGATTACGAAGGCAATGAATATGGTCGCTGCGTCAAAACTTCGCACCGCCCAGCAGAACATGGAAAAATTCCACCCGTACGCGCTCAAGTTCCGCGAATTTATCGGCCGGCTTGCCGCCGGGGTGGAAGACACCAAAGCCTACTCGTTGCTAACGCCCAAAGAGGAAGTAAAATCCGTTGAGCTTCTTCTGATCACTGCTGACCGGGGTCTTTGCGGCAGTTTTAACACGAACCTTTTGGTTGCGGCCGAAAGGTTCATTCGGGCCAAGAAAGCCGAAGGCATCGAGGTAAGTCTGGTCAATGCCGGCCGGAAGGCCAAGGATTACTTCCGGCGCAGGCCGGTCAAGGTGCGCGATAGCTATACGGGGTTGCTAAATAAGGTTGCCTACGAGGATGCCCGCAGGATTGGCGGCGATTTGATCGACCAGTTTGAAACCGGGAGCGCCGACGAGGTCTACGTTATTTACAGCCATTTCATCAATATAGCTAAACAGCAGGCTTCTCTTGTGAAGCTTTTGCCGATTACGCCCGCAGCCGGCGAGGAGGGGGCAACCCCGTTTGAATACCTCTTCGAGCCTTCGCATCAGGCGCTGCTGACCGATCTGCTGCCCAACTATATTTACGTCCAGGTTCTTGAAAGTCTGTACCAGACATCCGTTGGCGAACATGCCTCGCGCATGGCGGCCATGGAAAATGCTACGAGCAACTGCAAGGAATTGGTAAAGACCCTGACCCTTACCTACAACAAGGCCAGGCAGGCGGGTATTACCAAGGAATTAATGGATATAGTAGGCGGCGCTGAGGCCCTCAAGAAATAAGATCAAGGAGGATATGGTCCCATGAACATGGGCAAAATCGTTCAGGTTATAGGTAACGTTGTGGACGTCGAATTTGAAGAGGGTAAGCTTCCCTCGCTTCTGACGGCTCTTTATGTGTCAAACCCGGGGCTCAGCGCAGAGGAAGACAATCTTGTCCTCGAGGTGGCCCAACATCTTGGTGATAATGTCGTACGCACCATCGGAATGGATCTAACGGACGGCCTGGTGCGCGGCATGGCGGTAAAAGATTCGGGAAAACCGATCATGATGCCTGTTGGCAAATCGGTCCTCGGGCGAGTCATAAACGTTGTTGGTCGCACCGTTGATGGTCTGGGGCCGATTGTGACGGACATGTACATGCCGATTCACCGCCCCGCGCCGGCTTTTACCGAGCAGGACACATCGGTAAAGGTACTTGAGACGGGCGTTAAGGTTATCGACCTGCTGGTACCCTTTCCGCGCGGCGGGAAGATGGGCATGTTCGGTGGCGCAGGCGTTGGTAAGACCGTAGTCATGATGGAGATGATCCATAACATTGCCATGCAGCACGGCGGTATTTCGGTTTTCGCAGGCGTTGGCGAGCGTACCCGTGAGGGCAACGACCTCTACCATGAAATGAAAGATTCCGGGGTTCTTCCTCGAGCAGCCCTTGTTTACGGGCAGATGACCGAGCCTCCCGGAGCGCGCATGCGCGTTGCGATTTCGGCCCTTACGGTCGCTGAATATTTCCGTGACGTCGAAGGGCAGGACGTACTTCTTTTTGTCGATAATATTTTCCGGTTCACCCAGGCCGGTGCGGAAGTTTCGGCTCTTCTTGGCCGCATGCCTTCAGCGGTTGGCTACCAGCCAACTCTTGGCACCGACCTTGGAGGTTTGCAGGAACGCATCACCTCGACCAACAAAGGATCGATCACCTCGGTGCAGTGCGTATACGTGCCCGCAGACGACTTGACCGACCCTGCTCCTGCTACGACTTTTGCCCACCTTGACGGAACGGTCGTTCTCTCGCGTCAGATCGCAGAACTGGGTATCTACCCCGCGGTGGATCCTCTGGACTCGACTTCGAGAATCCTTGACCCCAATGTTTTGGGAGAAGATCACTACTACGCTGCTCGCGAAGTTCAGGTGATTCTGCAAAAGTATAAGGACCTGCAGGATATCATTGCGATCCTGGGTATGGACGAGCTCTCCGATGAAGACAAGCTCACAGTTTCCCGTGCCCGGAAGATGCAGCGGTTTCTCTCGCAGCCCTTCCACGTTGCTGAGACCTTTACGGGTGTTGCCGGCAAATATGTCAAGATGGAAGACACCATCCGAGGGTTTAAGGAAATCTGCGACGGCAAGCACGACGATATTCCGGAGCAGGCTTTCTACATGGTTGGCTCGATCGAAGAAGCAGTGGCGAAAGCCAAACAGATGGCTGAAGCTGCCTAAGAGGTGTAAGCCGGGAAGTGGTTGGGACATTGAGTCGATGAGTTTTTCGCGTGTCGCTTCCACAGTCAATCTGTAATGATGGATTACTTCCAGGCGAAAAGTAGCCTGACATGAGAAGATGGTGAGGGTATGGCCGATAAAATTATCCTGGAGATCGTTACCCCTGAGAGGAAGGTCGTAAGCGAGACGGTTGATATTGTTGTTGCGCCTGGAGAGATGGGGGAATTTGGCGTTCTTCCCGGCCACATCGCCTTTCTTTGCAAGCTCAGGGTCGGAGAGTTGCGGTACCGTCAGGGCGCAGCCTCGCACCAGATTGCCGTAATGGGCGGGTACGCCGAGGTTTTGAATAACCAGGTTACGATCCTTGCCACAGCAGCCGAGGCGGCGGTCGAAATCGACGTTATTCGAGCCAAGGCTGCGCGGGAAAGAGCTGAAAGGCGGCTTGCCGAGTCCAAGGATAAATTTGATTTTGTCCGTGCGCAGGCTGCTTTGCAAAGGGCTTTGGCGCGGTTAAAGATTGCCGAAAGATAATTAGTCTAGTGATTTGGATACGAGGCCTCCCGGGTTGGGGAGGCCTTTTTTTGTCTTTGTTTGCAGCACGTGGTCCGGGGTCCCGCCGATTCTTCACCCCGTAAAAGTTCCCAAGGGTCTGCAATCGATATTCAAACTTGACTAGCCCTGCCTTCTTTGGCTAAAATACCTTGCGAGAGTGGATACGGAACTCTATCCCTTGTGCTTGGCGCAATTGAGACGTGAAGCTGCAAAAAAGGGTGCGTTCTATTTGTATATCCAGCCGTTCAGCCGGCCGGTTTGGGACTAAAATGATTTTGACCGTCTGAAGGTTGAAAAGGCGAGATCGGCTTTACCGGTCATCCATTACCGAATTATTCGGCGGAAATAGTTGATTTCTAACTTTGGTTCTAGCCCTGCCTTTTTTGTTTTTAAGGCGGCTACAAGGACCTGAAGAATAAATCGTTAATGCTCGGTTTGCCCCTGCTGTGTTTGTGATTGGCAGAATGTTTCTGAGCCAACATAAACTGAAAGGGTGCTCTGCCTGGCTCCGGTGTGCATGTCAGTTTCGGCTGAAAGCCTAAAGGAGTTATAGGGCGCCCACCTGAACCTTAGGTTCAAGACCACCTGTCGACACGGCATAATGCGGGGGCAATGCCTTTCTTATCTTTTCTTCCGCTCTTCCCGGCGCCTTCCGGTTGCCTGGCGACGCTCGAAGCGTCCTCCGGCCTCTATCCTGTTCATTTTTCTCTATTGTTTCTTGTAGCCTTGGTGTCCGGTAATTATGGAGAAAATCGCCCGGTTTCAAAAACCGGTCGGCGAAGTCTTCCTTCCGGGCAGGCTTTTGATGGGAGCCCTGCGGTCTTTAATGGCTGAAAGGAAATTGAATTAATGAGTTATACGGAGCTTTTTCTTGTCATATTATTGGTATTCCCAGCCGGTGGGGCCGCAGGTTATTTCGGCAGATATTTATGGCTGGAAAAAAGGCGGAGGCAATTCGAAGACGACGCTAAAACTTTGATGGCCGAGGCGAAAAAGGAGGCCGAGACAATCAAAAAGGAGGCCATCCTCGCGGCTAAGGACAACGTTTTGCAGATGAAGCTCGAATTCGAACGGGAATCGAAGGAGGGCAGGAAGGAATTTCAAACCCTCGAGAAGCGGATTTTGCAGAAGGAGGAAAATCTCGATCGAAAAGTTGAGGGTTTGGACAGAAAGGAGTCGGCCATTGCCAAGCGCGAGAAGCAGTTGGCCCAGCAGGAAAAAGAACTGCTCTTCCGTGAACGGGACCTGGACTCTTTACTAAAAGAGGAAAGAACCAAGCTTGAAAATATCTCCGGTATGTCGGCTATGGAAGCTAAAGAGGAGTTGGTGCGATCGGTTGAAAATGAAGCGCGTCATGACGCGGCGGTGCTTGTCAAAAAGATTGAAACGGAAGCGCGGGAAATGGGGGACAGGAAGGCAAAAAATATAATATCTCTTGCCATCCAAAGATACTCGGGCGATTACGTAGCCGAGAAGACCGTCTCCGTTGTGACCCTTCCCAACGAGGAAATGAAGGGGCGAATTATTGGAAGAGAGGGCAGGAACATCCGCGCCATCGAGGCATCGACGGGTGTTGACCTTATAATCGACGATACTCCCGAGGCGGTTATTTTGTCCGGATTTAATCCGGTGCGTCGTGAGATTGCACGGGTTGCTCTCGAAAGGCTGATATCCGATGGAAGAATTCATCCGGCGCGAATTGAAGAAATCGTTGAAAAAGTTACCGCTGAAATTGAGACCTCAGTACGAGAGGCCGGCGAACAGGCGGCGTTCGACGTCGGGGTGCACGGCATAAATCCCGAGCTGATAAAGTTGATTGGAAAGCTCAAATTTCGCACAAGCTACGCACAAAACGTTTTGCAGCATTCTCGGGAAGTTTCTTTTCTGTGTGGAATCATGGCCGCCGAACTGGGTTTAAATGAAAAGCAAGCGCGACGGGCCGGGTTGCTGCACGATATCGGAAAAGCTGTGGACCACGAAATGGAAGGACCCCATGCCGCCATTGGCGCCGATCTGGCGAGGCGCTACGGCGAGTCGCATGCCATTGTCCACGCCATAGCCGCCCACCATGAGGACATTCCTGCCGAAGACGTTATCGCCACCCTGGTTCAGGCCGCCGACGCGCTCTCGGGAGCACGGCCCGGAGCTCGAAAGGAACTGCTTGAGACCTATGTCCGCAGGCTCGAAGATCTCGAGCGCATCGCCGGGGCCTTTACCGGGATCAGTAAGGCTTACGCGATTCAGGCCGGAAGGGAACTCCGAATAACTGTTGAGAGCAATGTCGTAGGAGATGCGGATGTTGCGCTTCTTAGCCGCGACATAGCCAAGAAGATAGAGAGCGAACTGACCTATCCCGGCCAGATCAAAGTCACGGTGATCAGGGAAACCAGGGCTGTGGAATTCGCTAAATGATACCGCCTACCTTTGAGATGAATGCGAGATTGCTGCAGTGAGCGATGTATTCGATACCTTAAATAAACGTGGATTTGTGGCGCAAGCCACAGATATCGAGGATCTTAAGCTTTATCTGTCAAAACCTGCTTCGTGCTATATCGGGTTTGATCCGACCGCTAGCAGCCTGCACGTCGGAAGCCTTGTGCCCATTATGGCCCTTGCCCACATGCAGCGGGCGGGGCATCGACCGATAGTTGTCGTAGGGGGTGGTACAGGTCTTGTCGGGGACCCGAGCGGAAAGACGGAAATGCGCCGGCTTTTGACTCTTGAGCAGATTGAGTCCAATGTGGACTCGCTTCGAGTCCAACTTTCGCGCTTCCTTGATTTTAGCGATAATAAATCCCTTTTGGTCAATAACGCCGACTGGCTTGTCGAACTGCGCTATATCGAATTTTTGCGCGATATCGGCAAGCACTTCAGTGTGAACCGGATGCTTGCCGCCGAGAGCTATAAGATACGCCTGGAGGCGGGACTTAATTTTATCGAGTTTAACTATATGCTGCTCCAGTCGTATGATTTTTATCACCTTGCAAAGGATTACGACTGTTGCCTCCAGATGGGTGGCGACGACCAGTGGGGAAATATCGTTGCGGGCATCGATCTGATACGCAAGAAGCTGCGCCGCTCCGCTCACTGTATCACGTTCCCGCTGCTTACGACGGCTTCGGGCGCAAAGATGGGAAAAACTGCGGCCGGCGCCGTGTGGTTAAGCCCGGAGAAAACGAGCTCGTTCGATTTCTACCAGTTTTGGATAAACACCGACGACCGTGACGTCGAGAGATTCCTAAAGCTCTACACGTTTCTGCCGGTAGCCGAAATAGCGGCGGTTAGCGCTCTTGAGGGTAAGGAGCTTAATGGTTGCAAATCCGTTCTGGCTTTCGAGGTGACAAAGCTTGTCCATGGCAGGGGGGCAGCGCTTGCGGCAATCGAGGCGGCCTCCTCGGTTTTTGGCGAAAGGCGGCTTCCGCCCGACATGCTTTCGTCAAGCGATATCCCCAGGGCATCGGGAGAAAAGGCCGATGCGGTTCCCACGACCATTCTTTCCAAAGAGCGGTTGGAGGGTGGAATTTGCGCCTTCGAGCTTTTTGCCGAAATCGCGCTTTGCGACTCCAAAAGCGCCGCGCGGCGTTTGATTGAGCAGGGTGGGGCCTATGTAAACGAAGAACGCATAGGCGAGATCGATTTCCGAATCGATCTTTCGCATCTACGGGAAGGCTCTCTTTTGCTTAAGGCCGGAAAGAAAAAGGTGCATCGTATAAAGGTCGATTGATTACGGGGGGGCGGGGAGTGTGCTGGGAAAGATAATCGCAGAGTCGCTCTTGCGGACGGCGCCGATGGGCTTCTCGCCCGTTGCCCGCCCGTGTTTCACCCATCCCACGTCGAGTCCGCGGATGGGTGGGCAGACTGTAGGATGGGTGATGCAAAGCACAACCCCTATGAGAAAATTAATTATGAACGCAGCCCTGACGCCAGTAAGCGGAGCTGGTAGGCCTTTGCCGGCCACACCTTGTAGTCACCCGTTCCGATTTTAGCCAAAAATTTGTAAGCGTTCACCACAGTCTCTCATGTTGCTTCGGAACACCCAAAGCAATGAAAAGATGTTCCAGGGGCAGGTTCTTTTCCAGAGCGGAGGCAAAGCTTAACTCGGCGGTGAACGGTTACAAAAATTTAGGCCGTCTTCTTTCTTATCCGTGTCTGTTTCGGTTTTTCCACGCCCGCTTCCTCTGTTGCCGCCGGTGTGGCTGCTTCGGCCTTGCTTTGCCTTCGTGCCTCCATGTACTTTTGCAGGTTCTCCGGAATCCCTCTTTTCTTGGCCGCCTTGCTTCTGGCTTTAGTCAAAGACTTTGCCGTAAGAGGCGTCCCCATGGTGAATCCATATTTTTTCTTATACTCTTTGGCGGTCAGGCCATGGGAGACAAGATGCAACTTGGTAAGCTGCCTCATCTCGGCGCCGCATTCCAGGCAGATCACTTTATCATTCTGAATGGAATCCTGAGGTTTGAGTGATGGTTCAGGTTCGTGTTCCTGTATTTTAGACAGTTCGATTTCCTCCGACTCCGCCCGCTGCATTTCGTGGAGGGTGTCGAAGACCTGCCGAAGAGATGCTGTGATCTCGGTAGCCGTCATGTGAGTTTGAGATACCTGGGTTTGCACAATTTCCGACGCGAGTTCGATAAGTTTTCTGGACATTAAAGATCCTCTCAGATTTAGCGTAAATTAATTGCTTTGTTACAGTATATTATACTACCAATTAAGTAGGGTAAAGCAATGAATATCTTATAGGTGAACCTTGCTTAGTTCTTGGGAGTTGGCGGGGATAAAACGATTTTTCGTGCGTCTTGGAATTAATGAGAAACTAACTAAACTCAACAGGAGGGGCGGGGAGGAAAAAGCCGGGGGAGACGAGTACGGGCAGTGTTACAGGAAATGGGCTTTTACAATCGAACCTGTGGCTGCTTGGGGGACTGAATGGCCAAGTCCTCGGACGGGATTTTATGGGGATAGATTCAAGAGCTATCGCTCCCAGGATCTATTCCCCCTTTTGTGCTCTTCGACCATTTTTTCGAACCCGAATTTTCTGATTCTGTAGCCAATCTGCCTGAGGGTCACGCCGAGTTCTTTGGCCGTTCGCGTCTGGTTCCAACCATTTTGCTCAAGGGCTGTGAGGATTTCTTTGCGCTCGATTTCCTCGATGCGCGAAAGAGGAGCGGTTTCTTTGTCCAGAGAAACCTTGTTTAGGTATACCGGCAGGATGCCCGTGCAGATCTCGTCTCCGTCAGCCATTATGACCAAGCGCTCGACCAGATTTTCCATCTCGCGCACATTGCCGGGCCAGTCGTATTTTAGAAAATGAGCGAGCGCCGCCTTGGTGATGCTCACCTGCCTGCCGTACTCAAGCGAGGTCGTTTCCAGAAAATGGCGCAAAAGCTCCGGAATGTCTTCCTTTCGCTCCCGCAGCGCAGGCACCCGGATTGGAAAGACATTTAGCCGATAGTAGAGGTCTTCTCGAAAGGCCCCCTCGTCGACCGCGCCCGCCAAGTCCCGGTTGGTCGCCGCCACCACGCGGACATCGACTTTTAACGTCTTTATCCCGCCAAGCCTTTCGAATTCCTTTTCCTGGATGAACCGGAGAAGTTTTGCCTGCAAAGTTAAGGGGAGCTCCCCGATCTCGTCTAGAAATACCGTGCCCCCGTCGGCCTCTTCCACCCTTCCCGGCTTGGCTTTTAGCGCCCCGGTAAAGGCGCCCTTTTCGTAGCCGAATAGTTCGGATTCGAGCAGGTTCTCGGGAAGGGAGGCGCAATTTATCTTTACGAATGCCTGCCTGGCCCTCGTGCTCAACTCGTGGATGATTTTGGCCACAAGGGTCTTGCCGGTTCCCGATTCCCCCAGGAGAAGAACGGAGGCCTTGCTTGGGGCGACTTTTCTTATCTGCTCCTGCACCGTATGCATGGCCGGGCTTTTGCCTACCATGAAAAGCTTTGCCTGGGCCTCGGAGCCCGAAATCGCGCAATCCTTTCTAAGTTTTTCCTCCCTCAGTTTTACCTGGCGGTTGAGGCTTACAAATTGAGCTATGAGGGTCGCAACTATCGAAAGGAGCCGAATGTCTTCCTCATAGGGGACTTCGTTTCCGAAAAGCCGGTCTACATTTAAAACCCCTATGGGCTTTCCATGCAACAGGATGGGGACGCCCAGAAAGGTTATGGAGCCTTTGAGGATGGGCCTCGACCGTGTCTTGTTTAGAAAAAGGGGCTCCTTGCTGATATCGGGGACCACGTAGGGCTTGGCGGTCCGAAAGATCAATCCGGTCACCCCTTCGTCCTGCCTGTAAATGCCGCGCTTTCGTTCCTGCTCGCTTAAGCCCTGGGAGGCGCGGATCACGAGGTAGTCGGTCTCCTCGTCTTTAAGGGTGACGGTTGCCCGCTTCATCGAAAGCGAGGTCGAAAGGATGCCGAGGATGGTCTCCAGCGCCTTGTCAAGCTTTAGCGCCTGCCCGATAACCCGGCACGTCTCATACAATACGTTGAGTTCTGCTTCTCTAAGATTTTTTTCCATTATGGGCGAAGATACATTTATCATGCCAATTCCGCCGCAGTGGGCTGGCCTTTATCCGAAGAAAACCAGTAAACCCGCACCGGCGCTGGAAAGCCAGGCGCGATTCAAGCAGCGCGCCCCCGGGTTCGACAACTACTGGAATTAAAAATTTCAAGATTATTCGTAACAATATTGTATCTTATGGATCATATGATACAAATGTGTCGTAGATATGTCTAGCATCCCTCACCGGTTCCGCTGCAACCGAAGTTTTTGGCGCATCCGCCGGTTTTTCGCACCTTGAACTCCCTGGCGCTTCGGCCCGAGTAGACGGCATCAAGGCCCATTTCAATAAAGCCGTTCATCTCGACGGGTTCTATCCCCGAGTCCAGGAGAACTTTTCGCGGGGTCTCACCGACCCCGGCCACCAGAACGGCGCGACAATCTTTTAGGAGCTCTGCCAGGTTTTCCCATCTCTTCGTTCCGCTCCCGGGTTCGGGGGCTTCCCGGCGGTCGATGCAGCGAAATCCCTCGGCGGTCTTTGACCAGATCTGGAACTTTTCGGTCTCGCCGAGATGAAGGTTTACAAGAAGACCCTCAACGGTTGCAACGGCCACATGGGGCCTTTCGGCCAGATCCCTTGGCAGGGCCGCGCATTCTCTTAGACTTAGACAGAGCTCTGCGCTTCGGTCGTTTCCCAGAAGTCCCACCGCGTCGGCCCGGCACCGGGTGCAGTGGCGCATCTGGGGGAGATACTTTTCGGCTTTCGCTCGAAGCTCTTCCATGAGAGCCGCCTCGGGTTCGGGGATATCTTCAAAGACCGTCTCCCGGTTGGGAAACATCGCCATGCAATTTAAGAGATCGACGCCCAGGCCGGCCAACGTTTTCGCCACCTCCTCCACATGATGATCGTTTACGGTCGGGACAACGATAACGTTTGCCTTAACGGTAACACCCAGTTTCTTTAAACCTTCGACCGCCTGGAGCTGGCGCTCCAGCAAAAGTTCGGCGCCCTTTATTCCCCGGTAAATCACTTTGCCGTCCCGGACCCAACTGTAGATTTTTGCCCCGATCTGCGGATCGACCGCGTTTATGGTGATCGTCACGTGAGAGACGCCGATTTTTGCAATTTCTTCGAGGTGTCTTGGCACCGCGAGCCCATTGGAGGAGAGGCACAGAAGCATTTCCGGGTAATGCTCTTTTATAAGGCGCATGGTTTCAAGAGTTTCCGTGGGATTTGCGAAAGGGTCTCCCGGCCCCGCTATTCCCGCGACAGAAATCCTGGACTCTTTTTCGAGGACCTTATCCATGTAGGCCAAAGCCTGCATGGGAGTCAGAATAGCGCTCGAAACGCCCGGTCGGCTTTCGTTAACGCAGTCGGTTTTGCGGTTACAGTAATTGCACCGGATATTGCACTCGGGTGCAACCGGCAGATGGACCCGTCCGTAGGAGCCTTTTGCCTCGGCGTTAAAACAGGGATGGCGTTCGAGATTTGCCTTCATGATGACTTTTATCCTCTCCATTTCGGGACCCGTCGATTCCCGAAATCAACAGTCTGTCATGAAAAGTTTTCTCACGCGATGCCGCGAAGTAGCAAAGGGGAGAATACTTTTCATGGTTTCCGGGTGTCCCGGGTGGGACGCAGTGTTACTGCCCTACATATATGCGTAGCCAAGATTCGAATCTTCCTGGTTTTTTTCCAGAATGGCGTTTACGATGCGATCCAGGAGCCTCTGGGTCCCGCGGTAGCCCACGTGCAGGGTCCTCTGGCCGCCGAAGCGGTCGTGGATCGGAAATCCCACCCGGATAAGGGGCGCATCGAGTTTCTTTGAGAGCCTGTAGCCTTTGCTGTGGCCTACCAGAAGGTCGGGGGAAAGGTCTTCGCAGAGCTTTTCGATTTTGTAGAAATCCGCTCCTTCCTCCACCATCGGAGGAGTTTCAAGAAGACCCGAGGTCACCGTTTCGATGCAGGATTTCATGCGGCCCGATTTTCCCCCGGAGGCGCACAGCACAGGCTTTATGCCGATTTCAACAAGGAAGGCGGTTAACGCTATGACCAGGTCCTCTTCGCCGTAGACCACCGCTCGCTTGCCGAACAGATACTTGTGGGCATCCACATAGGAGTCTACAAGGCGGCCTCGTTCCAGTTCGTGTCTTTCGGGAGCAGGTCTCCCCGAGGCCTCTTCCAGGGCTGAAAAGAAAGCGTCGGTTTCCCGCAAACCTATCGGGATTCCCAGAGGGTGCAGGGACACGTTGAAGCGTTCGAGTAAAATCGCGCCCGCTGTGGGTTTTTCTGCCAGCGTGTGTCCGAACTCAAGGCTTGCCGCAGCGCCCCCCATCCGTTTTATGTCGGAAACCGGGGTCCCGCCGGCGGGAATTTTTCCGTAGTCTTCAAGGGCCGGGCCATCGAGGGTATCCGAGATGTCCGGGAGCATGACGCATCCCAGATCGAAATCTTCCACGATTTCTTTTAGATACCTTAAGTCCTCGGGGGAGATAAACCCGGGGAGAAGATTTACGAATTTGCTTTCCCCATCTTCTACAAGAGAACCTTTGGCGCACAACTGGTCGACCACGGCCCGAACGGCTGCGTGAAAGCCCTCCATGTGGGTGCCCGAGTAACTGGGGGTGGACACGCAGACCAGGGGCGGGGCGGGGGGGGCGTTTCCAGCCTCCTCCATTTCTTTTCGAAACTCCCGTATGATCATCGGAACATCATCTCCGATGGTCTCGGTCAGGCAGGTGGTAGCCACGCCGATAAGGCCCGCCCCGTATTTATTCATTATATTTTTTAGTCCCTGCTTGAGGTTTGCCCCCCCACCGTAGACCGCATGTTTTTCGCCAAGCGAAGACGAGGCGATGTCCATCGGCTCCCGGAAGTGGCTTATGATGTATCGGCGCATATAGGTGGCGCAGCCCTGTGAGCCGTGCAGCATGGGGACTGCCCCCTCGATGCCCCTGAAGGCGAGGCATGCCCCGAGGGGTTTACACAGCTTGCACCCATTTGTTGTCGAGACGTAGTCTACACGTTCCATTTCTAACTCGCTTTCCGTCGCGGTACGAACCGCCACACGGGACTCATCACCGAGGAGTGGATTTCGCGCGCGAAATTTAGCATTCCGATAAAGCCTTCGAGGGGCTGCTTGCGCTCGTGGTTGTGATCGCAAAACCCGACCCCGAGCTTGTAGGCGATCGGCCGCTCCTTAACGCCACCTACGAAAACGTCGACATCCTTTTCTTTTAGAAAACTCGAAAGCTCGAGGGGATTGGAATCGTCTACGATAATTGTCCCCTCGTCGGTAATGTCATAGAGCTCCTTGTAGTCCTCTTCGGTTCCGGTCTGCGAGCCTACGAGCACCACCTGCATGCCGAGCTGCCGAAAGGCCTTTACCAGCGAAAAGGCTTTGAAGGCCCCTCCGACGTAGATAGCCGCTTTTTTCCCGGCAAGTTCTCGTCGGAACTCCTGGAGTTTGGGATAGAGTGCGGTAAGCTCCCCTTTTACCAGTTCCTTCGTTTTCTCCATGATCCCCGGGGCAATGGGTTCGAAGAAGCGAGCTATCTGGTAGAGCGACTCCGCCATGTCTTCGACCCCGAAGTAGGAAACCCGCAAAAATGGAATTCCGAAAGCCTCTTTCATCATTTTCGCAAGCTCCATGGTGGCCCCCGAGCACTGGACGACATTTAGAGCTGCCCCGTGGGCCCGCTGCAAATCCGCTACCCTGCCGTCGCCTGTGATGTTTGCGACCGTCTGGATGCCCATCCGTTCGAAATAGTCCCGGATGATCCAGATTTCCCCGGCCAGGTTGAAATCTCCCAGGATATTGATGCCAAGGGGGCCGATGCCGGAGGTATCGCCCGAGCCCATAAGATTGAACATCGCTTTGCATGCCGCCCCGTAGCCTTCGCGCTTGTTGCCCTTAAACCCTTCCGACTGGACCGGCAAAACGGGG
Source organism: Syntrophobacteraceae bacterium (assembly GCA_031292215.1). Lineage (GTDB taxonomy): Bacteria > Desulfobacterota > Syntrophobacteria > Syntrophobacterales > Syntrophobacteraceae > SbD1. Next base: position 6,451 of record JARLHO010000125.1, on the reverse strand, counting down.
ATCCCTTTTTCGGCGGCGACTTTGCGGCAAATGGCGGCCAGGTCGTCTCCGATTATGCCGACAATACAGGTCGAGTAGACAAAGGCGGCTTTGGGCTCGTGCCGGTCGATCAGTTCGGTCAGGGCCCGGTAGAGCTTTTCTTCGCCTCCAAAGATTATGTCTTTTTCCTGCAAGTCGGTTGAAAAGCTCAACCGGTGCAACTCGGGGCCCGAGGAAAGAGCGCCCCGGATGTCCCAGGTGTAGGCGGCGCAGCCGATGGGACCGTGCACCAGGTGGAGCGCATCGGCAATCGGGTAGAGCACCACCCTGGAACCGCAGAAGACGCAAGCCCTCTGGCTGACCGCTCCGGCAAGGCTATCCCGGTTGCAGTTCATATCGAAGGCGCCTTCGCCTTTGCGCATTATCTGGTCCTGGCGTTCCTGAAAAATTACAGGGGCGGTTGTGCTCATGGTGTTCCTTTCCGGGTTGCAAAAACTTATTGCCGTTGCCGTTACCCATTACGTGAGCAAGTGCGGTGTGGCGGCCGCTCCATTTTCCAGCGCATCCAGGATCTCGTCCACGGTGCTCTCACTACTGACGTTTTTGTACCAGTAGCCCTGGGGATAGACGACCATGATAGGGCCCTCCTCGCAGAGTTTGAGGCAGCCGGTGCTCGATACCATTGCATCGAGCCCCCGGTCCTGAATTTCTTCTTCGATATAGTTTATGAGCTGCATGGAGTCTTTCTTGATGCACTTGCCCTTGGCTTCCGTGCCCCTGAAGCTCGCACACATCAATAGGTGGTATTCGGGTTTTTTCATTTCGTTTCTCCTTGAAAGATTTTCCCACGCGAAGCCGCGATGACGCGATGAGAAGTTCTCGGTTGTTGGGCTGCGCTTTGCTTAGCCCAACCTGCAGGGCTACAGGGCTGTTCCGTCGTTTCCCGCCCCGGCAGAGTAAATCCCCCCAACCCCCCTTTGCGAAAGGGGGGCGATCGAGCCAGGCCCCTCCCTGCGCGTCATTGCGAAAGGAGGTAAGTGGGGGGATGTGTGGATGATTGCCGGCAGCTCACCCACCCACCGGCTTAGCCCGACCTACAACACGAGTTCGAAGGATTCCTCCGGCGACGTCCTGTCGTTTCTGTCCAAAAGGGCATCGAGGATTTTTTCGAGCAGTCTCATGCCTCCCCGGTAGCCAACGGTCGGGAAATAGCTGTGGCCGACACGGTCAAGTATTGGAAAGCCAAAGCGCACGAACGGAATGTCCTCGTCTCTTGAGATGTATTTCAGATAGGTGTTGCCCATCATGAGGTCCACCGGTTCGTTCTTTATCCACTGATGAAAGAGAAACATATCTCCTCCGGCAACGACCTTTACCTCGTGAGGAACATCGCGCGTTATTTCCCTGATTTTCGATTCGAATTTTTTGCCCTCCGTACCCGTTACGACGTAGATGGGCCACATGTCGATCGAAACCAGAAATTCGGCAAGCGAGATGAGCTGATCGGGGTCTCCCACGAGGCCGACCTTTTTGCCGTAAAAATACTGATGCATATCGGTAATGATATCGAGCAACTGCCCGCGCTCGTTGTTGATCGATTCGGGCACGGAGACCCCGCATACTCTCCGCAGGGTGTCGACGAAAGCATCGGTTGCCAAAAGCCCGATGGGCAGCTCGAGGATTTCGCACGGCACCTTGCACTTCGAGTCCAGGGCGCGGGCCGCCGGTCCTGAAGCCAGCCGGCCCAGGGCTATGGTGGCCCTGCTGCTGCCGGTGGTCCTGAGCGCTTCAACGGTTACGCCGCCCTTGGGGAACATGTCGTATCTACCGGTCTGCGGCCGATTGAGCACATTGGAGGTATCCGGAAACATTACCGACTTTATTCCCAGTTGGGAGAGAATCCTTTTTACTTCCTCCATGTCGGAGGGTTCCACGTAGCCGGGGATGATATTGATCTGGTCGATTTTCGGGCCCTTCGATTCGGCAAAATAGTCGACCATGGCCTTGGTCATGGTGGCAAAACCCGTTACGTGCGTCCCCACATAGCTTGGGGTGTTTGCGTGGATGACATATTTGCCGCCGGGGATCTTGCCGTCGGCATCCGCCTTTCTGGCGATCTGTGGAATGTCGTCGCCGATTGTCTCCGAAAGACAGGTGGTATGGACGGCGATTACATCCGGGTCATAGACGGTAAATATCGTATCTATGGCCTGAATCAGGTTGGCCTGGCCGCCAAACACGGAAGCGCCCTCGGTAAATGAGCTGGTGCCGGCCATTACCGGTTCCTTGTAATGGCGGGTGAGGGTGCTTCTGTGGTAGGAGCAGCATCCCTGTGACCCATGGCTGTGGGGTAGACAGTTGTGAATGCCAAGGGCCGCGTACATCGCCCCGATCGGCTGACAGGTCTTGGCCGGGTTGATGGTGAGGGCCTTTCTTTCCTTTATCTCTTTTGTCGTGTGTCTTAGCAGCATGAAACCGATCCTTCCTGTTTAACTCTATTCCCAGGCATAGGTTGCGGAAAGCTCCGGGGCTTTCTGCCAAGGCGCCTTGAGATAACTCCAGATCTTGGTGTTGACCATGCGGTCTATTTCCTGCCAGAAGTTGACAGCACCCTTAAACCCCGCGTACGGTCCGCCGGAATCGTAGTTGTGGAGCTGTTTCATGGGGATGCCCTGCTTCTGGACCGCGTATTTTTCCTTAATGCCCGCGCAGAAAATGGCCGGCTTATAGATTTCGATCAGTTTTTCCGTTTCGTACTGCGAAATATCGTCGATAACCAGGGTCCCGTTTTCCATCTCCGCCATCATGCCGTCGTAGTCCTTGAACCGGAATCCCTTCTCCTTTAACCTTTCGAGGGCCTCTTCGGACTTTCTGGGGCTAAACCGTTCGGGATCGGGCTCGATGTCGAGTTCCTCGATGTTTCGGCTGTCGGCGTCGACCTTTATGTCGGGAAGAACCGCGCGGCCTTCATAGTCGTCTCGATGGGCGAATTCGTAGCCCGCGGCGATCGTCTTCATCCCGATTTCCCTGAAAAGGTCCTGGTAGTGGTGGGCGCGGGAGCCGCCGACAAAGAGCATGGCGAGCTTTCCTTCGCACCTGGCTTTTACATCCAGCCGCACTTTTTCCACCTCGACCATTTCCTCGGCAACTATCGATTCAACTCGCTCGATCAGTTCCTCGTCTTCGAAATAGCTCGCGATTTTTCGAAGGGATTTCGCGGTCGAAGCGGCCCCCACGAAATTGACCTTAATCCAGGGGATGCCGTATTTTTTCTCCATCATTTCAGCCACGTAGTTGATCGAGCGATGGCACATGACGGTATTTAGATCGGCGGTGTGCGCGTTCGTAAAGCTGTCATAGGTGGAATTTCCGCTAAAGGTCGAAATCAGTGTGATTCCGGCGTTGTCCATGATCCGTTCGATTTCGAAGGCATCGCCGCCGATGTTGTACTCGCCAAGCATGTTGATCTTGAATTTTCCTTCCCTGGCCGTGTCGTCCAGGCCGATAACATGCTTGAAGATGCCGTTATTGGCGATGTGATGGCCCGCCGACTGACTGACTCCCTTGTAGCCCTCGCAACTAAAGCCGAAGATGTTTATCCCGAGCTCGGCCTTCATTTCGCGGGCTACCGAGTGAACGTCGTCGCCGATGAGCCCGACGGGGCAGGTGGAAAATATGCTGATCGCCTTTGGCTTGAAGGTCTCGTAGGCCTCCCGGATTGCGGCTTTTAGCTTCTTTTCACCGCCGAAAACGATATCTTCGTCATGCAGGTCGGTCGAAAAGCAGTAGGGAATGAAGTTTGCGTCCCCCTCTCCTTTGGGCTTGGTCTGGTTACGCCTGGTAAGCCAGGAATAGAAGCCGCACCCGATGGGGCCATGGGTTAGATTAATGATGTCGCGTGTGGGCCCGAGCACAACGCCTTTGCATCCCGCGTAGCTGCATCCGCGCTGAGTGATGATGCCGGGAATGGTCCTCGAATTTGCGCCGATTTCCGGTATGTCCGCGCATTCATCCACTCGGTTTACGACAATTTGCTTGGCCCGCTTGCGGCCCACCTTGGTCGGGTATTTCGCGACAAGTTCGGCTTTTAGCGCGCCGGGATCGATCGCTTCGATCTCTATGGCCGGGTCTATCTTACTGGGCGCCATTGTATTTCTCCGTTTGAACCCTATGAAAATCAGGCCTCGTCAAGTGTTCCGGTTCCGGTTTCTGCTGTGCGCACGCTAATCGAGTCGAGCGCGGGCATGACGAATATCTTTCCGTCTCCGGATTTTCCCGTGCGATTGACGCTGATGATCGTTTTAACTGTTGTGTCCACGAGCTTGTCGGGCACCACCACAAATATCAGTCGCTTGGGGATGAGTCGCTGGCTGTGACCAAGTTGAGCGATAGCCTCCTCGTATCCCTTCTCGGCCCCTTCGAGAAGAGAGGTGTCCACCAGTCCCTTGCCTCTTCCCAGGACGTCTCGTGCGGTCATAGACGATATGCCGTTATCCGAGAGCGCCCGCTTGGTCTTGTTCATCATGTTCATGCGCACTATCGCCATCACTTCCTTCATATCTTCACCTCTTCGACAGTCCCGCTCGCGGATTCCTTGATGCCGGAACTGATGGTGTAGACCTCTTCGACCGAACTGACAAAAATCTTCCCGTCGCCGTAGGCGCCCTTGTCCCCCGTTCTGGCCGCCCGAATCACCGTTCGGATCACGAAGTCCTTGTCCGAATCGTTTACCACCGTCAGGAGAAGCTCTTTGGGGATCTCGTCGTAGGTTATCTCGCCTATCTTTATCCCTCGTTGCTTGCCCCGGCCCACAACCGATATCTTGGTCACCGCCGGAAACCCCGCTTCCATGAGGGCCGCCATCACATTGTCCACCTTATCCGGTCTTACGATCGATTTGATCATCAGCATTTTGGTTTCTCCTTATCCTGCCAGACCGTAGTCGATCAGCAGCTTTTCGAGTTCGTCGGTGTGCATCGGCTTCGGGATCACGTGCATCTCGTTATTTTCGATCTTGCGGGCAAGCGTTCGGTATTCATCGGCCTGCAAGTTCGCCGGTTCGTATTCGATCACCGTCTTTCGATTGATCTCGGCTCTCTGGACCACGTTTTCGCGCGGAATGAAATGAATCATCTGGGTCCCGAGTTTTTCTGCGAACTTCACGATCATCTCCGATTCGTTATCGACGTTGCGGCTGTTGCAGATAACGCCGCCCAGGCGCACGCCGCCCCCTTCGGCAAATTTCACGATACCCTTGCAGATGTTGTTGGCCGCATACATCGCCATCATCTCGCCGGATACGACGATGTAGATTTCCTTGGCCTTGCCCTCGCGAATGGGCATGGCGAACCCGCCGCAAACGACGTCGCCCAAAACATCGTAGAAGACGTAGTCGAGCTTCTGGCTGTCGGCATAGGCCCCCAACTGCTCGAGGAGGTTGATCGAGGTGATGATGCCCCGCCCCGCGCACCCTACGCCCGGCTCCGGGCCGCCCGACTCTACGCAGATGGCGTTGCTAAATCCCACCTTTCGGATATCGTCGAGCTCTACGTCTTCACCCTCTGTTCGAAGCGTATCCAAAACGGTCTTCTGAGACAGTCCCCCCAAAAGGAGCCTTGTCGAGTCGGCCTTGGGATCGCATCCGACCACCATCACTTTCCGTCCCATTTCCGCAAGCCCCGCCACCGTGTTCTGCGTCGTGGTGGATTTGCCGATTCCGCCCTTGCCGTATATGGCAATCTTTCTCATTTGCGTCTCCTGTCCGTTGTTGGTGAGTTTGTGCATGTGAGCCTGTATAGAGCAGGAGGTGTGCCAAGTGGTGGATGTGGCGCGTATGATATTGAAATTATTCAAGTTATAAGACGGTGGCGGGGGACCTCAGGCGAGCTTGGAACCAGGATGTACCTTACAAAAGAGAAGGGAAAACTCACAATTTTGTAAGGTTTGGTTTGGGGAGTGGTGTTGGTGAATGGTGCTGGTAAATGATACCAGTTTGCGTTCAAGATTGGCTTGATGGGTTGCGCCGATCGTTCCACCCATTCTACGGTTGATCACGTCTGGTTGACGCATCTTGGACGCAACTTGATATGATACGGATGTGCGGCCCGAAGGCGACAAAGAACTCTTTATCGCCGGAAAATTAAAATACGCGAATATTAACCTTTATACTAAAGTTAATATTGCGGATGGCGCGCCCCGACGACTCCGGCAGACGCAGGCTCGGTAAAGCCAAGCTTCGGAAATGAGACGGAAATATAAAGTGCTGTGGCGGGAGAGCGCACTACGTATAGAGGAGAGATGTGTGGAGTTTTCCTTTTTTGTCTTGGTCCGATGATTTTGATAGCCTAAAATTCCCCCACTTTGAGGGCAAATGACGGTCCAAAATTCCCCCACCCTCAACCGTCGCATCCGGTAACAATGTGCTGGTGCACGACTCACCAGGTTACCGGAGGACAGGGGGGATGATAAGCAT
>JARLHO010000124.1 GCA_031292215.1 Syntrophobacteraceae bacterium | reverse complement strand
TCCTTACGTTTCCCCCTCCCCCCTGCACCCAAAAAAACACACCCCGGAGAAGTAAACCCGGGACGCCCATAGTGGATCAGTGGGACGCCAAAGAGGAAAGGGAAATGATGTCGATCCGACCGGATAGGTCGGGAATCTAAACTCAGGTGGGGGAATTTTGGGCCATCGAGACGGGGGAATTTTCAGTTGTCATTACGAAAAGGGAACATGAGCACACCGTTAGAAGCAATCCGTCTTAAATGCCGTTGGTGCGCTCTGGATCAGGTGCAAGAGATCCAGCTTTGCCAGTCAGAGAAGACATGCCCGACATGGCCGCTGCGGTTTGGCCGGGGCGTCAAGGGCATATCACCATTGAAGGCTATCCGGGCAAAGTGCGTGGATTGTGTGGGCGGCTCACCTTCCGAAGTGAAGGACTGCGACCCGACATCCGATAATTGCGCTCTTTGGGCTTTTCGCTTTGGGACGAATCCGAACTACAGCCAAGAGACAAGGGAAGCGTGTAGACAGCGTAGATTAAATTCCTTGCTCAAAAACGTAAAGCTACGGGCCGATTCGAACGCTAACGAGACCAGGGCAGTGTGATTCTACGGGCGGCCTTCGCGCGCGCGCGTATAGTGTCGGATACGGCCCCGCCTCCGATTTTGCCCTTGCGAGCGGCGGCCTTCGCGCGCGCGCGTATAGTGTCGGTTTCCATTGCCGCTGAGGGTTACGGGGAGGGTGGGCGGCCTTCGCGCGCGCGCGTATAGTGTCGGACCAGGGGCAGGCTGACCAGGGGTGTTATACAAAGGCGGCCTTCGCGCGCGCGCGTATAGTGTCGGCCCAGGCCCTTGGGCAGATGACTACAAACGTTCAGGGCGGCCTTCGCGCGCGCGCGTATAGTGTCGGAGCGGTAGGATCCCTCTTGTTCTAGCTTCGCAAAGGCGGCCTTCGCGCGCGCGCGCATAGTGTCGGTAGTCTAAAAGGTGAATTGACACCAGACCCAAGGCGGCCTTCGCGCGCGCGCGTATAGTGTCGGTTCATCCCAGGGGCGCACCCTCGTGGCGCTCTCGGCGGCCTTCGCGCGCGCGCGTATAGTGTCGGAAATCATCGGGCCAATGCAGCATCCGTGTAGACTATCGGCCAAACATTCTCCACCGGTCCGTAGGCCGCTCTGATGAAGGAGTTAGTGATGGCGCCGCAGCGTGAGCAAAGATGATTTCGCGGCTACCCCACATGTGGGAAAGTAATACTCTTGGCTCACGCTAAAAAACACAGCGAGAAAGCGATAATTACCAGCGAGGCGAGTTTGACCCACTTAGTCCAGTCCTTCATGGAATTTCCTAGATAAGAATTAGAACTACTAATAACTTAATTCGCATAAGAAATAGGATATATGTGTTTAATCTACTTTAGGTTTTGTTCTTTCACCTCGTCCTCTGTCTTCTTATCTGAGAAGTCAATGAGTGTGCCAACAAGAGGTAGTAATGCTTTAACAGCGCCATGACTCAAAATAATATCAGTCCTATTTCCATACCATGATATTAGCACTCCGTTGTCAAGTTTGTTTGTGTTATTAGGATGTCCATATTGTGATGTGAGCTTATCGAATAAACAAGAATATAGATGCCTTGCTTTTAAAGGTTCTAAATCATCAAACATAATCTGAGCGTCATATAGCCTATGTTCGTAAAAAATTAATGTGGCCTGCGCATCTCTATTCATAAACTTTCCACGAAAACTCATAAAGTATTGTCCGGTCTTCTTTCCACTTTTATTGGATTCATCTTCCGCCTTGCACATATCATTTAAGAATACCTTATCCGTAGTATAGTATTGCCAATGTTTCTCTGCTTCTTTTCTTATGGCTTTTTTTCCTTTGCAAACATCGCCCAGATAAACCGCATTGTGTTTGACCAAAACGGCCTTAGTGCCTTGGCCCCGGATTACCCGAAAAAAAATCGCAAGGAGAAACCATATATTTTTCCGAAAGGGGGGGGGGTGATTTTTTGTCAGTTCGCAGTCCCCCCGTGCCGGGGCCGGGCCGGCATAGGACCCGCGCTCCCGTGAACCCCTTCGACAAGCGATTGTGCGCGCATGGGTTATTGCAAAGTAGGCTCGCACGCGCGTAAAGCTGGCCAAACTCAGTGTTAACGAAATATCGCAACCAGGTATGAACCGGCTTGTTCACCCTTCGCTCACCCCGCCGACGATCAGGCACAGGGGGGACAACTTCAAATTGCACACGTGCACAGGAGGTGTACAGGAAAGAAAAAGGACTCAACGGCAATTCCGCTAAGTCCTTGATTGTATTGAAGCTGGCGATGGGATTTGAACCCGCAACCTGCTGATTACAAATCAGCTGCTCTGCCGTTGAGCTACGCCAGCCAATTCTTTGGAACCTCTTATATCACAAGGGTTTGTAGGAAACAAGGGTTCTTGGGCCGCCCTGGATATTCGACATAAGATCCAGGGAAGCGTTGGGGCGGCAGGGTGTGCCCTCTCGGAGGTCCGGAAGGTGTCTTGAAGCTCGGAAGTGTCAGGGGCAGGGCACTGGGTTTGGGGTGCGAACGGGTAGGGGTCCGGATTTTTTTAACGGACATAAATATTTTCAACGAGAAAGGAAACGGCGATGGTCTTTTACCGGCATGAGCCGGGGCGGTGTCTGTTAGAAGGATAGATTTTTACGTGGAGATGCCGCTGAAGGAAGCTATTCCAAGGGCGATCCATACTTGAGCAGGATGTCTCTTCGGGAGATTGTCTGCGGCACGCCTGTTGGCATGAGCACATTTCTGCCGCAAAGGATTAAGACCTCATAGGTATCGAGGATGGCATAGCGATCCGCGTTGAAGACGATAAGCTTATTGCCGTTTTCCTAAAATCAGGCGGCAAGACTTCGGTCCCTGACTTTTTCTTGTCGGACATTCCCTTCTTCCCCCCCCCTTAAGAAGTACTGAAGGCTGCTTTGCTTTTTCTGGAATCCCGCGCCCATTAGTCAACTAAAAAATTTTTCCAAAAGGATTTTTTTACTGGTGTAGTGATTTCCTGTTTTGGTCTCTGGTCGGTGAGCAAGGCTGTTAGCTGTGCCTGTGTCCGTCTTCGTTCCTCAGCCTCTCTATCAAGGCGCTGCCGGAGGTCGCTTATCATTTCCTGAAAACCCAGCTGTTCCCGCTCCCGCTCGGCCTCTGATTTCTTTAGCTGTTCCGCCTTAAGCTCAATTTCACGGCGCAGCATAGCCGTTTCATTTGGTGTTGCGTTGTTCTGTTGCGTTTCCGGCTGGACGGCTTCGGAAAAGGGTGGGTAAACACGATGCAACTCGGCGGGGTCGATAACCCAAGTGTGGGCAACATCATGACGTGTAGCGGAAATCTTCCCGCTTTGAATCGCTCTAAGGATCTTGGGTTTGCTTTTCCCTGTCGCTTCAGCGGCCTCAGACTGTAAGCCATTGGGTTACGTCCTTCGTCAAAAAGGGCTTTTGGGGGCATAACGTACTATTTCACGGTGTGCCACCCTTTCTAATTAGAAACCGAAACCATGCGCTATTTATATCTTTGGTGGACAGAAGGACAAGAATTACTTGCGCAGCAATACGACGCCCCAATATGTATGAGGCTGGTCATGGAAAGCTGAAGATGGAAAATGAATTGAAAGGCAAGATGGCCAGCGTGGTTCGAGAGCAAAATGGGCGAAGGCGTGAGTCTGAGAAATCAGCCGCTTTTCTACGAGAAAGCGGCGCGACCTATCTAAGGGGAGTCTATCACAAGCGTCCCGGATGGTGGTCGGCCGACAACGTTTTCCTTGGTCCACGGTCAATTGAGGCGCGTGCCGAATTTGAGCGCCTTCGCAGGCAAGATCAAATCCCTAGCCGAGAATAGGAGGATTTTTAAAATTTGCAAAGCAAAGTGGTGACAAGAAACTCCCGGGTCCTCGCCGCGCCTGCTCTTTCGCTCACACAACCTCGATGTCGATGTGTTTGGGGAATTCCCCGAAAAGCTCGCTTCTTTGCAATTCTCCTTGAGGATTGAAAAAGCGCATATTGCCATCATCGTCGCAGAACCAAACTTCTTTGGCTCCCCTCTCAAAATACAATGACATTTTGCGTTTCATTGCTTTTTCTCTATTGGAGGGGGATATCACTTCGACAACGACTTCCGGAGATTCCTGGTACGGATCACTGTACTTGTTTCTTTTAAGAAATTCGGTGCTTGCCCATGCGACATCGGCAATCTTAACTGCGTCGGAAGTCTGGATGTTGCATTCCTGCATCGCCTTCTTTATTTCTCCATGCTGCTCAAACCAGCTAGCGATGTGCATCTGGTATGCCCGGTGCTTGTTCTTGGCCGCGACCATCATAATGTACCCGTCCGCATTCGTTTCGATCTTGAAAGGCAGGTCTTGCAGGCTTGGGTGCTCAACCACTTCACGCCATTCCATCTTATGTCTCCTTTCCAAAGGCGCCTGGTGACAAAAACATCGAGGTCCTCGCCGCGACCCCGGCGAACCTGTCACCAATCAAAATCCTGCGGCAACGATTCCAAATGATCCACGATAGCGTCATTGTTGGAACCCCAACATACGCGCGAGCAGCCGCAAAATTATTTGTCCCGCCTCCAAGGATCAGGACCAAGCAGGGGGAGGCGGCAACGGTCCCGTTCCACCAATACTATATATCATTTTCGCCCAGGTCGGTAGCTCTTTTGATTTTTCGCCGGCGTTCGCTTCCGGTTCCCCTGGTCCACCCGGCCGCCGGGGCATATCGCCCCTGTTTTCCCCGATTAGTTTACATAATGTCACAAGTCGGACCCCGGCGCGAGGTCCGGACCGTTTTCGGGCGGTTTCAGGCGATCTCCGACGATTTGTCGGCTACAAAAAACCGCCGATAATCGGGATAACCGATCTTTGAAAAGCGAGCCGAAGCGTTGATTTTCGCGCCTCCCGTGAGGGGGGAGCCGACCACGGATACGAACACCAAACGGCCAGCACTGGAGAAACACGCATTGGGAAGGGGTGCAATTCGATTTGCCGTTATTGGATCACCTCACCTTAACCAGTACAACACATTCGATACCCGATTTCTTTCTGAAGTCGACCCTTCCTAGCGTTTCATCCGTTTGATCAGCTCAAGGGCGAACTCGCCTACAAGCGCAAGCATTCCCTCCCCGCTTAGTTTCGTTGGCAAAGCTAGCTCGAATTCACGGGCCACGGTGGAATCCTTTCGCTTCTCTGCGGCCTCCGCCGCATTCCAAAGCCGCTCGCGGTTTCCCGCCCATTTAGCCCCGTGTTCCGGCACAAAGATTTCAATGTGCTCGATCCCTCCTCGCCTCGTGTAATCATGGATAGAACCTGTCCGCTCGTCGGCGATTTTTGTACCCCGCGCGGTAGGCCGCAGCCGCCGTAGCGCTCCGCCCTTCGCTTCGGCCTATGGTCTTAACGCTTAGGTGATATATCGCCATGGTTTTTTCACTTTTTTCTTTGGCGTCTAAACCGCTTTTGACCTTTGGGGTGTCGGGGCTTGCCCTGACCGCCGAGCGCTATATCGAATATCCGCCAAAGCCGCGGCCGAACGTCATTATAAGATCGGTCGAACAATTCGGGTTTTGCCGACTCGGGTCGCTGTGCTCACCGGCCAATGGCGACCTCGACCCGCAGGCGAGCGTTATTTCTTTGTATGACAAGGCTGCAGGCCGGGCCGTCCCTGGCCAGTGCTTGCCGGAGCTCTTTAGCGTTTTTTACAGGCTTTCCGTTGACGCTAAGAATCACGTCTCCCTTGCGCAGGTGGCCGGCATCCGCGGGAGTCCCCGGGATGACTCCTGCCAGCCGGACCCCTCGGCCGGGGGCCCGGGGGTCGATCATGACCCCGAGCCTTGGGGGGGCAGAGGGCTTGGACCGGCCGGTTATGACCACGTAGTCCGCAAGACCGGGGGTAATTGCATGAAACGGATAATCTTTCGAGACGGGTACGACTGTCCGGTAGGTGGCCTCAGGCCTCCGAAGCCTGGTTAGATAAGGAACTCCGTAACGGTTGCCGATATGTCCTTTTCCCAAAACGACTACAATCTCGCAGCGCGTGTGGCCCAGACGGCGAGCGAGGGTTTGGGCCATTGTTTCCTCCCAGGCCAACTGAGCCTCGTAGAAGGTTTCAAAATCCTTTATCTCAAATCTTCCGTGCTCCAGGAACGCCTTTTTCACCCGTTTGCGGTCGGAGGGATCATCCAGGTGAAATACTCGGGCCACCTGGAGGCGTTCGGCGAAACTAAGAGAACGCAGGCCGTGGCGGGCTATCTTTTTTACAACCGGGTAGGGCGCGTTCAGGCCGACTACCGGCATGTGCCTTTGTCTCTGCCAATCGATTTGCCCCTTGTAGAGGGAATAGGGAAATCCCCAGACTTTGCCCCAGTTCGCCTCCCGCAGGAAAGTCCGCTCGGAGAGCTTCCCTGCGATGTAGCGGTCGAGGACCGGTTGCGCGTTTGCCGGAAACATTTCCATGGCCAGTTCGACGCAGCCGCTTATACGAGATAGTTTCCGCAAAATTTCGAGTTGTACCTTATGGTCCTCCACGTTCGTGTGTGTCTCGCCGATATAGACCACGGCAACCTTCGAGAGCTTTTCCACTAGCCGGTCCATGCCGATAACTCGCCCCGTCGCCGTCTCGATGACCTCGCCCGGATGAAGGGGCAGGGCAGGGTCGGGCCGTTGGGGCAAAAGCGACACCTCGGCCGCGCAACAACCGGCCAAAACGAACAAAGCCCCACAGGCGAAGACGCCAAGCCTTAGCACCCGGCAGGCGGCGGCGAAACGATTTCCGGGGCTTAAAAACCCGGGGCAGGGCGGTCTGTCCAAATAACGCGCTCTTTTGTGGCGGCTCCAATGGAGCTGAAAATTTGGGGGCATGCGCTCTCCTTCATGCCTTACAGGTTTTTTCCCGCCTCGCCGGGCCGCAAGGCTGGTCTTGCCTGCGCCGTTTTACACGATAAGCCCTTCCGGTCTATCCGGCCACCATTTCTTCGGGGCGATATTTGTTTTTGAAATCCTCATTTTGGGTATGCTATAAATACAAGCGGTGTTGGAGTGAAACGCAGAGCGTAATCGTTCACCACGAAGAACCGCCGGGGATTTTTAGCCCGACCTTTGCTCTTCCTTCGTCCCCTTCGTGTTCTTCGTGGTTGGCTACTGACCCGGAGGTCTGAACTGAGAGCAATACCGGGATTCAACCACGAAGAACACAAAGAGCGCGAAGGGAAAAATGGGGCTTCGTGGTGAACGCTTACCGCAGAGCAAATTATCCTTGGGAAATTGGCATGATTGTTTACAAAAAAATTCCGTTTCAACTTGGCGCGGAGGTTTTGCTCCGTTCGTGTTCGAGCCGTTCTCCTAGGGCAAAAAGCAAAATTATAGGGGTTCTCGAAAAAGAATTTATAATGATCGAAAAGCCGGTATTTACAATTAGCGACAACATTACGGCTATCGTTGAAGACGATATGGTGATTGCATATGTAAATGATGGGTATCTTTTTACATTTAAGAGTCGATTCAATAGAGAACTTATTAATAATATTATTTGTATCGATTATCCGCTGACTTTCGAGGTCGAGCAGTTACGAGACGCCCCAAGGGTTAAGGTGAATCTTGAGGCGGCTTTGAATATAAGCGATGTTAAACTACCGGGAATCGTTAAAGATATCAGTGAAAATGGCTGTTCTGTCCAACTGCCAAGAATCATTTCTTTATTTAAGGGGCTTGAACTTACGCTTACATGCACGTTGCCTAACGATCAACTGGTAAAAGATTTACAATGCAAAATATCGAGTGTAAAATATAATCAGATTCATAAGAAAACCGATATTGGCGCAACCTTTTTGAAACCGCCCGAAGAGATAGCGAAGATACAGGCGCTCGTTAAGTTCTGTATGCGATTCAAAGTTTAGTCCGCTTCTCCTGGACGAAAAGAAGATAGCGCCGGTGCCCGTAGTTCAAAAAGAGCTGCCTCCCCGGTAGGGTTTCAGCAAAAGAAGTTATTTCGGTTGTTTTCTGCGTTCCGTAGGGCGACCCGCGCCACAGGAGTCAGACATTCAGGTCGGGACGCCAAGCTTGGGCAGTATCCATTTGTTTAGAAGAACATAGAAAACAAGAACGGCGAAAATGATAAGTCCGGTACTCATATTGCTCACCCCTTCCAATGGTTTTCGCCCGGCGCCGCGCCGGAGCACTCATTCGGCTTGCTTATCGCCACTTAAGCCATAGTACTCTCAATTTGCTATTATTCAAGGCTGGATTTTTCCCCGGGGGTCGTGTAAGCTGGGAGGAGCTTTTGCGAAATTTTATGAGTCCTGGAAAGTCCGCCCGCTCGGGCAGAGAGGTTTAGGTCGGAACAGGTGATGATAGTAAAGAAAGCGTTTATCGTTTGTTTGCTTCTGTCGTTGTGTGGTGTAGGCGGCCCGATTTTTGCCGCCACGCCGAAAATGATCGAAAAAAACCTCTTCTCGCAAGATCGCAAGGCGCCATTGCCTCAGAGTGAAACGATGTCCTCGCAACCAGAGGGGCAGGGGATGGCTATTGGAAACATCCAATTAGACGGGATAGTTTTCCGGGACAGGGCGAAAACGGCGATGTTGAGGCTTAAAAATATCCCGGTCGCAGGGGGTAATGCGTCCTCGCCGTTTGTATCGGTTCGCGTAGGTGAGATGGTAAACGATTACCGGGTGGCAAAAATCGATGTTCAAAGCGTCACGCTGGAAAAAAGCGGCCAGACGTATACGATAGGTCTTTTTTCCCAAAACAAGGTGGCCTCGCCTGCCTCACCCCAACCCTCTTCGGCCCCCCCAGTTCCTGCGCTCCAGGGGCAGAACCGGACACAAACCGCGCCAAACGGTATGCGCCCCCCTCTCCTGCGGCGGATTTTTCACGGCCGCATGCCGAGAGCGCCGAGCCAAGCCCCGGCCGGTTTGCCTCCTAATCGCGGCCCCGGGCAGGCCGCGGCGGCAAACCATTAGGCAAATGGAGCGGCGAAAAGCCCGCTGGCAGCGGGGCGGCACGGCAGCGGCGACTCCTGCGAAGGGCTGGTCCATAAGATTGCGCCCCGGGCCCAAGCAGGCCCGAAGTCGATTGCCAGGCGCAAGGGTTTTATTTTCCGCACAAGCCCCAAACCCTCGACTGTATTTCCCCCTTTTCTAAAGAGAAACCTTATCTTTGCGCTCATTTGACGGCGGGATCTCCGGCCCTGCCCCTTCTGTGTGCGAAGGCAGAGGCAGGGCGGACACGAACTCGCTTCTTGTTTTATGGCTACATTCCTAATAGAATTACAAGGTATTGCCGCACAAGGATTGGACCGTGAAAACACAGGCGGGAGCAAGAAAGAAAACCTGCTACTATAAGACACTGGGTATATCGGTTCGGGCTTCCCAGGCCGATATACGCAGCGCATTTCGCTATCTGGCGATGAAGCTGCATCCCGACCGTAATCCCGGCAATCCCAAGGCTGCCGAGCGTTTCAGAGAGGTCCGCAAAGCCTATGAAACGTTAAAAGACCCCGTCGCGCGGGGCAAATACGACCGGCTTAACGGGTACCGCAAGCAAAAGGAGTGGGCTTCCGATTCGTCCTGGACCGACCTTCACAGCGAGGGCGGGGATGCAGCCTCTTTCGATGAGATATTCCAGGATCTTTTTGGGATAGGCAAGCGGCATGTCACCACCAACCATGGCGGAGACCTCCGGTTTGACCTCCAGATTTCGAGGAGTTCACTCAGTAACGGGGGAATTCACGAGGAAATAAACTATGTGAGATTGGTCCGGTGCAAATGTCATGCAGGGCCCCTGCGCTCGGGATGCGGCTTTTGCGGCGGGATCGGAGAAATTGAAGAATCGTGTACGTTGCGGGTGTTTATCCCGGCGGGAATCTCCAGCGGTACGAGGATTCGGGTCTCGGGGGCCGGAGATGCCTCTCTGCCCTCGGTATTGCCGGGGGATCTGGTATTATTCATGCACATCATAGAAGGGGTTTGAGGCGAGCAAAACCATGTCAGCCGATGAACTTACACATATGGATTCAGAGGGGCGCCTGAGGATGGTGGATGTAAGCGAAAAGGCGCCCACTTGGAGGGAAGCCTCGGCCGAGGCCTTTGTCAGCCTTGCCGAAAAGACTCTTAGCCGCATATGCTCTGGAGATATCCGCAAGGGCAATGTGTTCGAGGCGGCAAGACTTGCTGGAATCATGGCCGCAAAAAGGACCTGGGAGCTTATCCCGCTTTGCCACCAGCTCCAACTGGCGGCAATCGAGGTGGATTTTTTCCCCGACCCGGTCAATACCGAAATCAGGATCAGCGCGCGGGTCAAAACCAACGACCGGACGGGGGTGGAGATGGAAGCACTGGTTGCTGTGACCCATGCCGCGCTGACAATCTACGATATGTGCAAGGCTATCGACCGCGGCATGACAATCCGGGAGGCCCGTCTCACTTTTAAGTCGGGCGGAAAAAGCGGGGTGTTCGAGCGCGCTTGACCCTTGGGGGCTGTTTTTTATACGTCGACCCTTTTCGAAGGTTTTTCTTTACTATTTATAACGATTGTGTTAGTCGAAATCTTTTGAGCTTCCAGTGGAGTCTTAACATGGATAAAGAAACTCAGGCGTATTTTAAGGAAGTCCTTCTTAAAAGGTTAGATGAGCTTTATTCCGAAGCCGAAAAGACCGTGGCCGGGATGACCGATAACGAGGAAAACTTCCCCGATCCCACCGACCGGGCGACTCTTGAATCGGACAGAAACTTCGTGCTCCGGATTCGGGACCGGGAACGCAAGTTGATCTCAAAGATACGCGAAGCGCTGCAGAGGATAGAGGACGGAAATTTCGGTCAATGCGAGGAATGCGGTGACGACATCGGTTTTGAGCGCCTGAGCGCAAGGCCCGTCACCACTTTGTGCATCGAGTGCAAGCGAAAGGAAGAAGCCGTGGAGCGCGGCAGGGGAGCGTAGCCCATAAGGTTGGCGACAACCCTTAGAGGGCGCCCTCGATGCGTACTACATCACCCGCCCATACAGATTCCTGCGATCCATCCTCGCGCATGAGCAGGAGGGCTCCCTCGGAAGAGATCCCGTGGGCCTCTCCGATGATTTCGCGGTTTCCGCACACAACCGTGATGGTCTTGCCCATCATCTCCGTGTATTTTTCAATCTCGGGCAACAGGGCGAGGAGCCCCAAATCCAGAAAACGCTCGTATTCATGTTCAAAGCGGCTCAGAAACTCCAGGAGCACAGTCTGTCTCTTTACGGCACAACCCGTTTCGAGGGCGATGCTCGTTGCCGGGTACCGAAAGGGTCCAGCCATCTCCTCCCTGCTGTGATTGACATTTATTCCTATTCCCACCACGCAAAATCTCGAAAAATCCTGGTCCGACTGCATTTCGGTCAAAATCCCCGCGACCTTTCGCCCGTTTATTAGAACATCGTTTGGCCACTTGATCGTGGCGGGGACCGCGAACTGCTCGCGCAGCATTTTCACCAGGGCCAGGGCGCCGATGTAGGAGGACTGAGGGGCGACACTTACCGGCAGAGGGTCTTTTAGCAGCAAGGACAGATAGATCCCTCGGCTTGGAGACGACATCCATTCCCGTTGGAGGCGCCCTCGGCCTTTTGTTTGTTGCTCTGCTACCACCAGGGCGCCGTTGGGGGCCCCCTTGGCGGCCAAAATCAAAGCGTAGTCATTTGTCGATCCGATCGTTTCGAGGTGGTGATAGTTATGGGCGAGCCAGCGGGTGGTGAGATTGGAAACGATTTCCCCGGGGGCCAGCGAATCGGGCACGGCCACCAGCATGTAGCCCAGCCCCGATCGGCTTTCTATCTCATAGCCCATCTGCTTTAGCCGGTTGATATGTTTCCAGACCCCGGGTCGGCTGATTGCGACTCTTTGAGCCAGAGCGGTCCCTGAGACAAAGCAGCCCTGCCTGTCCCTTAGGAGCCGTAGAATTTCCAAATGGGTCGTCGTCTTTGGCGCACTCATCAGCCCTGCTGTCTCCTTATCCCTTGAGCCGCACCGGAAGGCCCGCTACGAGCAGGTAAGCCGATGGGCAGACCGCGGCAAGTCTTTGGTTGGTAAATCCCGAAAGGTCACGGAACCTGCGGGCCAGGGGGTTTTCGGGAACAATACCGGCGCCCGTTTCGTTGGACACGATCACCAGGGGATAGTCGAGCGCTTCTATGGTCTGGCATAACCGGTCAACGGCGGCCTCGGGGGCAGTGGATTGGGAACAAAGCATATTGCTTAGCCAAAGCGTTATGCAATCGACAAGCACGGGTTTGCCCCGGCCGCTTAACGCCTCGAGCACCGCTACGAGCTCGAGGGGCGCCTCGATTGTCTCCCACATCTCCCCTCGGCGATCTCTATGCAGTCGTATGCGAAGTCTCATCTCCTCGTCTAATGGCTGCGCGGTTGCGACATAGACATAGGGAGGAGGAAAGCGGCAAACGATTGATTCGGCAAAGGAGCTTTTCCCGCTCCTCGCGCCTCCTAGAACGAGCGAAGGCGTTCTGATACCGGTTTGCGAGTTCTCCATTAATTTTTCTCCTTCGCAGTCACATAGTGAGACAGGTGTTCGGTTATCAGCCTGTCCACCATGTGGGGGAGCGGTTCCCGGATGGTTCCGACAACGGCAATGGGCTCCTGGGTGAGTGGGAGGATGAGTTTTGTGGCCCTCGATTCCCCGATCGAGCGCACCATGGATGGCGTCATTTCCCCCATCATGGCATTGGAGAGCAAAATGGCGATGGTTCCGATTATGACGTCGACCTGCGCTGCGCTGTGGCCGATTGCGTTTTCCCCCGTTGCGCCCCGATTTGCTCCGGCCTTTAGCATCTGCGCAGTGGCGATTGCATTTGTTCCAAGCGCCCACAGTTCGGCGCGTTCCCCGAAAACTTCCTTTATCCTCTTAATTATCGCCGTCCCGATTCCACCGCCCTGACCATCGATTACTGCAATTCTGATCACGGAACCTCCCTTAGCGCTAAATGACAAAAGTGGTTAGCCGGTATTACAACACGATGCTCCACGCCCGGGAAAACTCATGATACCTGATCAAAAAAATTTCACCACTACGGGTTTTTACCCGAAAATAGAGCATGACCATTCGGGTGGGATCCACTCCTGCTTCATACCACCTGTCGACAATCTGCGAGATAAACCGCTTTTCGCCGCGCCACACAAACGATAAAGGCTCCTGTGCCCCTTTGTACTCGTCGCGGGTGGAAACCTCGATTTTTTCATATTCCATATAAAGACTCCCGGGATGCCGCTGGCCGATACTACATCTTTGCCCTGTCGATTTCAATCAACAGGGGCGCAGGAGGACATTATAAGCGATCGGGGGGTGGTTTTAAACGGAGGGGCAATAGAGTCTTGCAAGTCGTGCCGGAAACCAGGAAAAGAATTGGGGACGCTTGTCCTTTTGCTTCCAGCTCCTTTTCAAGAGGCGCGGGTATCGCGAAAGTCTCTACAGTTTATCTTTTTCCAGGGCTTTCAAAAAGATCCGCACGCATTCCGGGCACAGTTGGGTGCCTTTGGCCTTTTCGATAATGGCGAGGGCGTCTTCTTTTGAAAACCCCTTCCGGTAAGGTCGGTCGCTTGTAAGCGCGTCATAGGTGTCGGCTACGGCGACCATGCGGGCCAGAAGGGGGATTTGCTCGCCCTTTAGTCCTTCGGGGTAGCCTTTACCGTCAATTCTTTCGTGATGGCTGCGGATGGCGGGAATAATATCGGCAAGGCTTTGAATGGGGCTAAGTATATCGGCTCCTATGCTGGGGTGGAGTTTGATTATTGTCATCTCCTCGTCGTTTAGGGGGCCGGGTTTAAGCAAAATGTCGTCCCGAATGCCAATCTTTCCGATGTCGTGGAGTTTGCCCGCCATTTTCGCCCGTGCGATGCGCCCTTCATCCATGTTCATCTCGCGGGCGATGTTTACCGAAAGGGTGGCCACCGATTCCGAATGGCCGCTCGTATACTGGTCGCGGGCTTCAAGGGCCAGCACCAGGCTGCTTATACTGGCAATCAGCATCTGCTGCTCGGATTCGAGATGCTTTCTCTCACGGAGCACCCGGTTGAAATGATCCGAGAGAAATCTCTCCGCGGTAATCACCAACTGGTCGATATTAAAAGGCTTGACCAGGTAGGCCGAGGCGCCGTACTCGAGCAGTTGCCGCATCTTGGCCCGGTCGTCGTCGGAACTCATGATGATAAACGGGATTTGGCTAAATTCCTTGTTGCTGTGGACAATCTTGCACAAGCCCAGTCCGTCTAGCACCGGCATGTGCAAATCACTCACCACCATGTCGGGAGAATACTTACCGAGAAGATCGAGGGCCTCTCGGCCATTTTCGGCCAGGATTACCTGGAATCCCGCCTTAGTTAGCGCTTTATCGATCAGGTTGCGAATAGATGGTGAATCGTCTACTACGAGCACCGTTCGGCCGTTTAGAAGAGAGCGCTTCTCCAGGATCTCTTTAACGCGGGTGCGTATGTTGTCTCTTGCATTCGATTTCGTAATATAATTGGAAGCGCCAACCTTGAAGGCGAATTCAATGTCTTCTTCCTTTTCCCTCGAACTGAGAATGACGACCGGAATCGAATTCTTTACGGGATGCCGCTTGATCTCGGCGCAGAATGCGAATCCGTCCATCTCGGGCATCTCCACATCCGTTATGATAAGGTCCAACTCCAGGGACTCGACCATTCGAAGACCTTCGTTTCCGTTTGTTGCTTCGGATACGATCGCCCCCATTTGCTCCAGATCCTTTCTGAGACTGTATCGGATGGTCGGGCTGTCGTCTACGATCAAAATCCTTGGCCGCGAACCGCCCTTGGTAATCTGGAGATTGGCTTGCCCGATTTCGCTAATCCGCATGAAATGTTCGGACTCGGCGTTCAATTTCGTCGTTTTCCTTTGCTGAGGGTCCGGGTAAAGATCACGTTTCTTAGTATTTCTTAATCGGCGCCTTCTCGATTTTTCTTTAACTATTCTGGAAATGTCGTGCGGCATGACGAACGAATATTTACGGGCGTAGCCATGAGACTGCGTTGTAGCCGGCTGGCCGGGTAGAGACAAAGGACAGATATCTTGATTGATGGTTCCGATCCGCTCACGGGGTCGTCTCCTTCTTTTTCATTCCTTTCCGGGGATATCGGCCTCACGGCCTGAACTACCGGCTCACGGCTTTGATCCCTTGTATGTTTGAAGGGAGTTTACTCCGAGGTGTACGAAAAGACTTGAAATCCCCCCAACCCCCCTTTGCAAAAAAGGGGGGCGATCGGGCCAAGCCCCTTTCGGCGATTGAACCAAGCCCTTTCTAAATTACTGCTCGCTTAGGGCAAACAATATTTAAGCGTCCCGGCGCGCTATAGCGCAGTTTGCGAATTTGTCTTACGACACAGTCTCTTTGCTCCACCCATCCTACGCCAGCCCTTGTCGGGAGCCGCCGTAGAGGGGTTGAAACGCAGTAAAACCCATCTTTTTGACGTATCTTGAACGCAACTTCGTATCACACTCGGCTTTCGCCGATCTTTTGAGAAAAATCGCCAATGGGCCGCACGCCCCATTGTGTACCGCAGCTTTTGAATTATATTCCAGTGCAGAATTTACGTCTTTCTATACGGGCGGGCGGTCGGTTTTCCGGATAACGCCGGTTCCATCCATCGACCTCCACCTCGCGTGCCGCCGGCTTTTATCTTCAGCATTGACCATCCTTTTAAGAGTGCCCACGCTATGAAATTGCTTATCGTTCAACCGTCGCATTTTCTCGGCAGATCGAATAGAAAACTTTACAGAGCCAGGAGGAAAAACCTGGTCGGGTTGACCCTTCCATACCTCGCCTCCCTTACTCCGCCACAATGGGACGTAAAATTGATCGATCAACGGATCTGCGATATCGATTTCGAGAGCCCGGTAGACCTTGTGGCCATCACCGTCTGGACGGAAAACTCCCTGCCCGCCTACGAAATAGCCGATGGATTCAGGGCGCGGGGCGTCAAGGTAATAATGGGAGGGCCCCATACCTTCTTTTTTTCCGCAGAGGCCGCCCAACATTGCGATGCGGTGGGAATCGGAGAAGGAGAAACCCTCTGGAAACCGATGCTCGATGATGCCGCAAACGGCAGTCTAAAACAGTTCTACCGGGCCAAAGGCCCCCACGATTTAAAAAATCTGCCTTTTCCGCGCTACGACCTGCTCGATTTTCGCAAGTACAGCCGGTTTAAGACCTTTGCCATTCAGACTTCCAGGGGGTGTCCTTTCCGCTGCGACTTTTGTTCGGAGCGCTTCTTTCTGGGAAACGACTACCGCTTTCGCCCCGTCTCGGATGTAATCGAGGAAATATTGGCGAGCAAAGGCAAATACTTTCTTTTTGCCGACAGCACTTTCGCCGGGAAAAAAGACCACAGCATGAAACTTATGGAGGCGCTTATCCCCCTCGGACTCAGATGGTCCGCCCTGTGGTCCATGAACCTTTGCCTCGACCGGCAATTCATGGACCTTGCCAGGCGAAGCGGTCTACTGCACCTAAACATCGGCATGGAAAGCATAGATCAGGCAACTCTTTCGGGCATGAACAAGCGGGCAAACAAAGTAAGACAATACGGCGAAATAGTAAAAAACCTCTGCGACAGCGGGGTCAGCTATTCGCTAAATTTCGTTTTCGGCTACGACTGCGAACCGCCGAGCATCTTTGATTCGACCCTCGATTTTTTGAGACAAAACAGGGTCCCGGTCGCCTACTTCAATGTCCTTACTCCCCATATCGGTACGCCCTTCTATGAACGTATGGTCGGCGAAGGACGTCTTTTAGACACTGAAAACATAGGCAGATGGCCCGAGATCGCCTGCTATTTTAAGCCAAAGAACTGCGCTCCGCAGGAACTGGAAGAAAATGTGAAAGCAATGTACCGCAAATTCTACAACCTGCGGTCGATGTTTTCACGGTTGCCGTTTCCGACCAGCCAATCGGACATCGCATCCTGGGTGGTGAATTTTTCCCAGAGGAAGACCGCCTGCGGAAAAACCGCGAGGGAAAATTTTGACGATTATTAGAGCCCCGTTTGCTGCGAACAGGGTGGGGGCGGAGAACTTTTGCATGCTGCAAACGAGCATCGCGATACCCCGGGTGAGGGGAAAGGGCATGCGCCTCTGCGTTGAGGCCATCAAAAAAAACGCCGGCGTTGCCCCCGGGGAATATGAAATCCTGGAGCAGTGCGATGAAAAAAGGATCGGAGTGGCAAGAATTGCGTTCAAGATTAGCCTGATGGGTTGCGCTTGGGGCGCCACCCCTGCTCTATTGCTTGCGCATGACGTTTTCCGCACGCTCGATTTCTGCGGTTACAGGAGCCAGGGAAAAACGATCAGGGCCGCCCCCACCAGGGCCATGGCCCAGGTATTGGTAATGAACCAGGGGAAAGCGCACAGGCCTATGCCCGCCAGCGCCGGCATCAACTCCTGCTGCTTTTTGCCGTAGGCCAGGTACGCCATGCCGACTGCTCCGAAGAGCACGGAAAGCAGTAACGAAGCCCCGTTCATGGCCTTCTCTTTTCCTGCCCGACCAGGGCTCGGACATATCCCAGGCAACTTTGGATCTGCTCGGGTCTCAATTCCAAGGTGATCGTTTTGTCGTAGCGGGCAGCATGCAGTTTTTCGAAGATCTTTTCAAAATCGATCTTTCCTTCTCCCACGCCGAGATGGAGATCGTCTGCGGCCGAAGAGCCCCCGAAATTGTCGTGCAGGTGGATATGCTTTATCCTCTCCGCAAACTTTTCAATAAAGCCGTGGCTCGTGTTTTCCTGCGACAAGAGTTGGGCGTGGCCAAGGTCCAAGGTGAGATTTAGCCCCGGGACGCAGTCCAGAACTTCGCTAAGATCTGCTGCGGTTTCGCTAAGGTTTTCGATGCATACGCTCAGTTTGCTCTTTTCGGCCCTTTCGACAAGCCGTGCAAGAAAGCCGATCTTATAGGCGATCGTTTGTTTTGAGACGTAGCGGGAATCCATCCAGAGATGTATGGTTAAAAGTCCCATCTCCAGCTTGGGCATAATCGAGAGTACCTGGAGCAGTTTGGGAAAATAGACCGTTTCAAGGGTTTGTATGTCGTTTGGATCACCCTCCTTGGGGCCGTGGCACAAGAAAAAAAGTCCGCTCGATCGGGAAATGGCGCGGTAGGAATCGATCATGGCTCCAAAGCCAATCGGGTCGGAAATGGCGATTTCAGCAAACTCCAGTCCCAGGCCGCGCAGCAAAGAGGCCTCGCCCGGGTCTCTGGCAGTGGCCCCAAGCAGGATTTTCCCATTCATAGTCTGTCTTTCCGATTTTCCGCCACCACAAGGTAAAACAGGGGGTCGTCCCGAAATGTCACCATCTCAAAGCCCTGAGAGTCCAAAAGCTCTTTTGCCTCCGCCTTCTCGGGCAGTAGATCCAGGTAGAAAGGCGTGTGTTTTTTCAACTCTACGATAAATTCTTTTCCCAGGGGATGGCTGATGACCAGCGTGCCTTGGGGGCGCAGAATGCGGTGGAGATTTTTCAGGCTCGCCGCCTTGTCTAAAATGTTGGAAAAGCAGGCGTTGATAAAGGCTGCATCAAGGCTATTGTCTGGAAGCGGCAGCTCCTTTACGCTACAGAGATGGGTTAGCACCCGCGGATATTTTTCCTTTACCCTGCAAAGCATGTTTTCGGCCAGGTCGCAGGCATGGATTTGCGAGGGGCCGTGTTTTAGCAGGTAGAAAATGAGAATTCCCGTGCCGGTCCCGACATCTATTACCTTTTGTCCTCGCTTGATCCGGCCCGCGTTCGCGGTAGCCGCCAAACGCTCCGGCACGCCTTCGGGCAGAGGAGGTTCGAAAAGATCGACGTTTTCATTAAAGTACCTCCGCTGCACCCTATCCATTTCTTCGATCTGCTCGGAGGTAAGGGGGCTCCCGGTCATGGCCGGCGCTCCAGGTTGAGTCTTTGGCGTAAAACCTCGTATAGGGCGATGGTCGCAGCCGATGCGGCGTTTAGAGAATCGAGGGGGCCGGCCGAGGGAATTCGCACGAGCAGATCGCACTCTTTTCTTACCAGCGGGCGGATGCCCTTTTGCTCGTTTCCAATGACCAGGCAAAGAGGCACGGTAAGGTCGGCCTCAAAAAGCGGGAGGTCGCCTCGTATATCGAGCCCCGCCGCCCAATAGCCCGCAGATTTTAGCCGTAGCAGGGTCCGCGCCACATTGGTGACCTTAGCGATCGGGACATACACGGCGGCGCCTGCGGCAACTTTTATCACTGCCGCGCTCACGCGAGCGGATCGATCCTCTGGAATCACTACTGCCTTTGCGCCGAGAAAGCAGGCCGAGCGCAGGATCGCGCCAAGGTTTCGGGGGTCCTGAATGGAATCGAGGATAACGAGCGGTTCACGCTCGGAGAGAGGACTATCGAGCAGCCCGTCCAGATCGGCGTAAGGGAACTCGGACATCCGAAGAGCCACTCCCTGGTGGTGGGAATGTCCGGCCAGGCCGCTCAACTGCTCCCGGTCGCTTTGGATCACGGGAATGGACCTTTTGGCGGCCAGTTCCGCGATCTCCTGTCCCCTGGGATCGCTTCGGGAAAGCAGGACTTCGCTTACCCCCGTTGCCCCTCCCAAAAGGGCCTCCCGGACAGGGTTTATTCCCGAAATCCAGATTTCGCCTTCGCTTGGAGGAGTCTTTTTCATCGATTAAGACTTAGCGTTAGGATCTAGAAGCGACATAAGAAACGCTTGCACCTCGGGTGCTCGCGCTACGCGGCTGGACCGGCGCGCCCGCAAAATGGCCCGCAAATCTTCTGCCGCCTCCTCGAGTTGGTCGTTTACGATAATATAATCATACCAGGACGACTCAAATATCTCGCGTCCGGCAGCCGCCAACCTTACGGCCAACTGCTCCTCGGTTTCCGTTCCCCTGCTTCGCAGCCGCTCTTCGAGCACTTCCATCGAAGGGGGCAGAACAAAAATCGTCTCCGCCTCCGGGTGGGCGCAACGCACCAGCCTGGTCCCCTGGACGTCAATATCGAGGAGCACGTCGTCTCCCCCCTTCAGCCACTTTTCAACGATGCTTCGATCCGTGCCGTAGAAGTGGTTGTGGACCCTGGCCCATTCCAGAAAGCGGCCCGAACGGATCCCCTGAACAAATTCGTCGACGGACAGGAAATGATAATCCTTCCCGTCGATTTCCCGGGGACGCGCCGCCCGGGTGGTGCTGGATACGGAAAAGCGCAGTTTCGCACAGTTTGGGATCACTTTCCCGATAATTGTGGATTTTCCAACCCCCGAAGGGGCCGACACGATGAAGAGCTGTCCGGAAGGCTCTCGATGCGGCATAGACCAGTCCTGAAAAATCTTGAGGTCCTAGGATTGCTTCAGCATGTTGGCGTCTTTTACGTTTGCGTCGAGAAGAAGCCGCTGGGCGATGGTTTCGGCCTGAACCCCGGACAAAATCACGTGGTCGCTGTCGGTGACGATTATCGAGCGGGTCCGGCGCCCCATTGTTGCGTCTATTAACTTATTGCCGGTTTTTGCATCTTCTTTTAGTCTTTTCATCGGGGCCGAAGCAGGCGATACAATCGCCACGACGCGATTGGCTATAACGGTATTGCCAAAACCGATGTTGAGTAATTTTACTTCCATATCTTCTCCTGACGCAGGTTGGAGCGGTTGATTGAAGAAAGAACCCACCCATGCTTCCGTTGAAGGGCGCCGCCCTCAATCGGTTCCCAAATTAGGCCCGATGGAATGATTCAGCATGGCGTTTACCCGGAAAAACCGGATGAGACGCCGGTCTGCGATTAGGAAAAGAACCCTTGCGGGACAGAAGCCGATTTTTACGGCTTCCGATTCGATATGCGCCCAGCCCCTGATTTAGTCGGTCGAAACAAACCGGTAAATTCTTATAAAACGCGCTCGAAAATGCAAGAGAATTTCTGCGAATCGTTAATTTTTTCTAAATTCGGGAATAATCACAATTCTTTGGCCCAAAAGGCAAAAATTTGCACCCGCCGTGAGTGTCCATGTTCGCCACTCACCGTTGACTAATCGGCCATTCTAAATTTTTAGCTCTCCACGGTGCTTACAATTATTTCCTGCTCCTTCGACTTACCCTTGCTAAGGGCCGTGTACCTCTTAAACATCCACAGTTCGGGAATAATCTCGGACACTATTTGCCCGTCCTCGACTATGCGGACGACTGAGCTCTCCGAGACCACCACGGCAACCGAGTTTGTGAGCTTCGTGATGGAGGCCGCCGCCATGTGCCTGCTGCCAAGCCCCAGCGGCAAATCTATCCCTTCTGAAAACGAATCGAGGTATCGGCACGCCGAGACAACCGTGCCATCATCGGAGACCAGGAACGCGCCGTCCAGTTGGGCCAGTTCCTTAATGGTTTCACGCATATCAGGATCGGAGATCCGTTTTGCCTCCGGGGGGTGGCCCAGAAGAGGGTCTAGAATCAGGCTTCGGGAATGGTTCATTACATTTTCGGTATCCGCCACCACAAACATTGTGCCGATTCTTCGCCCCTCCCTGCCTTCCCTGGCTATCTCCACCGCAAGTATTACGACTTCCTTAAGGGTTTCGGGATTTATTCCCCTTTTCTCGGAGCACATTTCGCAGAACATATCCTCCGGCATCTTCATAAAATAGCTTTCCATAACGGCCCTCCCCGATGACTATGATCTTTTAGCCCACCTATATATACCCGTCCCGCCATAATATAAGCACTATGGCATCTCTACCGGCTATGCCGTTTGATTGGTATCGGGAATAAACCGATTTGCCCCTTAAACCACTCATCGGTCCTTGCGGTAAGTGTTGGAATGTGGCAAAAGAGTCCCCTTAAGATTTCGCAAGTCCGTAAAGTCTAAGCTAAACTCCAACGGGTAGCAAAAACAATGAAGACTGTGTCAATGTTTCTTTTCGCCTTGTGGCTTTGCCTCCAGCCGGCGCGCGCCGCCTTTGCCGCTTCCAATCCCCCGGACCTCTCGGTAACGGTTCGAACGGTTACCGAAGATGAACTGGTGCGGCTGGGGATGGAAAACCGGGCGCCAGAGCTCAACGCGTGCCTCGATATCCTTAGCCGGCTTAACACCGAGGAGCCTTTCTACATCCTTCGGGATATGCGCCGGGGAAAGAAACTGAAGGCCCCTGTCGATTTCAACGCCTACAGGAACTGGACCCCGCTCCCGGCGCGGCTTCCCGTAAAATTTTCCGAGCCAAGGTTTATCATGGTGGTAAAAGACCTCGGTTTTATCGGCTGGTATGAGCATGGGCAACTGGTCGGCGACAGCCAGGCATGCTTTGGAACTCAGGGACAAAAAACCGTCCCCGGCCTCTACCGGGTAGACGATAAAGATGCGGCACACACTTCGAGTTCCTACCGAAACGATTACGGCGAGCAAGCCTGGATGCCCTTTTCCCTTCATATCTACGAGGCCGTGTGGATTCATGCGGGCAATGTCTTCGGGCTGCGCTGCTCCCACGGCTGCATAACCCTGCCGTATGGGAAGGCGGAAAAACTCTACGGGTGGGCCCGAAAGGGAACTCCGGTCCTTGTAGCTGACGATCTTAAGGAGGTCTGCGGGGGGAAGGGAAAAAGTGAGCCATTGAAAACTATTTCGGTCTCGAAATCTTCCATTCCCTGAAACAAATTAAGCATGGCTTTTGCATCTTAATCGGTCGGAAAACCATTCGGAGGTGTGCAGCCATGTCAGTTACGGTCAATGATTTGAAAAATGGGGGCATTGTTAAACCAGAGGCCCAAAATCCCACCCATGGCGCCTCGGGTGAATCTGCCGGGCAAACCGATGTATTCCAGGCGCTTTTAACCTTTTTAAAGTCCGATCAAGCCGGGACGCCGGCAACCTCACTGCGAAACAGGCCGGCCTCCTCCCAGGTAATCGATCGCAACGGCGCCCCTGCGGCCACCTCCCGGGGGGCTTTACTAAACACTCAGACCGTCAATACTCTGGCAACCTCGGCACTTATTGCACTAACCGCCGTTTCTTCGGGCGCCCCGGGCCTGAAGGCCCTTTGCGGACAAGGGGCGGGGATCCCGGCTGGAGTGGCCGGCTTGCTCCCCGATACAGCCCCGGTTTCACAAGCCTGCACTGAGGTGGCCGGGAGTTCCCGGGGACAGGAAATTGGCGCTCTTTCGGCTCGCTTCGAATCGGGTGGACTGGGTCCGGGGGTTGTGGGCTACGATCCAACCGGGGGCACCTCCTACGGGATCTATCAGATTTCTTCCCGGGCGGGCACAATGAAGCTCTTTATCGACTACCTCTCCAAGTCCGCCCCGGACATTGCCCAAAAACTCCAGGCGGCCGGTCCTGCCAATACCGGCGGCCGCTCCGGCGAAATGCCCCGGGTCTGGAAACAATTAGGCGCCGATGACCCGGTGCGGTTCCAAAAATTGCAAACCAATTTTATCCAACAAACCCTCTATCTTCCAACCGTCCAGCAAATCTCGGAGAAAACGGGCCTCGATATCTCCAAGGCCCCCAAGGCCCTCCAGGAGGTGCTCTGGAGCACAGCCGTCCAGCACGGGTCAAAGGGTGCGGCAGATATTTTCACCAAGGCGATCGCAAGTGTCCAGAGCAATAGCGACCAGTTCGGGGTCGCCAAGCTGATAGATACCGTCTATGGCATCCGGGCCACCCGGTTCTCCTCCTCGGGGCCGGGCATCCGGGCGGCTGTAAAAACCCGTTTCCGGGAAGAAGGAAAAATTGCGCTCTCCATGCTCTCCAGCGAGGTCCCCAATCCAAACATCGGGGCATAATCTCTAAAGTATTCCCGCCCCTTGCCCGAAATCGCTCTTTTCTCCCTGCCCCGGGTATCGCCTGGAGTCCATTCGCAAATCCGCGCCGTCAAAATGGCGAGCCGTATCTTGTGCGCCGGCCGGAAATATTTGCGCGAACACCGGGAAAAAATAGTCTAGTTAGAGGCAAAAATCTCCCACAGCTCAAATCTCTCACTTCTAACCCAATGATTTTAATTAAGTTTAATTGCACTCATTTGTGGCATCAAGTTTGCTTCCCTTTTAACCGAATCGTAGACGGGGTGGGAAAAAGCCCATATTGCCTAAACGGTTTTGTTCAGCCTGAATGGGATTAAAAGATGCAATCAGGACAAGTAAATGCTTCACAGTTGCTGTCGGCTTTTCTCGGAAGTGAAAAGGATAAGCTCGGGGCGGCGATGACAAACAATGATTTTACCGGAGAACTCGCAAAACATCTTCCCAAGCAGGTAAAAACTGCCGGAACAACCGGGATGGATGGAGCGAAAATAGTGGAAACGGACGGGTCGAAGGAAGCCCCGGCGTCTTCGGCCGCTGCGAGTTCCTCGGGAGTTTCCCAAACCACGACCACCCCCTCAGCCCCTGTGCAGGGTGAAGGCGCGGCCAATGGCGCGGCAAAAATAAACGACATGAAATCCAGGGCTGCGGCGGAAAAAAGCCTTTTTATCTCCAACCCGGCAATCTTAGAGACCGTATTGGCGAACCTGCAGTATCCCGCAAAGACAAGAAACGAATGTGTCCAACTGTTGAGCAAACAGGGCCATATATCCATAAAGGAGCTGAAGACGCTCCTTAACTCCAGCCCCGCCGGCGCCGGTTCGAACGTTTCGGGGGAAGTCCCTGCCGCATCCGTTCAAACCCTTCTTGAATCCATTGTAAAAACCTCCGGCAACGTCGACGGCAAAGGAGCGGCCCGCGGAAATAGCGTCAAATTATCCGTTGCCGTCAAACAGGATGGAACCTATTCTCGCGACGAGCTTCAGGGTCTGCTTGACAAGGTGGTTCAGGCATCGCAAAAAAAGAGTCCTCAGACCAAAGCGCCTCTTTCGTCCACAACCGCCCCGGTTGTTGCGACAACGTTCGAAGCCCTTAAGGCCGGACAAACCCAAGAACTCGTGTCTACTGTTCTCCCCTCGTTTATCTCTTCGGGAAGCAAGGTTTCGGAGAAAACGGTTTTTTCTGGAAATAGCGTTGGCAAATCTGCTCAATCGCAAAGCGCAAATGAGAATGCGACGGATTCCCTTGCAAATCGGGTAAAGGCCGCATCGAGCGCATCGAACTCCCCGAGTGGGGGGAGCGGGCAAATGTCGGGCGCCTCGTTTGCCGGAGAGGGCGAGAAAGTTTCGGGGGCCGGGGATGCGGTATTGCCCGGGAGCGATAAGGGAGTATCGGGGACTGGAGCCAAGAGTTCACCCTCTGCCCGGGAGGCGCCGGCCGCTACGGTTGCCGAAGGCTTTAACGTTGCAAACCAATTGGCGGATGGAAAAAAGATGGGTGAGATCTTGGCGTCGGGTGGTTCCAGCTCTTTGGCGCCGGCCGCCGGGGTCGATTCGCCAAAGGAGGCCGAAGGTCGAGCGGAGGTAGTTGGCCAGGATGCGCCGATGGTTGGCAAACAGATCGAGAAGATGGTCGGGGGCATAGACCGATCTTCGGAGAGCGGGGTTGTGCAGCCGACAGGGGCAAAACCCGGGGAGAACCAGATAAATCTGCCTCAAATGAACAATTCGGGTGAAGGCGGTTTTGCCTTCTACGATCGCAACCGGATGGCCGACCTTGTTCAGAGTGGGCGTGACGCCGGGAAAACCGGCGTGGCCGCGGCGGGCGGGAGCGGGGAGGGGGGGGCGAGCGTTTTTGTTTCGTACATGTCTCAAAATGACTCATCCAGCTCGACGCAAGGGGTAATGACCCGGGAATCCGAGGATCAAAAATCCACGGAGAAGAGTTCCCAAAAAGATGATTCCGGAAAGGGTATCGCAAAAGAGTTGGGGATCCAATCCGGGACGCCGGCCGCAGCGGATACAGTGGTCCCTGTTAACGGCGACGCCGGCGGGGGCAAACCGGCCATGGGAAATGCAATTAACGGCGAAAATCACCTGCTGTCCACCGGTTCCATGGCCCAACAGGAGGCCGCAACCATGTCAACGGATGCTTTGGCCCAAAGCTCGCAAACGGACAAGGGGCAGAGTTCGGACGCCTCTCCCCGAAATAGCGCGACGGGAAGCGAATCGGTACAGAAATTGACCGAGAGGCTAACGGCCATTGAACAGATTCTTTTCTCCATGCAGGGTGGCGCCGTGGCGCAAAAACTCCAAGATTCAGCCAAGGGTCCAGCCGCGGCGCAATCGGATGTGGCGCCGGTTTCCGACAAAGCTGCCCCGGTGGGCGACCAGGGTAAAACCGCCGGGTCTAATGCCGGAAATGGCGTGGCTGGAAACGGGCTCGCCGCTGCCTCGGCTACGTCCGGGTCCCTTGCCCGGCAGGTGGCGGCAACCTTGCCCGCCGATCTTACGGACCAAGGCGTGCAATCGGGCCAGGGGGCGAGTGTAAACTCATCTTTTGACAATAACGCCACGGGGGGCGTATCGACAAAGATCGGGACCGACAGGCTTACGCCATTGGAACAGTTGGTGGTTGGAGGCCAGGGGGGGGCAGTGGCGCCAAGGCGGCTCGATGCAACGTCCGAGAGTCGGGATTTATCCCCCGGGTCTGCTATGGCGCAGGCTTCGGCGGCCTCCAATCCTCAGGCAATAACCATGACCCCTTCAGGCAATTCGCCCCAGGGTGGCTTTGCCACCTACGATCCCTACCGGGCGGTGGAACTGGCAAATAATGTGAGCGAGCAGGCGGCAACCGCTGGTGGGGGCCGACTGGTGCTGGACATGGTCTCCGATGGACTCGGAAAGGTTAACCTCAAAGTCGAGGCCAAAAAAGGCGAGGTCTCCATAGAGGCGTTGACGCAAAACGAACCTGCCAGGCAGGCCCTGGTGAGTCATTCGGTTGAACTGCGCCAGGATCTCAAGAGCCAGGGGATCGTTCTGGGAAAATTCATGGTTGACGTAAATGGAGGCGGGCAGGGCGGAAAAAGCAGCGCCGACGCCAACCAGTACGGCGGAAAAGGCAACGGGGGGAGCCAGCCGGCGATGGCGGCCGGAGGCGTTAAAAGAGCGGCGGCGCCCATCCCGGCCGCGGCAAGGAGCGGAGAGGCGCGAATAAACGTCTTCGCATAACACCTCTTAGCGCACTTGCGGTTCCGCTCGTTACGGCACGGAATCGATATCAGTCGTGGATGTGATAATGGCGGTGGTCGCCGTTGTGGAAATGTTTGTGAAACCGCGGATCGATGAGATTTACACGCAGCAGCAGCTCTTTTTCGGAAAGCAGCTCCGAGGGGGGGCCGGTCGCCGCCACGCGATGATTCTCGCCGAAAACGACCACGCGATCCGAGATCTCTTCGACTATATCGAGGTTGTGGGTGGCGGTGATGAGTGTTTTGCCCGATTCTCCGAGCTGAACCAGCATGTCGATCAGCCACCGTTCCGTTCGGGGGTCCAGGGCTGCGGTCGGTTCATCGAGCAACAACACATCCGGATTGGTCGCCATCACTGCGGCAAGGGCCACCTTCTTTTTCTCACCCCCGCTCAGTTTAAAAGGCGGCCGATCCCTGATCGCCTCGATGCCGAAAAATTCCAGCAGCTCCGAGACCCTCTCCCGTATCTGCGGTACGCTCATCCCCATGTGAAGGGGACCAAAAGCGATCTCATCCCACACGGTGGAAGAAAACAACTGGGTCTCCGAGTTCTGGAAGACGAAACCGACCCGCCGGCGAAAGTCGAGGTTAAGCCGGTCAACGTTCAGGTTTTTTTCGTTTAACACTTGCCCAAAGGCCCGGACGGTACCCTTGCCGGGAAAAATCAGCCCGTCAAGGACCCGCAGCAACGTGGATTTACCCGACCCGTTGGCGCCAAGAAGGACAATTCTTTCCCTCTCGTGCACGGTAAGGTCCAACTCGTGAATTCCGATTTCGCCGTCGGGATAATGATAGGTCACTGCCTCCAGGTGAAAAACCGGAAGATCTTCAGTTTCAGCCAAGGACACGATCGCCTCCAATGAAAAGAACGGCTGCAGCGAGCACCAGGACAATCCATGCCCAATCGCTAAGTTTCATCGTAAACTCGACCATGGAGCGGGGTGTGCCGGCGTAGCCGCGAGCAACCATTGCGCCATGCACCTCTTCACTCAAAGCCGCGGTTTTGCACCACAGGCTCCCCATCGCGACGGTGACAAATCTTCGCTCTTCACGAGGAGCGGCGCGGCCGACGAGCCTGCTCCGGCGGGCCATAAACATGTCGCTGCTGGCGCTTAGCAGCAGAAAAATATACCGGTAGGTCATCTCCAATATCGAAAGAAACAGCGAGGGGATGCCCAACGCGCCGAGCGCTTTCAAAAGAACGTTCCACCGGGTGGTCAGGGTGAGCAACACGGCCAAAGAAACGGATGCGCCAACCCGAAGCATCAAAAGCGCCGCGGCTTGCGCCCCCTGCCTGGTTATCGCCACTTCGGCCGGGATTGTCATATACCCCAGATTTATCGGGCGGCTCAAATGAAAAAGCACAAGAAGGGGCGTCCCGGGCCGGACTACGTTAAATAGCACGGGCAATACCAGCACCCCCGTAAACAGCGCTACAACAATCCATACCCTTTTGGCGAACACCCCGATCGGCGCCCGGGAGCTCTTGGCCAGCCAGAAAAGCCACAGGTTGAAAAGAATCAGCGGAAAGATGTGGTGAAAAAGTCCGGCGATGCCAATAAGAAAAAGGACCGTAACCAGTTTCGCTCTCGGGTCTAAATTCTGGAAAAGACCTTGGCGGTTTGCGATAGACTCGGAAAAGACCTCGTTTTTCATCACTTCCGCGATGGCGTGCAGGGTCTTTTCGACAAAACCGCTCTTCAAACGCCCTCTGCGCAAAGTCGCGGGCGTCTCCCTCGGGGTCTTTTTTAGAAGCCATGGTGGAACGGACCTCATCTCGGCCATCTATTCATTGCCCCCCTGGCTTAATTATGTTTTTTTTTCTCGGAAAGCTGGAGGCGTCCGAAAAAATAGGTAAAAAGGCAAATTATTCCGACACCGAAAAGCGCGCAAAAGATGTAGATAACGGCGGAGGCCTGAAAGGACTCAATGCCTGGAAGAGTATAATCGCGAAAAGGAGCAAAGGACCATGTGCCCGCCATGCGCTTAAGGCCTGCCGGAATGAAACCGGTAAGTTTTTGAAGCTCCTCGGTCTGCCACTCTCCCCAGGCAGTGCCTCCCGCGAGCAGTCCGAGGGGAGACAAAACGACCATTGCGCCCAGAGCCCACCACATTTTGCGGTAGCTAAGCGTCGCCGATAACGGGGCGGATTGGGCGCCAAGGCTTCCGATCCGCATCAGATCGGTGCTGTACGCTTGCAGATAGCGCACCACAAGTCCTGTCACCACCGCTTCGAGCGGCCCGGCGACAACGAGGTGCGCAAGCAACATGGCAGGGACTGAAACCTTAAGCGAGTAGGGGCAATAGAGAGGAACGCCCCCTGCAGTGTGAAACAAAACAGGCTGCAGTCCCAGTTCGACTCCGGCGCACAGGGCCGCCACACAGAGCCCCAGGTAGCCGCCCACAGCCGCGCCCACCCACCGGCGCTTCGAATCGAGCCCGCTTTTTCCGCCGATCAGCCGATAGGCCCCATAGGCGACAAATGGCAGCACCAACGCCATGTTGAAACAATTGGCGGTAAATGTCCAAACGCCTCCGTCCCCGAACAGAAGCGCCTGGATGGCGAGGGCGATGGTGATACAAATCATTGCGGCAAACGGACCGAGCACGACCGCAAGAAGCCCCCCCCCAACCGCATGGGCCGTGGTTCCCCCTGGAATCGGCACATTGTACATCATAATGGTGAAGGAAAAAGCCGCTCCAATGGCCATGAGAGGGACATATCTCGATTTTATCCTGTCCCTTACCTTTGCGACCGCAACCGCCCAGGCCGGGATCATTACCGCTCCCAGGGCCGCGCATGACGAAGGACTCAAATAACCGTCGGGTATGTGCATCGCTCATCCTCTCTTTCGCACAGTAAAAAAAAAGACCACAAAGCTCCTCTGCTCCACCTCGATGGAAGACAAAAGACCTTCGTGGTCTTGGGGATTCTACTCTTGTTAAATCCGGACGGGGCTGCTCGCGATTGCCTCCGGCCTTCGTGGCCGGACTGATTGTATGGCTCGCTAGGCATGCTAAATCTCCGCACGACCCAACAACTGATAGCATCCCGGGGCGACACAGTCAATGGAAAGATTATCCCCCTGGATATTCGATATAGCGCTCGGCCCAAAGCGACCAAAGCAGAACAGGGTCATAAAAAAAAATCAGAAAAATTGCCAAGAACCTGCATTCCATCCACTTCACTTCGTAGCTGAGACGACCGTCAGGATTGGGGTCT
>JARLHO010000123.1 GCA_031292215.1 Syntrophobacteraceae bacterium | reverse complement strand
CTCGGGAGCCTGGTGGCTAAAGGAAAACGCTGACAATATGTTAGCCCTGCGAACCACAAGGGCGAACTCCGATTGGGGCAACTACTGGCGTCAGTGCGGCGAAGAAGCCGCTTAGCGTATCAGTTCGAATTACACCCGGCTTTATGTCGGGAGAACGGGCTTATCAGTTTTGTCGCACGGCGCCTTTGGCGGGACGATCCCCATCCGGCGCTCGACCGCGCTGTCGAGCATTTGGCCAAGGCCGCCGCGATCCTCCGGGGAAAAGCCCAGGGAATCGCGCCAGACGTCGTCGCTTTCCATGCACAGGTAGACACACAGCTCCGGGTCGGCCCGCCGGATGCGCTCGGCGATAAACGCATAGAACTCGGCCCGGATGTCTCTGAAATAGCGCATTTTGCCGTCCAGGCCCCGGATGAATTCCCCGTAGACGATCCGGCTCAAAGGGTGACGAGCCTGAATTATGCCTTTAAGCTCGGGCATGAACCTCAGGGCCCCCAGGCTTATCCAGACGATCCGGGAGGGGTCTATCCTTTCGAAGAGCAGCTCAAGTGTTTTTGCGTACCCCGATTTCCACTCTCCATAATCGATGATCGGATCGAAGTGGAAGGCTAGAAAATAACCCTCCTGCGAACAGAGGCGGGCCGCTTCGAGCCTTTCGGCAATCGTTGCCGAAAGAGGTTCCTCCCGCCTTTGAACTTCTTCGGGGTTTAGCGACCAGGCGACGATCGTGTGGCCTCCATGATCGAGCCCTTTTAGGTTTCCAATGAAATCGGTCTTGGTCTTTAGTTCGAGCACGCCGTTTGGGGTTTTGGCAAAAAAGGGGACGATCGAGCGGGAGATTTCGGAAAAAGGGTCAAGCAGAAGCGAATCGGTGAACTCCCCTGTCCCTATCCTGTGGAGGCTCGCGGGGTTTTGGGCAAGAGAACCCGAGAGCTCGCAAAACATTTCCTCGAGGTTTCCAAACAACCGCAGGTTGGGCGAATTGAGGTAGGCCTGGAGGATGCAATAGGCGCAGTCGATAGTGCACTGGGTCCCAAGGTGCAAGATCCGGTATCCGCAGCAGTGGTAGCGGCGTGTTCCGGGACAGGATTTAAGAAACTTTCCCCGAAAATTTACAACTTCCAAGACGTCGGGAGAATGGCAGGCCCCCTCCGAGACCCTATCTACGATTTCAAAGGAGGCGCCGGGAAGGTTTTTGCGTAAAGTGTTCGAAAGGGCGCTTTCGGCAACCGCAGATTCGAGGATTACTCTTTTGGGGGCGCGAATTTTCATCGTTTGCCCAAAACCGCATCGAGTTGCCCCGACGAAACGAGAGGCTCAATCGTACGGAAAATCCTTCGAAGCTCTTCGGAACCCGAAAAGCTTAACTCCATTTGCCACCCCCCGCCTTCGAACGCCTCGGGGAAAACGATTCTTGCCCCGCTCGGGAGCCCCAGCGCCTCAATTTCCTGCCGGACTTCTTTCCGCCTCGAAACGAGGCGCGGGTTTCGCAGCGCGGATAAGTACTCTCGTAGCGCCCGGGTTTTTTCCCGATGGTTAGACTCCTGCGACGACATTATCTTTCGAACACGCTCCATTTCGAGGACATCGGAGCGCGTGATGTCCTCCCGGATGGCTATTTCGTTTATCCGCTCGATAATTTCGACCTGGATGCTCGCACTGCACCGAAGCGCTCGAAGAAGGGACAAAACGGAGTCCGAACTGCCCGGATCCCAGTCGGCGATATCTAGCGCCGCCCGCTCGCAGACCTCGCCCGAACCAAGGGCATCGAGCATCGGGGTTCCCTTTTGCGCCACGAGCGCCCACTTGCACAGCACCTCCCGGCGGTTTGAAGCCTTAAGGCTTGCAAGGAGTAATCCCGGGATTTCCTCCAGTCCGAAAAGCCGTGCCAGTATCGCGATTATTTGGGCTTTTTCCGCCGGGTTGATTTCACCTTCAAAGATTTTTTTCTCCATCCTTTGGGAAAAAACCCGGCCCGGATCGCTCCCTTGGGCAAAAATCCGGCAAAGCAGATCTTGCCCCCCGTTTTCCTTCGCCCAGCCAACCCGTTTAAACCCATCGACCACGGTATAGCCGCCCGGTTTTTCCAGCAGCCACACGGGGTCAAAAATCCCGAAGCGCTCAAGCGATTCCCGAACCCCCGTGGAACTCGAAAATTTTCCAATCTCGAAGCTGCGGTCGGTAAAGTCGATGTCTTTTACGGCAACAAAGCGACAATCCATTTCAGCCAAGGTCTTCTCCGCTAAGACGCTTCAGGGCCTCCAGGTAGCGGGCGCGCGTATTAGCCACAACATCTGCGGGCAGCCGGGGCGCGGGGTCGCTCTTTTTCCAGCCGCTCGACTTTAGATAATCGCGCAGAAACTGTTTATCGAAGCTCTCGGGACTCCCGCCCGGCCGGTAGCGGTCCGCGGGCCAGAAGCGGCTCGAATCCGGGGTCAGCACTTCGTCTATTAGCATAAGTTTGGCGTCGGCGATTCCGAATTCGAACTTCGTATCGGCAAGGATGATTCCACGTTCCCGCGCGTACTCCCGGGCTTTGCGGTAGAGCGCGATCGAAGCCTCTTTTACTCGCTCGGCAATGTTTTCCCCAACGAGTTCTCCCATCTTCTCAAAGCTTATGTTTTCGTCATGCTCGCCCAAAGCCGCTTTGGTCGAAGGAGTAAACAGGGGCTCGGGCAGCTCCTGGGCCTCGATCAGCCCGGAAGGCAGTCTAATTCCGCTCATCTGCCCGCTCCTTTGGTAGTCTTCCCACCCGGAGCCCGCCAGATACCCCCTCACGATGCATTCCACCGGCAGCGGTTTAGCCTTTTTCACCCACATGGCGCGCCCCGCGAGCATGGAGCGATACGGCCGGCAAACCTCGGGGAACTTTTCGCAATCCGTGGTTATGAGGTGATTTTCGATGAGGCCTCCCAGGTATTGAAGCCAGAACTCGGAAAGCTTTGTCAGGATAACACCCTTATCGGCAATGGGGTCGACCATTACCACATCGAAAGCCGAGATCCGGTCGGTGGCCACTATGAGCAGGGAGTCGCCAAGATCGTAAATGTCTCGGACCTTCCCGCGCGATACGAGGTTTAAGTCCGGGAAATTGGTTTCAAAAATCGGAGTTTTTAGCATCTTTTCTCCTCGCAGGTCTTACTATATAGACACATTTTCTGTTAAGGGTCCATCGGATGCAAACGATACCGAAATGTTTTCTGCTTCCAATAGACGGGACAAACGAGTCTTTGTGGCCCGCCCGGTTTCTCGGCAAGCTCTACTCCCCCTCGGAAGTAAGACTGATCCTAAGTTATTTCTCCGCGCCGCCCCCGCCCGCCTATACCGGCGACCTCGCCCGCTCACATGAGCTGCAGGCAAAAAAAAGGCAATTTTTGGAAGACGAAAAGCGTGAGGAACGCGCCGTTTTCGACCATGCCCTGGAAGCGCTCGAAAAATTGGGTTTTTTAAAAGAATTCATACAGGAACACGTCGAGCCCAAAGGAATGGCCGTGGCAAAGCAGGCATGTCTTCTTGGCGATATCAAAAAAGTCGATGCCATTGTCGTCCCAAAGCATGTCAAAGTTCGCCTGGAGGATCTGCTTAAGTCCGACCCCTCTTCGGCCCTTGCGCAGCAGTGCATCGAGTGTCCCGTCTGGATGACCGAAGGAGCAATCGAGCCGGGAAAAGCCGCAATATACATAAGCGACGAGGAGGGTTCGACGCGCATCGCAGACCACGCCGGCTACATGCTCTCGGATACGGGCGTAGATATCGACCTTGTAGGGGCGGCGGCCAAAATTCGGCATCCCCTTACGTGGCGGCCCTCGCAAGCCCAAAGCGCCCCCCGCGGCCTCGAAAGCCTTCTTAAGGCATCGGCCGTACTGGCCGACTACGGAATCGACCAGGACCGAATCCGCATGACGCTCATTCCGAAAAGAGGCGATACCATAGCGGAAGTGCTTTCCTGGTGCGCCTCAAACGGGATAGGAATAATCGGGCTGGAGCGCACGCGCACGGAGGGAATCCTCGGGTCTCTCAGGGCCTCTTCGACCCGGAAAATCACTTCCGATTTAAAAAACATGGCGGTCTGGATCGCTTGAGCGTTCCAGACCGCCAGAAGATAACGAGTCTATTCTACGCGCCGCTTTTCCTTGCCCCTGCCAGCCGTGGAGATTGTTTCTTCTGCTTTTTGGGCTTGCGGGCGGGGGGCTTGGCCTCGGGCTTGCGCTCCTCGGCGGCGCCATTTACCGCAGGCGCATCTATTGTCTCGGCCCGGTCGGCCGCGCCGTTGGCGGGCTCCGCCGGGATTTGCGCCTCGGGCGCCACGGCGGGCTGCACCTGTTTGCCTTCCCGCTCCTTAATAATTTTTACTTCCCGCCCGGCCCCGGCGTTTCTAGCGCCACCCGAGGCGATTTCGGCCCGTTTTGCGCCGGGCGACTTCTTTTTCCTGAGGTCTTCGTAGGCGATAAGGATCGGGCTTGCCACAAACACCGACGAGTAGCTCCCGGTTATCACCCCGATCAGCATGGCGAAGCAAAAATCATGGATCACCGTGCCCCCCAAAAGGAAAAGCATGAGGATGACGAAAAATACGGTCGCCGAGGTCAGCACCGTCCGGCTAAGCGTCTGGTTTATCGCGGCGTTTATCATTTCGCCAAAGCTTTGTTTTTTGTCCTTGTTGCGGTTTTCGCGGATTCTATCGTAGACGATGATCGTATCGTTTAGCGAATAGCCCGAAAGAGTCAAAAGGGCCGCAAAGACCTCGAGGGTGAATTCTTTGTTGAAAAGAGCAAAGATTCCAACCGTTATGAGGATGTCGTGGACAAGGGACAAGAGCGCCCCCAGGGCATAGGGCAGTCGCAAAAACCAGCAGAGGGCAAGGGTTACGATCAGCGCGCCGCCGATCATATACTCAGCGTTTAAGTCAAGCCCGTTTAGCGCATAAATTCCAATCCCGACGATCGCAAGCATCGTAAGCCCGGAGGAGACCTTGGGTTCAAAGCGCCAGGAGATATAGAGGGCGATAAACAAAAAGGCATAGAATATGGCCTGGAGGGCCTTCTGGCGCAAATCGTGGCCAACTTTTGGGCCAACCATCTCGACGCGCAGCACCTGCTGGCCGGGGCCGTATGCCTTGGTGAGCGCATTGGCTATTTCGACCGAAAGGCTCTTTAGCTCTTCGTGGACCGTATCGGTACGGATCAAATATTCATGGTCTTTTTCCGAGCCTATCTGCTGGACGAAGGCATTGGCAACGATTCCATGAAGAGCCTGCCGAATGTGGGCCGAATCGGTTGGCTTATCGAATTTGACCTGGACAAGCATGCCGCCGGCAAAATCGACACCCATTCGGAGCCCGCCCCGCGCAAACAGGGTGATCAACCCAACCAGGATGATCGTGCCGGAAAGCAAGAAAGCCTTGTTGCGCCATCCAACGAAGTTGACATTGATATCCGGTTTTATCAGTTGCATTCGCTTTCCTTATGTAGCCCCGAACTAAATGCTCAGCTCTTTAACCCGCCGCTCGGTGAGAAGATAGTCGAAAATAACCCTGGTAACGAAGATCGCGGTAAACATGTTGGCCGCAAGGCCGAAAAAGAGGGTTACCGCAAATCCTTTTACCGGACCGGTGCCGAACTCGTAGAGGACCAGGGCCGCGATGGCGCTGGTGACGTTTGCGTCCATGATGGTTATGGTCGCGCGTTCGTAGCCCGTATCGATAGCCGCGCGGGGTGTTTTGCCAAAGCGCAGCTCCTCGCGTATTCGTTCGTATATGAGAACGTTTGCGTCAACGGCTATACCGATGGTAAGCGCAATGCCCGCAATGCCGGGAAGGGTAAGCGTTGCCCCAACGGCCGCCATGAGAGCCAGAATGAGGATGAGGTTCATGACCAGGGCCAGATCGGCGACCACCCCCGACATGCGGTAGTAGACGATCATAAATAGTACGATGCCAAGGCCTGCGATAGCCGAGGCCATAACGCCGTCCTTTATGGAATCATGACCCAGCGAGGGGCCTACCGTGCTTTGTTCGAGAATTTTAACCGGTGCGGGCAGCCTGCCGGTGCGAAGGGCAATGGCCAGCACCTTGGCGTCCTCGTCGGAGTAGGCGCCCTCGATCACCGCTCTTCCGTCCGGAATGCGATCCTTTATCACCGGATCGGAATAAACGACCCCGTCTAAAACGATTGCAAGCTTTCGCCCGACGTTGTCGCCCGTAATGCGCTCGAACATCTTGGCGCCCTGTCGATCGAAATTTAGCGAAATGGAGGCCTGCCCGTAGGAATTTCCCCCTCCGATCTCGACCCGCGCATCCGTAATGTGGTCCCCGGTCAACACGGTCTTGTCTTCCAGAGCTACCATGGAGGGGGGCGATGTGGCATCGGAGGACCTCATGGGAAAAAGCTTTACTCCCGGCGGCAACCGATGGTCTTCGATCTGCGATTGCGTGACGTTTTGCGCCACAAGCTTAAATTCGAGCACCGCGGTTTTTCCGATCAGGCTGATCGCCTGCTGGGAGTCTTTGACTCCAGGCAATTCGATCATTATCCGGTCGGTTCCGGCAAGCCGAATGTCGGGCTCTCTTACTCCGAATTGATCGATGCGGTTGCGGATGGTCTCAATCGCCTGCTGCACCGACCGGGTCCGAAGGTTATGGAGTTCCTGCGGGCTCATGGCGAGAAGAATTTTTGTGCCCTGCGCTCCGGTCTGCTCGCTTGTGGTTTCGAGCATTGGGAAGCCGGTTTTTAGCGCCTCGTTGAAATCATTTACTTGCGCGTTGGACGGAAGTACTGCTTCTATGTTCCACCCACCGGTCCTTGCGACCTCGGTGAACCCGATTTTTTTCGTGCGCAGAGCGTCTTTTATCTCCTCGGCAAGGCTATCCGCCGTATTTTCGATCGCCTTATTGGTTTCGACCTCCAACACCAGGTGCATGCCGCCCTGGAGGTCAAGCCCCAGATGGATCTTGCCCGGCAAAACAGTCGACAACCCCGGCAGGGAGGAAGACACAAACGTCGGAAGCAGGCAAAAGATTCCGGCGATGAGAAACACCAAGATTATACCCGCGCGCATTGCTATGCTCTTCAATTAAGCCTCCAACTGGCCGTGGATTGCGCTCGTCACAGCGCGCTCCATCCACAATCTCCGGCCGGTAAAACTTTCCCCCGGCCAAAACATTGCGCCAAAATATCTCAAGATTCTTTGCCGGATTCTTTTTCCGGAGCCACATCGCCCTTGGAAACCAGTCCCCCTATGGCGCTGCGGTTGACTTTTACGCGAACTTTATCGGCAATTTCCATTGTCACAACGGTCGTGTCAAGGTTGGTTACCCTTCCCCGCAGTCCGCCGGCGGTAAAAATTGTATCACCCTTCTGCAGATTTTCCAGCATCCGGTTGTGTTCCTTTTGCCGTTTTTGCTGCGGGCGAATAAGAAGGAAGTAAAAGATCGCAAGCATTGCAACCAGAAGAATTATCGGGCTGCCAAGAAGCCCCTCCATTCCTCCATGCGCGCCCCCCACAGCAGTCTGAGCGTAAGCCTCGGCGGCATTTGCCGCTCCAATAAAAGTCATCCTGATTCCTCCCGATATTTAATT
Organism: Syntrophobacteraceae bacterium; assembly: GCA_031292215.1. Lineage (GTDB taxonomy): Bacteria > Desulfobacterota > Syntrophobacteria > Syntrophobacterales > Syntrophobacteraceae > SbD1. Next base: position 46,324 of record JARLHO010000123.1, on the reverse strand, counting down.
TGATTTTTGCATACCATAAAGAGAACTTATTGGCGGTCAAAACGGTTTATTTAATGATGTTTGAGGGAAAAAGTCAATCCGCAACACAAAAATGTCTGCCGGTCTTGTCTCAAAAAGGTTTCTCACGCGAAGCCGCAAAGGGAGTAATACTTCAGGCGGTTGACAGTTTTTACCATTGGCGGTAACAAGGTCGAGCGGGTTGGGGGCAAACCGCTGGACCCCCGGCTAAATATTCCCCTATTATTTCCGGGACACATCGTTTATGAGCGAAGCGGAAACGAATGTAAAAAAACAAATTGAAAAGGCCCGGGTGCTGCATGCCGCCCTGGGCGCCGCCTGCCTGGCAGACCCCGAAGTGGGCGGGCTTTTGGTTGCATTAGACCTCCGGGTTAAGGCGAGCGACTCGTTTATGGTGAGTTCGGGAGTCGCCATGGCGTGCGGCAGGTGCGCGGAGGCAACGGGGAGCTGCTGTTTTAAGGAGATGGGCGAAAGCTACGGCTTCATCGAGCTTCTTGCCAACCGACTTCTCGGCGCCGAACTTCCCCGGGAGCGCGAATTGCCGGGAGGCTGTTTTTTTGTCGGCAAAAAAGGTTGCACTCTCAAGACCCGCCACTCTTTTTGCCTCAACTATTTTTGCCCGGAACTAATCGCTTTCCTCGGAGAAAAAACCGTTTTGGAGCTTCAACGCCAGGTCGGAGAACAGTTGTCTTTGGGCTGGGAGCTTGAGCGGGCCCTTACCCGGTATATCACGCGCTCCATTCCAGAGCGTTTATGACCGCGTGACAGCGGCAACTTGTCGCCACCAGGCAGGCGCCCGGCTTTTGGGCGACCCGGGCCGCCAGTTCGCGAAGGCTTCGCCCCGGATATCCGCCAACCCCCGGGGCAAGCTGCCGGCTCCTCTGCACAAAGACCTCAAATCCCGGCACATGGATTCCCTCCAGGAGCTCGTAGAGGTTTCCCGGCCGATTTTTTCCGGTGTGGGTGCAGAGTTGGTCCGGCTCATTGCAGTTGTCCGGGCACAGGAAGGAGGCAAAGCTTGCGTAAAGCGCCCCGGATGGGGAGCGCATCGGGTTTGGGACCTGCAAGTCGACCTCCTGCGGGACCGAGAGCCTTCGGGGGTTGCCGGTGGGGGCAAGCTCGCTTAGCACCCACTCGAAGGCCACGTGCACGGGCACAGAGGGTATAAACCACACCTCTTCGTCGGGTTTGGCCCCGCCCATGGACGCGAGGCACTCTGCGGCCTCGCCGCAAATTTTAAACTCTTCGCTGATTTGTGCGACCCGACTCTTATCGCGGTCATAAACCGTCAGGAGGGCGCCGGGGAAGCGGCCCCTTAGCCTTTCTACGGCAATCCGGCCAAAGCGGCCGGCCCCAAGGACCCGTATTTGCCGAGGCGGGTAAATGTCTCCAAATACATCTGCTGCTGCGTAGTTTTTCGCCATCTTTTGTTTGTTTCGCCCATGGTGTATAGTAGAGAATAATCACTTTATCAATTGGATGAAATTATGAGCAATATATTCGAAGCATTCAATAAAATCGCTGAAAAAAAGATCCAGGAAGCAATACAGGAGGGCCAATTCGAGGATTTACCGGGCAAAGGCCGGCCCCTCGAGCTCGAAGATGACAGCCATCTTCCGCTGGACATCCGCCTTGCCCATAAAATTCTAAAAAACGGTGGCTGCCTGCCGCCTGAGCTAGAACTCAAGAAAGAAATTTTGACCATCGAGGAATTGCTTGCCGGGGAAAAGGACACCAAGGAAAAATACAAGCAGATGAAGAAGCTGAACTTCCTAATCATGAAGCTCAACATGACCCGCCGCAGTTCGCTTTCCCTGGAGAAAAACCAGGTGTACTACGACAGGGTGGTCGAAAAGATGGGAAAAAAGGAAACGGCGGATTGATCCCCTGCGGTTTCCCGGCAGGTTTTAGCCTCCCCGTTTTTTCCTCCTTACCTGGTATGGCCGGGCAGGGCGATGGACGTACACGATTGTCCGGGGCCGCAGGTGCGCGTGGTCGCCGAAGGACCGGCTGAGGCAGACGTTCCCGAAGATCCCATGGCGTAATTGCTTTTGCTGATGATCCTCTCCATCTCCTCGCTGCCGCACGAGCCGCACTTCATCTCGATTTCCCGGCTTCCCGAAAGAATGAATTCTTCAACCTTGCCGCAGTTTCCACACCTGAATTCGTAAATTGGCAATTTTTTAACCTCGCGTGGGGGGTGAAGTAAGTTGAATTAGGCGGTTTTTATTGTAACAAAAGCATCGAAGGCCTGTCAACCGCAGCGCCGAAGCAAACTTTTCACCACAAAGAGCGCGAAAGATCACGAAGGAAGCTCCATTTGAGCCTTCGTGAACTTCGCGCCCTCTCGTGGTTTACAATTTTCTCTCCGGGGTTGTTAGAAAAGCAGACGCAAACCCAGGATCAAAAGGCCGACTACCGCCACCCTCTTAACCATGAGAGGGCTCAGCTTCTTGGCGATTTTGGGTCCCACAAAACCGGCCAGAATCGCTCCCGGAAACATTGCGCAGAAGAGCAAAAGGTCCAGGTGTCCCAACTGAAAGTGGCGCAGGGTCCCCATAACCGTATTAAAGAAGATGGCGAGCAGCGAACTGCCCACGACCAGGTACATCGGAAGCCCCAGCCCAACGGTTAAGAGCGGCACCATGAAAGGACCGCCTCCAAACCCGAACATCGATCCCAGGACAGCGATCAAAAATCCGCCGACACATCCAATAACCAAATTGACCTTGAAGGACTCACCCCAAAATGAAACTTCCATATCGATCTCCTTAGAACAAGGTAAAAATTCCTCAGAACTCAAACGGCCACGGGTTTGGCTTGGGCTTTTTTGGCCGCGGCCTCCTTGGCCTTCTTCTGGAACTGATCCAGAATCGCTTTCTCTTTCTTGTTTTTGGCCACGTAGCCGGGGGTGGTCTGCCACGCCATGAGGCAAGCGAGGAAAATCAGTATTATTCCGAAGATGAATTTAAACTGCGAAAGGGTGATGAGCTCGGTTAACTCCGGACCGATGAAGCCGCCCAGAAGCATTGCCAGGCCGATCGCAATGCCGAGCTTCCAGCTTATGAATTTAATTTTCGAATAGTTAAAGATCCCGCTTGCCTGGGAGAAAAGAACGGTCGGCATGACGGTGCCCGCGACTACAGCGGCCGGAAGAGGCCAGATCAAAACGAGCAGCGGATTGAGGATAAACCCGCCTCCCGCGCCCATCAAGACCCCGAAGGTGCAAACGGCGAAAGAGAGAAGGAAGGGCCACAGAAGATTCATGCTGGTTCCGGCGTTGCTGAGGTACACATAGGGGAAACCGACATGGTTTTCAAAAGAGAGCGTCCGGCTAAAGCCCCCCTGGCCGGAAAAGGCCCGTACGTGGAACGTCCCATCGGGGGCGCCAGAGGGGACGGAGATCTTGGCGGTAAAGGAGCCGTCGGGCCTGGTCATAACGACCGGAGCGAGGAGGGCGCCAGGGTTTCTAAACCTTGTTTTAGCAAGTTTCATCGCCCGGTTGATATTTTCTTTGGCGTCCATCGCGGCAAGCTCGGTTCCGCGCGAGCCGATAACGCTGCCAAGAAGGCTTACACGATACCTCTGGATAGGGATCGTGCCGGGCGCGTTGAAAGCTTCGAGGGCTCCGCATTTTTTGAGCGTTTCCGAAAACTTCCACTTCTTGCCCTCGGCTTTGGCCGTTTCCAGCACGGCTTTTTTGTCCGCCGGAACCAAGACCTTGTAGTAGGCCGGCATCTGCTCGGTCTGGTAGAGAATGTAGGGGGCTATTCCTGTCTTTTTGTCCTTTTTGGTGTCAAATAGGTCCGCGTGGACCGTTCGGCCGCTCCAGACCTCGACAAAAACCGGGGCCCCGGCCATCGCTTTGCCGCTCACCGTCACTTCGCCGTAGTTTTGTAGAGAAGTCTTGTCCAGGCTTATCTGCACCTGTCCCGCAGCAGGTGCGGCCGTGGCCGCAGCGGCGCCGGGAAGAGCTGCCGGGGAAGGCGCAGCACTCGGCTCGGCAAACGCGATGGCCGAAAAGAGCATCGAGGCGCCGATGCCCAAAGCGGCTCCAAACAGAGCAATTTTTCTATTCATAAAGTCCTCCCGATAAAAAGTTGGTTACTAAGCGCTCATACCCGTGCGCTCGGGCACAGGCGGAAAAAGCGGTCATCACATGCTCACCAGGGGATACACCCACCATGAAGCCTTAAGTCCGCGATCTGTCGTTTCCTTTACCGGACGGTCAACTTATAATTAGCATCCTGGTTGCATGGGTGGAGAGCAATCACCATGCCATATTGCCAGGGCCCGTCTTTCCCGCCCCATGGTAGCGGGCTCCGCGCGGCCCCTACACAGGGATTGGGGCGCAGCGCCGGGGAAATCGGCCCCGGGACCGCAAAACCACCGGGAGGTCCCGACCGGGAATGCAACTAAACGAATGGTGCAAGGAAAACTTGCACTGCGTGGAGAGTATCTGTTATTTAGCCACATTATCGGCATGTCGGCCAAAGGATCGTTTTCGTTGCAGTGCAACAGATTTAGTGCACATGTTTTGCGGTGTTTCATGGCGCGCGGGCGGTGCACTTTGCAAAGCGAGCGGCGCCGTTTATGAGGCAATCGATGGATAGGACGTTAACGTTAGCCGTTCCCGCAGCGATCCTGGGATATTTGCTCTTGTCCCCGCAGGCGGCGATGGCCATTCAGTCTCATGGTGGTCCGGAGGGACTCTACGTTCACCAGATGGCCCACATTCTTTTCCTGTTTTCCATGGGCGCGTTGATCTATTGGCTAAGAGACAGCGGCTTGATAAAGGCGCCCGGATGGCGTTATGTCCAATATGGCGCTTTTTGCCTGATTCTGTGGAATATCGATGCTGTTCTGGGACATTACCTGGATGGACACGGAAGCTCTTTTGTGCTGGCAGACGAAGGTTCATGGAGTGCCAGGGTCCATTTCGGGAGCGGATCGGGCAAGCTGGTGGCGCTTTACTATTTCACCAAATTCGATCACTTGTTCTGCGTGCCGGGGATTATCTTTTTATACATGGGTCTGCGTCGACTCCTCAAACAGGTGTAACCAGCGGTCATGAGCCTGCCTGTCTATCCTATATGGATCTGCGATCTTGTGGGCTCCGCGCTCATGATCCTGTTTTCCTTCCTGTGCGTGCGGCTCGCCGGAAAGCTAAGGGATCGGGACCGCACAAACGTTGTGTGGCTCTACCTGCTGGCTGTGTGCTACATGCTGGCGGCCTTCGCCATTTCGCGCTCGGTGGACCACATTATAAAGCGGATACTGCTCGTTTTTCACTACGACAGCCTATGGGTTCTTGTGCGCCCGTTTAGCGGGGCTTTCAACACGCTCACCTTCGTGTTCGTGGCCTCGGTAACCCTGTTTTTCGGCCGGGTGTGGAAGGTCTATCAACAGATTCTTGAGGATAAGCTGGCCATCCAGACAGCCCACGAGCAGCTCCTTTTCATGAATCACAATCTGGAGGACCTCGTAGAGGAGCGCACCCGGGAGCTTGCCTTATCCGAGCGCAAATACCGGCGTATATTCGAGGTTTCCCGCGACATGATAGCGGTTGTGCAAGACGATGGGACGCTTTTGACCCTGAATCCTTCGGGCATGGAGATGGTTGGCCTCTGCGGGGGTGATATGTCCTCGGGCAGTCGCCTGTTACAAGACTATTTCGAAACGGTTGGCGATTGGAGTTCCTTACAGCGGACACTTCAAGGGCAGGGCTATGTCGTCGATACCGAGGTCTCGATGAAACGGGCCGATAACACCCTTTTTAGCGGACTCATCAGCGGCAGCGTCGAGGACCGGTCCCGGGGCAACGGTGAGATTTATCATTTCCTCGTAAAAGACATCTCGTATAGAAAGGCGATGGAGCAGCAGATCCTTCAGGCCGACAAGCTGGCATCCGTTGGCCAACTGGCCGCTGGAATCGCCCATGAAATCAATAACCCCCTGGGCATTATCCTTGGCTACACGCAACTGCTGATTCGCTCTGAAAACGAGAACTCCCAGAACTTCGAAGATCTGCGGATTATTGAAAAACACACGCGGTCGTGCAAGACCATCGTTGAAAATCTTCTTAGCTTTTCGAGAAGAGCCCAGACAAAAAAGGCCGCCTGCCGCATTAACGATGTGATAGAGGAGGTGCTAAGCGTTGTGCGCCATCAGTTTCAATTGGAAAAAATCGTCATCATAGAGGAATTCGACCCCCGGATTCCTGCCATGGCCATAGATGAGGCGAAGATGAAGCAAGTCTTCATGAATCTTATTATGAATGCCCGGCAGGCGATGAAATCGGGGACGGTGCGGATCGAAACCCGCTACGAGGAAACGGGGCGAAAAGCGATAGTGCGGGTAATAGATGAGGGGATGGGAATAGAGGCCCGCCACATGACCCGCATTTTCGATCCGTTTTTTACCACCAAGCCCACGGGGGAAGGGACCGGCCTTGGCCTTTCGGTGAGCTACGGCATCGTAAAGGACCACGGGGGCGAGTTGCTCGTCGAAAGCGAAGTGGGAAAGGGGTCCATTTTCACCATCATACTTCCGGTTCTGCAAACCGTTAACCAGACAGCAGAGCCCGGCGCCGGGAAAAGGTCGCAGAGTGGCCACTGAAAACGCAAAACCGCAGCGAGCGGTCGACATCCTTTTGATCGTAGACGATGAAGAGGACATGGGGCGGCTTCTACAACGGGCCCTTGCGCCCGAGCTTGGCTGCGAAGTCAAAACGGCCAACTCCGGGGAAGCGGCGTTGGCCGTTTTGGCCAAAGACCCCGTCGGCCTCATGCTGCTCGACGTAAAGATGCCGGGCATGGACGGTTTGGAGGTCCTGGAGCGCACTCGGCGCGATCACCCCTGGCTGACAGTGGTCATGATGACGGCTCATGGCACGATCGATCTCGCGGTGCAGGCCATTAAGATGGGCGCCTACGATTTTATCACCAAGCCCTTCGACCACGAAGCCCTGGTCTGGCACCTCACCAAGGCCATGGAAAGAAGCCGGCTGCTGCGGGAAAATACGGTGCTCCAGCGGCGCGTACAGCAAACGCAGGCTTTCCGGAACCTGGTGGGAAAGAGCGCGAAAATGCAACGGGTCTTTGAGGCCGTGCAAATGGTGGCCAAAACGGATGTGACGGTTCTTATCACCGGGGAGTCGGGGACGGGCAAGGATCTTTTGGGGCGGGCCATCCATGATTTGAGCGAGCGGCAAAACGAACCGTTCGTGGTGGTAAACTGCCCGGCGGTTCCGGAAAATATTCTGGAATCCGAGCTTTTCGGCTATAGAAAGGGGGCCTTCACACACGCCGTTCAAAACAGGACAGGGCTTTTCCAGGAGGCTCACCGCGGGACCCTTTTTTTAGACGAAATCGGAGACATCAGCACGACCATCCAGACAAAGTTACTGCGGGTCCTGCAATCAAAAGAGATCAAGCCGCTCGGGGACACCAAATCCATTCATATAGACGTTCGCCTGGTTGCCTCCACCAACAGGAATCTCGCGGAGAAGATCAAACGAGGGGAATTTCGAGAGGATCTTTTCTACCGCCTGAACGTTTTGCCTATCGAGCTGCCCCCGCTCAGGGAAAGGCGCGAAGACATCCTCCTACTTGTCCATCATTTCCTCGAAAAGCACTGCCGCGAGTTCAAACGGCCCCCCAAGGAGGTTTCCACAAGGCTCATGGAGCTTTTCCTGCGATGGCCGTGGGAGGGCAACGTGCGTGAGCTCCAAAACATCATCATGCGCGGAGTTCTTCTGGCGCCAGGAGACCAGATCGATGTGGAGCACGTGGGGCTTTTGGAAAAACTCTCCGAAAGGTCCTGCCTTGTCGAAGAAACCGAACGACTCCTGGAATATCGGGAGGCAAAAGACGAAGTTCTTAGAAAGTTTCATGTACACTATCTGGAGAAGGCGCTGTCGGCAACCGGGGGCAATGTGACTCGCGCGGCGCGTCTTTGCGGACTGGAGCGTCAGGGGCTCCAGCAGGTCATGCGCCGCTACGGCGTCCAGGCGGAAAAGTATCGAGAAAATGATGAGGACTCTTGAGTCGCCCTTTTACCGAGATTATCCGTCCCGCCTGGATGAAAGACGATTGAGTCTTGTGAGCTAGTCAAGGTTTGCAGTTGCCTTTTGCGAATGCCCATAATCCAAATTCTCGGGGCTTTTGAATGGATCTGTCGTTACTCCAAGACTATGATACCATTTCGCGACACAAACTCTGCCAACTGTGCATGAAGATCACAATACTCGTCGTATTTTTTGAGAGTGTTGAATTTTTCCTGGTACCACGACTCGATACCGGTGCTCGGTAGTCCTTTATCTTTTATCTTTCAAAACCACCAGCATGTTGAGTAAGGGGATTTCTTCATTTACAAGGATCAAATCCCTTTTTGCCTTATTTTTGCTAGTGGCTACCCGCGACTGTGGCAAAAAAAGCACACACAATTATGCTCCCTTATCTTCGCGACAATGTTTTTCACGGGCAAGGCACCCAAGCCCTCAATTACGCCTTTCTACCACGTCAACAATACAGGTAATCCAGGCGGAGCAGAAAGTGACTTACCCAATCCCCTCCAGCACCTTCCAGATCCTAAAATAATCCTGCCCGCTCTCTCCCAGCGCTTGGGTCCATATCCGTACATCTGTCTGTGCCAACTGAGTTCGCAATTGTGGCAATAATAGGTCCCTTGGTGTTGTCAAGCTTTGAGCCAGCGGTTGCGCCGCTCCTCGCGGAACCCCAAGCAGTCGAAGGGCAATTGCTTCGTCGGTATTTACGCCGTAGAAAACGCGGGCGGGCAAATTTCGCAAGGTCTTCTGCTCAGCCTCCGTCAATTGTTGGAAACTGTCGCCAAAGGTCATGGTCTGGAGGGCGGCCAGCCCCCATGAAGCTGTCTGGGTAAGTTTGCCAAACACGTTCTTACAGCAATCCGTCAAAGCCTTGGTCGGTTCAACCGCCCCGCCATCGGGTTTTATCGCAAAATATGCTCGGGCCATATCAGGCAGACTTGCACCATTGACCCAGTCTCTAACCATGGACGCCAAACGATTTCCATCCGAACCACGACCACCGGTGGCTGCCGCTAGATTTTCCTTAAGCTCTGGTACTTCCAGCATAATTCCCATCAGCTTTTGCAGATTCCCGCCGTCCCTGCCGAAAAGTCGTTGCGCATCCCAGACATCATCGGTGATCCGCTCGTCTGATAAACGCTTTAAGGTGATGCTGACGGTTTCCCAAGAAAACCCTGTGTTGTCTACAAGCTTAAGCCCTGGCTTTCCAGAAATCCTCTCGCCGTAGGCCTGCACGCTTGCCACCAATCGATTTGCCCAGTCGCTCCGTGTTCGTCGCAGGTTCTGGAACCCCAACGTACCTCGCAGCACCTGCTCCACTTCATTGGCAAAGCGTTGCGGATCGCCTATCTGGCGATATGTATGCGCCAAGTACTGAAGGAAGGCTGACCATTCCGGCAAATAAAATAGCCGATGTAACTCAAGTGGAGCACCTGAGGCAATGATCGCCTGGACCATTGCAATCAGCGTTGAATTTAACGCCGTGACTTGGTGTCCCACAAAGTTGCGTAATTTGGTGGCCTTCTGCTCGTCTGTTGCCGCAAGCGCTACGATACCGACGCTACCATGCTCAACCCGTCCGGCTCGGCCTGCCAAATGCCAGAAATCTTCGGGCGGGATGTCAACCGGAGGAGGACCTGGATACTGATGTGCGGCCATAACTACCCCGGAAACCGGGAAATTAACCCCTTGGGCAATGGTAGTCGTCGACACCAGCACACTTATTAACTCACTTTCAAACAGCCATTCCATGAGAGCCTTGGCCTCATCGGATAATCCGGAGTGGTGCACCCCCACCCCGTATTCCAGAAGTTCACAAAGGGCAAAACCTTCGCCAAACTCCCGCTCCAGATAACGCTGCACTAACCGCACATCGGCATGTATTGCCACAGGCCTGTTTGCCGAATGTTTGAAGTTAGCAGCAAGGCTCCACGTGTCTGGGATCGTTCGGGCAAGAACAATGACAGGACCACGTTCTTTCATGACCTGAGCCGTGGCTGCAGCCAACTTTCCGGTATTCCCCTTTGCCTGCGACCAGGACACGCCCAGAGGCCTTACGGCTGCTAGGGGTATGTTTTCAGGAATGCATAACGTCTGTTTGGAGGTATGGACAGTTTCCAGCTCTAGCGAAAAGTCCCCTTTCTTGGCACCCTGCCGCGGCTGACTCAGCACAATTGCCCTGTCATTGGGTCGCCAATCCACGCCTAGCTCAAAGTCACTATAGCTATCCGGGGCGAGCCAACGGGCAATCTCCGCAGCATTGGGAATAAATGGCGTCAACAGAAGGAATTGGGCATAGCGACACTCCCGATTAATCGTTGCCAATAGCAATTCCAACTTTATGCCACGCCCTTTTTGAGCGAGGTTATGCGCCTCGTCCACCACGACCAGCGTAAGAGGTCGCCCGATTGATTCTTCCCATCCTCCTCTCAGCATCAGATCGAGCTTTTCCGGGGTGGTAACTAGCACACGGAACTGGGTAGTATCCTGCCTGTCGGTAAGCAAGGTTGCTTCCAAACCGTCAACCTCAAGGGCCGGGCTGACTTTTTCGACATTGATATCAATCGGGGCGAAATCGCGTCGCAGCCGAGTTGCGATCTGGCTAACCAAGGCGCGGGTTGGGGCGAGATACGCGACCCATCCCTTTTCGTGGTCGAACTGGTTAAGGGCCTGCAAAATACGGAATTCGGCAATGAAGGTCTTACCGCTGGAGGTCGGCAAATTGACCACGACCGCTCGATGGCCGGAGCCGAGCAAACCGGCCTCTCGCAACGTTCGCCGCTGCGGTGGAAGCATCTCGAAGATTGGATTGCCGCTCTCCCTGGAGACCAGATGATGAACAAATCGTGTAACCCGAGAGTTTACAGCACGAGTAACGGTCCAGATGCAGTTGTCCACCAACTGCTGTGCCGTGCGGGCAAGTAGCCGCACCATGGCGTCAAGCTCAACAAGCTCGGCACGTCCGCAGGCTGTCAGAGCCCGGTCAAACTGGGCTTCCAATTGTTGCCGGGCATCAAAGCGTCCGTCAATCTCCCCCTGCGTGGTGAAAATGGCCAGCAGCTCGGCCGCCTTGGATAGATGATAAAGAGCAACCAACTCCCACGCGGCTGTACGCGCCATTGAATGCTGGGCATCCAGATATTCGGCTTCATAGTTCGCCTGTTGCTGTCGAAGTGCAACAATCTGAGTTTGGACGGCATCGAGGTCGGACCAGCCATCCTTGCGGATGACTCGCAACCAGAGATCAAGTATTGTCGCCGATGTACGCTCTCCCCATGAGGTGGAATCCATCGGCAGAGCGGGCCATGGCGTTTCTCTCAACACACGGCGGGCATCGACTCCACGCTCCCCGATTACTCCCAGGCAGGCAAGCCGTAAATAGCTTTTTGCCGCTTCAAGAGGAGCTTTCGGTGGCGGCAGGACCCGCAAAAGCTGGAAAGCTTCTGCGCTTATCTCTCGTAGGGAATCGACCTCTTTGTCGTTGTCCAGCAGATCGATGACGGCTAATTCCAGCGACTCCGCAGCAAAAAGTAGATTGCTGTCGTCTTCTCGCTTTCCGACCAATCCCAATGCGGTATCGAGCAAACGTCGTGACGCCTCGGTGCGAGCCCACTGCAACAGGTCCGGATTAAGGCTGTCCAGTATCCAGGAAGTCATACTGCACCCCCTTGAACAACCGTTGGCCAATCATCAACGGGGAGAGGAAGATACCAGGCGTCCAGCTCCACTTCCGTAGGGGCCGATACCGAAGTGGCCAGCCGTTTGGCGCGATTTTTCAGGTCGAGCTCATTGGGTTCGGTATCCCGCATTAGCATGCCGACAAGCTTAATCGCCCGACCATCGGAGGAAAGATATTTTTTTACTGCTTTCTCGTATAGGGGCCAGAGATTAGTATTCTTACATCTCGGATGCAACCATTTCAGCAAACAATTGTGAATCGAGATTATCAGCGGCAAGGTTGTCCAACTGGTGGATCAATCCACTCTTGCCGTACATCACCAGGGGAGGGCTATTCGCATCGCTGGATGTCTTCACTTCCCCCAAAACCAATACGGCTTCATCGCCCTCTTCAATGAAACCAACCAGGTCAGCACCCGGCAGGCTGGCCTTTGGCGTTCGCTTATCCCGTTCGGTATTCCATGGAAATTTTACACCGCGCTCTTCCTCAAGAAAGCATTCTGCGAGGGCCTCGCCGACTTCCCAGGGCGCCTTGTCAGGTTGGGATGCCAAAAGCCGTGTGATCGTATTGGAGGCCATTTCCGTAGTGGCCAACGCGCGCAGGTCGGCTTCATACCGTGTATATTGTTGTTCATCGAACAAACGGCTGCGAGTCGGTCCGGCGAGGAATGCACTGAATTCTCCCTGCTCCTCAACGCTTTTGCCGCGCCAAATCACTTGACCGTCAATCTTTGAAAATGTGGCGTTGTAAGTCAGCAATTAGCTGTCTCCGCAATGAGTTTATGCGTAGGTAGAATAATTCATGTCCATTGGTCCATAGGAGTCGAACCTTACAGGGCGCTCCGTTTTCAAAGTTATTATGCCGAAATCGAGGCTTACTTGCACCTTAAAAGCTCGTTTTCGATGTGGAAATACTCCTTTTTCAGTCGGGAACATACGAAGTTCTCAAGGCCGCCTCGAACTTCCCAGGATCGCCTTTTATCATTTCCGCAACCGGCACAGGGTTCGGGCTTTCAGCGTGTCCCGGTTACTTCTGCAATGCGAAATTACCTTGAAGATAGCCCACTTTTCAACAAACATCGCCATTACGGAACCCTTCCCTCTCTCTTCTCGCGCGCCGCCCCTTCCGTGTGACAAAGTATTATTGCGCTGCAATCGATCTATTGCACAAATCTTCTTCGATGGCTGCCACTTTTCGGTCCAGTGAACCTGCATCAATTCTTTTCGCGGTTTCTCGGTCGCCCCCCTTGCCGGAGCGCCGCAGCCGATTGGCAGGAGCGGGGGATCGAGGCATCGCTCCCCCATGTTCCATTGGCACACATAATGCTACTATTCTGCCAGGATTCGTTTTGTAAGCAAAGGAAGGCAAATGGGACTGGTTGTGGTGTTGGACGACGAACTGGACGCATGCCGTCTCATGCAACGCGTTATCAGTGGGATGGGGCACGAAGTCCATGCGTTTACGGATCACCACGAGGCGTTGGAGTGGGTCCTGCACTTCAAACCGGACCTGGCCGTAATAGATGTCAAACTCCGTGAAACAAATGGGTTGAAAGTTCTCAAGTCCATCCAGCAGATGCCTTTTTCGACCAAAGTCATAATGATAACGGGATGCCCTTCCGAGGAAACATTCGAAGAAGCAATGCGGATTGGGGTGGAAGATTATTTATCCAAGCCTCTTGAAATAGCCGATTTGGAAGAACTGGTGAGCCGGGCGCTGGTGAAGTCGCAGGCAGGAGGTTAGGCGTACCGGGCGATTCACCGCTTTGCGGGATTCCTGCAGGGGAATATGGGACGACCTATAAATGAGGAGCCAATAATTATGATCGACACACAGGTTTACATGGACGATGTGCAACTTGCCAAAGAGTTGCTCGATAATGCAAAGAATAACGGGGAACGGCTGAGCCACTCCGATATCGTATTCGGGTTGAGAAATCTTCTCAAACTCAAATACTATCCGGTGGCAATCAAGTTTTTCTACAAGGAAGACGAGCTGGAAGCCTTTAAAGCCGGGGTGGATTATAGAATTGGTTTGAGGCCCTACACCTTCTGCCATTTTGTAGCCGCTTCCAGGCAGCGGGGCGATATCCTGCTGGGGACCCGGGACAAACTGGGCTGTTCGAACGCCAAGTACGTATTTGGATGGAAGGATCTAGACGAGGGGGAAATCAAAAGCCATCTAAAGTACACCAAAAACAGGGAGCAGGCCGAGAAGTTCATCCAAACCAAGAAGCGTCTTCCTCCGGGACTCCTCGCTTTTGCAACGGCGCCACTACACAAGGCGCCCTTTCAACCGGACCTAGTCCATGGAATGTGCGACCCCCTCCAGTCCTATCATCTTGCCAATGACTGGTGCGCGGCCTTCGACTCGCACCCGTTCCAAATGACCATGACCATGAACTCATCCATCTGTCACGGCTGTGTGCAGTGTTATGTGACCCAAAAACCCAACGTGACCCAGATGTGCAGCAGCAGCAAGACAGCGGGCAAGACGGAACAGTCCGAGGTAAACTATATATGGCCTTACGACCAAATAGAGCCTACGTTCCACTGGACCCTCGAGAGGACTGTGCGTGACGGCGGCGTCTCATTTCCGCGCACGGGAGAGACCTACCCCGGTTTTGATATCTGCAAGCTCTGCACATTCATCGCTTTTCCAAAAGGCAAGGATAAGGATAAGGATAAGGAAAGCTGATCTTTTTTGCGGGCGACGGAGCGCTTTACGCAAGGCGCCCCGTCCATTTTTTTAAAAGTTCAGATTGCCTGCAAAAAGGTCGCAAGGCTCGCGTCGTCTTCGACGTTTAACATCTTGGCGTTTCGATCGATCCTTCTCATGAGCCCCCGCAATACTTTCTTGGGGCCCACTTCGACAAAGTTGGAAAACCCGGCTCCAATCAGCCGCTCCATGCTTTGGCGCCAGAGAACCGAGCCGCAGATCTGGCGGCTCAGTTTGGCGGGTATCTCCGAGCCGCTCGCAGGAATTTGGGCGTCTACGTTGTTTACGACCGGGATTTGCGGATTTTTGAATACGCACTCCCGAAGAACGGGCTCGAATTTTTTGAGCGCATATTCCATGCACCGGCTGTGCCAGGGACCGCTTACGTTTAGCTTTACGCACTTCATGGCCCCGGCCTTTTCGCACATGGACGCCGCGGTGTTCACCTCGACCTGGGGGCCGGTGATAATGATCTGCTCGGCGCAGTTTATGTTGGCGATCTCAGCTCCTGAGAGCGTGCAGATCTCGCGTATTTTTTCCTCTTGCAAATCCATTATGGCCGCCATGCCGCCGGGTTCGACAATGGCCGCCTCCTGCATGAACTTTCCCCTGTTACTGACAAGCTTTAACGTGTCCTCCAGAGTTAGCACCCCGGCCGCGAAAAGGGCGCTGTACTCTCCCAGACTGTGTCCCGCCGCGGCCACCGGATAGATCTCGTGCATCCGCAATACGCTAAGACACGCGAGATTTACCACGGTCAACGCCGGCTGGACATTTTCGGTCAAAACGAGCACCTCTTCGGGGCCTTCAAAGCAGAGCTTCCTGATGTCCATTTTCAGTATATCGTTGGCATTTTCAAACAGCTCCCGCACTTCGGAGTAGTTATCGTGGAACTCGCGCCCCATCCCCACGTATTGGGAGCCCTGGCCGGGAAAAAGGAACACCCAGTTCTTCATTCGAAGTCCTTTCACGTCAATGCTTTATGGATTCGGACAAGCAGGAGAGGGACAGGCAAACCCAGCTCTCCTTTTAGCTTGCGATGGTTTCAGATTCCGCTTCTATTAATCTCCGGGGTGGAAGTCAAGAGCCGAAATCGAACCGGAGGGGTCGACTCCGTCTCCGGAAAACCGGACAAACTTAACCATGAGGACTCGCGATGTATCGGAATCGACCTTTACCCTGTCGTCCATTCTCATCCCCGCGACCCAGCAAATCTTTTCGGAGTCGCAAAGAAGCGGGATCTCCGGGCGCTCAAACCTTGGGACCCTGGAGTCGGTAAAAAAATCCTGGAGCTTTTTGGCGCCCCTCATGCCAAGGGGACGAAACCGATCCCCGGGTCTTCGAAACCTGAACGCAAGGGGCCACCGGAGCTTTTCCATGTCCATGCGAACGGACCCGCCATCCCGGTCCCGCGCCATCTTATCCTCCAACCGCAACTCGAAGGAAAATCCGCCGAATCGATAGCTGCCGGGAGTGTTTACAACAAGCGGTTCGGTGGGCGGCTCGTTTGGCCCGGCGCAGGGATTTACGCCGATCACAAGACGTCTGCCAACCGCAGTTGCTTCGACCCCCCCCGGAATTTCGACCGATTTTCCCCTTTTCCCCGAGTAAACCATCTCGATAAGCGGTTTTAGGTGTACGAACCCGACACCGGAGAGGTTCCCCTTGACCGTACTTATGGCAAGCCGCAGGATTCGTCGCAAAAGGGCGGGGTGAAGCCCCCGGAGGCGTTCAAAATCGAGCGCACACCATCTTTTGCCCCTCTTAAGGCATAAATCGTTCCACAGGTCTTGGATGTGGGGCCGTAACCAGGACTCTTCCTCGCGCGCAAGGTCCGCGCATCTCGTTATGGTCCTTACAATTTGCGGATTAAATGCCTCTTTTAGGAGCGGGAAAACTTTGAGACGCAGAAAATTTCTCTGGCAGGAAGGGTCAAAGTTGGTCGAATCCACTCGATATTCCATGCCCCTCCCCTGGAGGTATTCCAGGATCGAGGTCCGGTCGGCGAAAAGGAGCGGACGGATTATGCCGGCATCGGTTGCAGGAGACATCGCCTGGATGCCCGCCGGCCCAGTCCCCCTTAGAATCCTTAGGAGCACCTCCTCCGCCTGGTCGTCGGCGGTATGTCCCAGGGCTATTTTAGCGCCATTGAGATTGGCTGCGGTCTTTAAAAAAAAGGAGCGCCTGCACTCCCTGGCGGCCATCTCGACCGAGATCTTTTTCTTTTGGGCAAAACCGCTCACATCCGCATCCGCAAGGCGAAAATCAAAGCCTGCGGAGTGCGCCAGGGCGCGCACGAATTCCCGGTCTTCGTCGGATTCTTTGCCCCGGAGCCGATGGTCGAAATGAAGGACGGTGATGCGCTCTATCGCCAGACAGTCTTTGAGACCGCTTAGCACCCCCAAAAGAGCCACCGAATCCGGGCCGCCGGAAACCGCTGCCAGGATATGGTCGCCCGCGCTTATCAGGCCATGCCTTCTTATGTACTCCAACGCCAGAGCCGGAAGAGACGTAGCGGCGGGGTTCATTTTTCCTGACCGCAGGCGCCCGCATCGACGCGATCGCCCTCATCGGCCCGGGCTTCTATCTCTTTTATCTCACCCTGCGGCTCGGGTAGAAGCGGGGCGGCCCTCTTGAACTTGACCCCGTTTACCAGGAGTTTGCCCGAACTGTTCATGACCGTGTTGTCTTCCAGGATCACAAGCCCGAACTTCTCGGCGACCTGCGACTTGTACTCGTATTCCATCGCGGCTTTACGCAGTCTGTAGTTGAGGAGGATAAGGACAAAGCCGAAAATCGCCGCCACCAGCAAAACGACGCCAACCGAAATCAAAAGTATTTCTACGGATTTTCCCCCGATATTTCCCGCCATGGTTATAATGGCGCTCATCTTATAGAAAAACGCCACCGCCACGCCAAGCAGCAGCAAAAGCGCCAAAAACGGAAGCTTTTGCACCAGGGCGACCATCCCGGCCAACCGCTCGATCCTGCCGGCGCCGGCGCCGGCGCCATGGACCTTAAACTCTTCGGCCTCCTCACCGGTTTCGGCGAAATATTTATTGAAACCTACGACTATGATCCCTGTCAAAAACGTAATGGCGATGGGGGCGAGAAAGGCGATCAGAAAATAGAGGCGCCACGGGAAAGTGGATTGTCCGGGGCTGCCTCCGTCGCTTATCTGGTACAGCCAGCAGGTGATGAGGATGCCCAGTTCGACCCAGCAGAGAAAATAGAGATATTTACGGAAAAGGTCCTTACGTTCCACATCGCTGAAAAGGGCGCCTATTCCACGGAGTTCCTTCGTATTTTCCTTTGAAACGTCCATCGTGTTCCCTGGTTGTCGATTAAAAGCCGGTGAATGGGTGAATGGGAAAAACCCACTCACCCATTCACCCATTCACCGGCATTTATTTCACCTATTCCCACTCGGCGGCTTTTATCAGTTCCTCGCAGTCCCTGGCGATCCAGTCGGCCCCGGCGGCCAAAAGTTCACTGCGCGATGCGCTGCCGGAACAAACGCCTGCCGTAAATATTCCCGCCGCCTTGCCGGTTTTTATATCCATGGGATGATCTCCTATCATGATCGCCGTTCGCGGGTCTGCCCGCAGGAATTCGAGCGCGCACGCCACATGGGCGGGATCGGGCTTGGGGGAAATCACCTGATCGCGCGAGAAAAAAGCTGGACAAACGTCCAGCAGGTCGGGGAATACCACTCGAACCGCCGCTTCGCAGTTTCGGGTGATGATGGCCGTCTTTGCCCCCGACTCCTTTAACATCTTCAAAAGCGGCCTGGTGAAACGGAAAAGCGCCCCGCATTTCGCAGATTCCACCTCCATTTCACTTATCATGGCCATGGCCTGCACATGGAACGCCTCCGAGCGGCCTCCCGATTCGCCAATCCTTGCCTCCAGCCAGGCAAGCCATTCCAAAGCGGGCAAAAAGGGCTGCGGGGGCGGGATCGCAAGGTAGCTCGAAGCCAGGGAATTAAGCCGCTGTTTCATTTGCGCAAAATCGAGCCGAAATTCTGCCAGTGTGCCGTCGAAGTCGAAAATAAAGCAATCTATTTTCAATGAGAACCCGCTCCGCTCAAAGCGTTGCTCCAGTAAAAGTCCCCGCCATCATAACACAGACGCGCAGAGAAAAAAAAGGGAAGCCCGCTACCAAAATACGGCTTCCCTTCTCCACTGGCCCCTGGCAAAACTTCTAAGAGCTGCGCTTACCTTCGCCCGCCTCCTCCGAAGTGAGCGCCGCCACCTCCGCCTCCGAAGTGAGCGCCGCCACCTCCGCCTCCGAAGTGAGCGCCGCCACCTCCGCCACCGAAGTGAGCGCCGCCACCTCCGCCACCGAAGGCGCCGCCACCACCGAAATGGGGGGCGCCGCCGCCGATGTGCGCTCCGCCGCCGCCAAAAGCCGGGGCTCCGCCCACCGGGCCGCGGAAGCCGCCGCCGTTAACGCCGTGTCCTGCAAAGCCGGGGGCAACATGGCCCGGGTGTGAGCCGGCAAAACCATTGCTGCGGAAGTTGCCCGCGCCGTTAAAATTGTGGGCGCCGCCGACAAATCCATGGCCATGGGCGCCCGCCGCAGAGCGGCCAAACGAGCCGTTGGCAGGCCGGTTTCCCGCAAAACCGGGTCTTTGGGCGCCGAAGCCGTGGGCCGATCCGGCGCGCGTACCCGTACTCGATAGGCCTTGTCTTACCGAAGCCGCCGAAGGCCTGTTGAAGGCGCCTGCGCGAGCGCCGGGGACTCTTCCCAGGCCGGCCGCCCGATGGTGGGCAAACGAGTTGAAATTGGCGGTCCTAAAAGAGTGTCTTGCGGCGCGTGGGTCGTTGATATTCAAGGATCGATCGACATTTACAAAGACATCTCTTCGCCCCCAATTCCAATGTCCCCACCCCCTGTTCCAGTAGGATCCAACGCTTATGCCCACGGCGAATCCGAACAGACCATATCCTCCGTAGGGAAAGAAAGCGTAGGGAGGATATCCCGGCCACCACCAATCCCCGTAGACCAGCCATGGATCGTAATAGGGCACATAGACGACATCGGGACTTACGGGCTCGATCTCGATATCTTGTCTTTGGACAACCACTTCCTGCTGCGGGGTCGTCTTGAGGTTGCCTTGTGCGTAGGCCTTATGGCGCAATTCCTGCACCGAGGCCATGACCTGTTGTTGCTGCCCAAGGAACGCCTCACCCAAATTCGTGGTCCACCCCAGGTGCTTATCCATCATGGCGAGCACCTTGGGGAAGGGAACCAGCGCTTTAACGCTAAGATCCCAGTCCAGCTTATCCAAGGCAGCGTTGATGCGAGCCTTGCTCCAACCCCTGTGAGCCTTAACCCACCTGTTGGCTTCCACCACCCGGGACGGATAGGTTGAGGCGAGCAGTACCTGGGCCAGAAGGGAATCAGGATACAAGGCGATCGGAGCGAGCATCTGGTCTAGCTTTGGTTGGCTAAAGCCCGGCTGAGCCCCGCTTCCCTGAGGGTTCGAAGCAGGCTGCGCGAACGCTCCCACCGGGGCCGTCAGCACAAGGGAGAGAAATCCGATTAATGCGCGAGTCCAAATATTTTTTCGGATCATTGCCGGTCCTCCTCATCTATCTAATTACTATCTTAAAATAAGATAATAAGGGCCGGTGAATTGGTGAATTGGTGAAGCGAAAAAAACTGAGGGAAACGATAAAGAAAAGAAACGGCATACCGGCTTTCCGGCGGCAAGGAACCGCTGGAAAAGGCATACAAGCGGCGCCGCCCTGTTTTTTAGACGGGGTTTTATCGAGGACGAAACTTCAGGCAGCGCGCGTCATTCCGGCGTTTCGAAGGATTTAGCGGGGGGGCCACCGGCCCTTTCAATCTGAGGTTTCATAAAAGATGCGTCAAGAGGCGATGGGTTGCACTCCGTTACACCCATCCTACAAGTTTGGCCCAACCGGCGCTCCTGTTTGTTGGGCTGCGCTGCGCTAAGCCCAACCTACAAGTGAAGTTTCATACAAACTGGGCCGCAGCCTCCGGGGATGCGGTTTGAACGAGATGAAACTTTTTGTGAATACATCACCCGGCAGGCGGTGCGGACTGCCGTCCGAACTGCCGCCGGCGCAGCCAGTCGGGCAGGTCGGGGCTTGGCAACCCGTCTGCGGCGACACGCCGCCCCGATTCACCGGGCTTTGATCGGGATTTATTGGTGTTTGGTCGGTAGCGTGATCGTGAAGGTCGCACCCTTTCCCGGCACGCCTTGAGCCGTGATGGAGCCTCCGTGGCGCTCGACGATTCGCCGGCAGATGGCAAGCCCCATGCCTGTGCCTTCATAGGCGCTCCTGCCGTGCAGCCGCTCCAATAGCGAGAAAATGCGTTCGGCATGGATTTGTTCGAAACCGATACCGTTATCTTCAACTATTATATCCAGGTATTGGACCTCATTTTGGCGAACCTCGCGCGGTCTGCCGTATATCTTTATCCGGACAGGGGCCTGCCCATGAAATTTCAGCGCGTTGGAGATAAGATTTTGAAAAAGCCGGCGCATCTGGTTCGAATCGACGTCCAGGGCAGGAAGATTTTCCACGGTGAGGGCTGCTCCGTTCTTTTCTATCTGCCATTCGAGGTCCGAGAGGACATCTCGGACCAGCATCTCCAGGTCGACAGCCACAAAACCGGCCCCCGTGGTAACTACCCTTGAATACTCGAGGAGGCCCCCGATCATATCCTGGAGCCGTTTGGTGGCCCCCCGCATCCTCTCCACGTATTCCAGGCCCTCCTTGCCCAGGGCGGGTGCGAACTTGCGTTGCAACCGATCCCCGAATGCCTGGATCTTTCGAAGGGGTTCATTCAGGTCATGGGAGGCGATAAAAGCGAAGTCCATTAATTCCCGATTGCTCCGCTCCAATTTCTCGGCATATTTTTTGAGCTTTTCTTCCCCCTTTTTTTGCTCGGATATATCCAGAAACACTATTCGTAATCCGGAAAATCGGCCACGATCGTCGGCGGAACCGCTAAGCTCCACGCGGGCATGAAAAGTCGCGCCCCCGCGGCCGATGAGCCTCATTTCTCCCTTGCGTTTTCCTGCCGTCGTATCGGACAAATCTTTTACCAGCCCGAAATAAATAGTATGATCCAACGGGTGGACGAACCGGGAAAACCCCTGCCCGATCAACTCTTCGCTCACAAAGTGGAGGATATCGCAACCCGTTAGGTTTACCGTGACGATGGTCCCATGTTTATCGAGACTCACGTAGCCAACCGGGGCAAAATTATAGAGGTCCCTGTACGCATTCCTGGACTTTTCCAGTTCCTTTTGCGCCTGCCGCAGCTCCTCGTTTTGGACCTCCAGATCACGCAAGAGCGAGAAGATGTCCCGGACCTCGCCCTTTCCCCCACTGTTTCCGATGATCTTTTCGGCTTGCCGCCGGATTTCCTCAAACCCGGGTAGCCCGGAATTATTCATCTTTGCATCTTTCTATTTTTCATGTCGCCATATATGTTTAAACACATGATGTTTCCAACGAAGCCAAGGATAATCATCGGACAAATATAGCGAAATAGTATCCGAGCACTATTGTCCGGTAAATTTTGAATCGGCAGCTATAAACGTTTGATTTTTAATGCTCTTTGGCATAGTTTCCCGTTTTCGATTTGAATTTGGATAGTGCTCTCTGCACGGCATTCATGGATTAGATCTGATACTCGGGCCAAAATATTGTGCCGGTTTTTTTTAGGGTGGGCAAGGCCTCATCTTGTTCACCTTTTCGGTGGGCACGGTGAAACTGTGCCCACCCACACATTCGCCGCCGCTAATGAATGGAGCGTCCCATCATACTAATTGTCAAAATGTTGTCGATATCACAATTATATCGAAATGAAGCCCGAACAAGAAAAAAGCCAAGGGACTGTCTACTCCTGCGACTTTTGCGACTGTCTTTTCCTCCGCAAAGCCCCCTCTGCGCGCCGGTCGAGCTGTTTTTAAAAAGTATGACAAAGCATGCCGGTTCGCCGCAAAGTGGCCAGGGACTTTAAAAAATTTTTCATCTGCTGGGACAATCTTATTAACATAGCAGAAAAATTAAATAATTGCCAACTCCTGGCTCCAATGGTCCAAATCGGGTTTCGATCAATCCGATGGGTTGCGCTTTGCTCCACCTGTCCCACGGCTGAAGTTTCATGTAAGAAAGCCATTGTGAAATAAGCGCTAATGGAACATAATTTGGCCTATCCTATCCATGCATTCGGAAGACGCGATGCCCTCACGTCCGCTTGTCTGGCTTACGATCCTTTTTATGCTCGGGATATCGGTCGACCGCCTTTCGGGCAATAGACTCCCGCTTCCACTCCCTTGCCTTGCCGCCGCGGCCTTTGTTCTGCTCGCCGCCATGGCCTCCGTTTTGTTTTTTACCGGAAGGCGGCGGGGCTACGATGCGCCCACTCGCCCCCCGACCGCTTCACCGGCCCCTGCTCACCGACGCATCTTTATCGCCCCTGCCTTGTTGTTCTTTGTCTTTGGCATGTGGGCCTCAAAGGCTGCCGCCCCGCACTTTCCCGGGCAGCTTAAGCCGTTTCTTGACGGGCGCCCCGCCTGCTTTATGGCCGAAGTCTGCGGCGCCCCCGAATATTATCCGGAAAAAATCAGGGTCCCGCTCCACCTGCTCCGGGCAATGACCGGGGAGGGACAAACGGTCCTGGACGGCGAGATCGTGTTGGGCATGCCGGCAGAGGACTCCTCAGCCCCGGGGGTTTTTCTTCTTCCCGGCGACCGGGTGATCTTCCAGGCTGTTCTCAAGGGGTTCCATAATTTCAGGAATCCAGGCGGGTTCGATTACGCGCGCTATCAGGCCGGCAAAGGCCTCTACGGCCATTTTTTTCTAAAAAAAAAGGGAATGCTCGTAAAGATCGCGCAAGAGCCGGCCATGTCTTTGGGGGCGGCATGCAATGCGATAAGAGGCCGGGTAGAACTTTTCCGGCAAAAAACGCTCCTGTGGTCTAAAAGGTCCCTTGACCCCGGCCCCGCAGCTTTTTATGCGGCAATGATACTGGGCTACAAACACCTGCTGGACGCCAAATGGGAGGAGCGAATCCACCAGACCGGCCTCTATCACCTTCTTTCCGTTTCGGGTCTGCATATCGGGATGGTCTGCGTTTTCGTCTTCTGGCTCGTCCGCCTGGTGGTTCGCCGGCTTTTCCCCTCGGTCCTAAACCGCGTGAGCGACCAGCGCCTGGCACTTCTGCCCGCTTTTGCCGCCGGTATCTTTTATGCCCTGCTGGCAGGGTTTGGAACACCGACCATCTGGCGGTCCATTTTGACCCTTGCGATGTTTTTCGCGGCCTCCCTCCGGTACCGCTCCGTTGACTCTATTACCATGCTGGCCCTGGCAGCCCTTGTCATCCTCGTAGCAGACCCGGCCGGCCTTACGCAGATCCCCTTCCAGTTCACGTTTACATGCGTTTTGGCAATAATCGTTATCTATCCGAAGTTTCACAGGATAAGGCTTTCGACCCTATTTCCCGCCTTTGGCCGGGAAAGTTTGGCGGGAAAGATCGTCTCGCAGTTCGAAGACGCCTTTTGGGTTTCGATAGCGATAAACATCTTGCTGCTTCCGCTCGTCATCTACTACTTCAACGGATTTTCCCCGGCCGGAGTAATCGCCAACATTTTCCTGCTGCCCTACGTGGGGTTCGTGATCCTTCCCGCAGGGCTTTTGAGCGTAGTGCTTTTCGCATTGAGCGAGACGCTGGCCTGGCCCGTCATCCATGTCATGAATCCCCTCCTCGAGGTCTGTTTGAGCGTAATCAAATTTTTTGCCGGGTTTTCCTGGAGCTTCTTTTGGACCGGAAGCTTTTCACCCGTATGGCTTATCTTGGTTTACGCCTCCCTGGGCCTTCTATTCGCCCCATTTCCCAAGAAACTAAAGACCGCCGGGCTCGCAGCCGTCGCCGTGCTGTCTACCCTGGTCATAGCGATGAACGTAGGTGCGGCTCACCGGCTCCAACCGGGCGGCATGGGCGCGCTTCGAGTGGACGTTATCGACGTGGGACAGGGCTCTTCCGCCCTTATAAGGTTTCCTTGCGGCCAGACAATGCTTATCGACGGCGGGGGATTTCCGACCGGTTCCTATGATATCGGCAGCGAAGTGGTCGCCCCGCTTCTTTGGCATGAGTCCATCCGAAGGCTAGATTATGTGGCCCTGTCTCACTATCACCCCGACCACGCGCTCGGGCTTTGCTTTATCCTTCGACATTTTGACGTGGGGCAGTTTTGGACGAGCGAAATTTCCGGAGACGATTATGAAGCAACGGTAACGCGTCGCCGCTTAAACGAAATAGCCTCGAAGCAAAAAATCGCTATTCGCACATTTCCCGACCTGCTAAAAGAGGTGAAAATCGGCTCGGCCAGGGTGCGGCTCCTCCACCCTGGCGCGGATTTTATCGAACAGGCGTCCCGAAAGGACCTAAACGACCTCTCGCTCGTCTTCGAGATATCTTTTGGCAAAACCCGGGTGATCCTGCCAGGAGATATCGATTCGACGATCGAAAAATCCATTATCCCCCGCATCGATAAAAACCGGCCGACCCTTCTTGTGGCGGCCCATCACGGCAGCCGCCGCTCCAGTTGCGAAGAGTTTCTGGACGCCCTTCGCCCCGTAGCCGTCGTTTTTAGCTGCGGCTATGAAAATCTATTCCACTTCCCCGCCCCTGTCGTGCTCAAGCGGTGCGCAAAAAGAAATATACCGATATACAGGACGGATTTGCAGGGCGATGTGCGGGCGGTCTCAGACGGGAGCACATGGAGTCTAACAACAGAGGTGGCCAAGGACGGCCACGCGGATTCACTTTCCAGGGGATGCGCATGGTAATCCGGGATAAACTCGGGTATGCTTGAGGGAGCCATTCGTATCCATCGTATTTATGTATATTGAAGTATATTGAACATGACTGCCCATGTTAGGGATCGGGTAGAAGATCGTGGAACATTCATGAGTAAAGCCGTCATCGAGAATTGGGTGCGATCGGTAGAAGATGCGAGCAGACTCCTTTTGCCCCGCGAAGAGCCCCATGGCTGGCTGATTAAGCAGAGTATCCATACTCATTTCCACCGCCTCATCCCCCTTATGTCGCTCGCCTGTTTCAAGGACATTTCCGGGGATATCCTCGACGTTGGGGCCGGGACCGGAGCGTTGAGCCTCGATTTAGCGTGGCGGGCCGGAAACGGGGGTCTTGTTACGGCTCTGGACCAGGATACGGAAGCTCTAAAGATCGCTAAGACCATCGCGGGTCAGGTCGGAGTCAAGGTCGCGACCCTGGCCGGCGACGCCACTGCCATGCCCGTACAAGACGCCTCCCGGGACATGACTGTAGCTCGATTCCTATTCCAACACCTTTCCGACCCTTTGGCCGTGCTTTGCGAGATGCGCCGCGTCACCCGTCCAGGCGGACTTATCGCGATCATTGACGTAGATGATGAAATAATGGTCAGCGACCCCCCGGAGCCACAACACATCACAGACTTTCGAAAAGCGATACGGACTTTGCAATCGCTACGGGGCGGCGACAGACTGATCGGGCACCGGCTGTATCGGTTGATGCGCGAAGCCGGCCTGGAAGCCATACAAGTGATGGTGATCCCGTTTGTCGGCTTGGGACTCCAACAGGGTCGAAGACCTGAGATAGAAGCCTTCAAGATCGAGCGGCTCTTAAGGGAGCGTAACGAACTCATCGCTTCGGAAATTATGACCGACCAGGACTTTACTGCAGCCCTATCGGAATTACAGCAAGGATTTGCCGAAGATCGCTTTCAAATGGATGCCGACATCGTAGCGACCGGGTTGGTTCCCGCTGCCTAGACGAATTGCTCCGCGCAAGGGAATTAATGGACCGGCGAAAAAACCTCGCCTCCCCACCGGCTGCCTGCCACATCGCCAATTCGCCGGGGCTTGAAGAATTACACCCCCACTTTCCCTTCCTGATTCCTGTGCCTATCGTATATTTTTGAGAGCGCCCCGAATCAGAGAGGGCTGAAGGTAAACCGGGCGAGAATGAACAGCCTTGCCTGTAAGAACCCAAATCCCCAATCATTTCGATGTGGATAAAAACTGTAGAGAGGTTGCGACGTGAATCTTTGTAGAATTCTAAAAATTACGACAGTTGCGGTTATCTTCGGCATGGCGATGCCGGTGACGCCTTACGCCTATCCTGGCCGGCAATTTTCCTCCCAGGCAAAGGTCACTATCGATCAGGCTCGTTCCATTGCCGAAAAAGCGGTTCCCGGCAAAATTGTAACCGAGGAGCTTGAAAAGGAGAAGGGAGGTAGCGGGCTGCGCTACTCCTTCGATATAAAAGGCAAAGACGGCGTTGTACACGAGGTGGGCGTCGACGCGAAAAGCGGCAAGGTATTGGAGCGGTCGATCGAACACAAGGGCGCCGATTAAAAGATAAGTCCCCGCGCAAGAAAATCCGGCGAATTATTACGCGGCAGCCAAGGGCGCGATACGTTATACGGCGGCTAAACTTTTCCTTTCCATGGCTGTTTCACAGCCATGGAAAGGAAAACGAACTGCATGGCAACCATTTCATAACGCAGCAGCCTACGCCGTTGTATCGACATTTTTGCCCACAGCCGGATTCGTACTGGGCGGAGGGGCGGACGAACTGCCGGAGTTAAGGTTTACTCCTGCCGCCGAGGCTTCCTGCACGACTGTGGCGACCGATAGCCCCAAACGTTGTGCAATGTCGGCGGGCGCCATATGCTGATTTGCATACATTTTGATCTTGGTCAAGGTATCATTGCTCGACGACTGGCTACTTCCCGATGTCGAGCCGGATTTGCCCGATTGTTCCGCGAGCTTTGTAGCCGTGGACTCTTTGGCCTCAACCGCTGCGGAATCTCCGTCCGAGGCCGTGCCTTGCGTGTAAGCGCTTGTTGCTGAAGCGATTCCGGAAATGCTCATTTTTTATTCTCCTTCTCTGAAATTTGCAAACCAAAGTCTAGAGACTATTGCCTGTGCAAACCCTAGTCGGCATATCCGCGCAATCCGATAAATAAATCTGCAGGGAGCCAAATAATGCTCCCGGCTGCCACAGGTGGCGGCCAATGGGGAGATCGAGAGGTGATCGTTGTGTCAAAGGATAAGGTGTCGGGCAAAGTGGCCGAAGACTTGCGCCTCGCTGAAAAAAAAGAAGCTCCACCGGCTGGATGGAGCTTCTTTTATAATCGAGGGTGTCTTGAAATTAACGCTTTGCAAAACGATCCATGTAATCGACAAGCGCCTTTACCGACTCCAGGGTGGTCGCATTGTAGATCGAGGCCCTAAGGCCGCCTACCGAGCGGTGGCCTTTTAGCCCGTAGAGGCCGGCTTCGGCTGCGCCGGCGATAAAGTCCTTCTCCAGATCGGCTTCGGGCAGCAGGAAGGTGATATTCATGCGCGACCTCGAATCCGGCCTGGCGGTCCCCCTGTAGAAGTCCTGGCCGTCGATGTAGTCATAGAGGAGGGCGGCCTTTTCCTCGTTTATCTGCTCCATCTGGTCCAGGCCGCCGATGGTCTCTTCGATCCACTTGAGCACCAGTTCGCAAAGGTAGATCGAAAAGCACGGCGGAGTGTTGTAAAGGGATCTGTTGTCCGCGTACGTAGCGTATCGGAGCATCGTTGGAAGCTCTTTGGACGCTTTTTTCAACATATCATCGCGGATGATGACCAGTGTCACCCCGGCAGGGCCTGCGTTTTTCTGAGCCCCGGCATAAATCAGGCCGAAGGGGCGCGGATCGAACCTGCGGCTGAAGATATCAGAGGACATGTCGCTAACCAGCGGGACATCTCCCGCATCGGGAAAGCTTTTCCACTGGGTGCCGCGAATCGTATTGTTCGAGGTTATATGCAGATAGGCCGCATCGGGGTTAACGGGGACCTTCCCGGGGATATAGGTGAACTTGGCATCTTCCGAGCTTGCAACCACCCGCGTCTCTTTTCCGCATATACGGGCTTCTTTAATCGCCTTGGTCGACCATGTGCCCGTGTCCACGTAATCGACGGGCCGCCCGTTGGCAAAGTTCATCGGGACCATGGCGAATTGCATGCTCGCCCCGCCCTGGATGAACAGTACATGGTAGCTTTCATCTAGTCCCAGCAAGCGCCGGGTCCTCTGAATTGCGCTGTCCAAGACCGCTTCGAACTGCTTGGAGCGGTGACTCGTCTCCAGCACAGACATCCCGGAGCCTTGAAAATCGAGCATCTCACTCTTTGCCTGCTCCAACACCGAAAGAGGCAGGGCGGATGGGCCCGGATTGAAATTGATCACTCTTTGCGCCATTAAATCCTCTCCTGTAAGTCTTTTCTTTTCCAAGCTTATCTGCTAACCGGGGTTTCCGGCTTGACACTACCTATTCACCCATGCTTTTCTTTTGTCAATTGGTTTTTCGAACATTATTTTAAAATAAAGTGTCAAATTGGCTAACCCGAGGATTCAAAATGCAGATCGAATGGAAAACCGCTCCCATGCCCGAGTGGCAGGCCGACGCCCTCATTTTCTTCGCCTTCGAAAAGCCGTGCGGGTATCTTCCGGCGCTAAAGCAATTTTTGGGCAGTTCCGGTAAATGGCTAGCCGATTCCGCGGCCCTCATCGACTTCGCGGGAAAACCAGGCGAGGTGGCGGTCGTTTATGCGCCAGGCGGCGGGCCGACACCACGCATCATCCTTGCGGGCCTTGGCCCCATCGAGCGGTTCGAAACCGAAAGGCTAAAATTCGCTTCGGCACTGGCGCTACGAAAGTGCGGCGACCTGGGCGTTGCGCGGCCGGCAATTCCTCTTTCGGCCCTGGAAGGATTTCCCGGCGCAAATGAAAGTTTGGCCATCGGCCCACTCACCCTTGGCGCCCTTTTGCGCGAGACCCTCGTAGGCGCTATGGCCGGGCTCCATCAGTTCCAGGAATTAAAGAGCAATAACTCGGCGGCCGCGAAAACTCCGGAGTCTTTGGCCCTTTTGTGGCCGGAGCCCCCCGAATCCACGATTCTCGAAATTGTAGCCCTTGCCCGGTGCGAAGTTGCCGGGATCACGCTGGCAAGGGAGCTCACCATATCTCCGGCCAACCGGGTAACGCCTTCCTTTCTGGTTAAAACCGCATCAGAGCTCGCGGGCAGGTTCGGGTTCAAAATCGAAATAATAGACCTCGATACCGCGCGCTCCATGGGGCTGGGGGCCTTCGCCGCCGTTGCCTCGGGCAGCGCCGAGCCGCCGTTTTTTATCATCCTCGAACACGCCCCGCCCGGTACCGAAAACGATCCTGCGCTCGTTATGATCGGCAAAGGCATCACATTCGACTCCGGGGGCATTTCGCTAAAGCCCAGGGACAAGATGGAAGAAATGAAGCAGGACATGGCGGGGGCAGCGGCCGTTATGGGCGCCTTTGAAGCCATCGGGGCGGCCGGACTCCCCGGAAGGGTCGCAGCCATTATGCCCTGCACCGAAAACATGCCCGGCGGCAAGGCCTATAAACCCGGAGACGTCTTTCGCACCTATTCGGGTCGCACCGTCGAGATCATAAGCACCGACGCCGAAGGCAGGCTTGTCCTCTGCGATGCGCTGGCCTACGCGGCCAAACGCTTTAAACCCTCCCTCATGGTCGATATCGCAACCCTTACCGGCGCGGCCATTGTCGCCCTGGGAAAAGAGGTCGCCGCGATCCTTGGAAACCGCGAAGACCTTGTGGCCTCCATTCAAAGGATTGGCGCCTCGGTCGGGGAAAGGTTCTGGCCGCTGCCTCTTTGGGACTTCTACTTCGAAGGACTAAAAAGCGAGGTGGCAGATATGAAAAACACCTCGGACCGTGGCGCGGGGACCATCCACGCAGCGATGTTTTTAAAGCAGTTCGTGCCCGACCAGGTCCCCTGGGCGCACCTGGACATCGCCGGCACCGCGTGGACGGACAAAGACACGGGGTTTTCTCGCAAAGGGGCTACCGGCTTTGGCGTTAGAACACTTTTTGAATTGGCTAGAAATAATAAGTGCCGGTGAATCGGTGAATGGGTGAATCGGCAAAAGATGCGCCCCAGGCTACTTCACCGGAACCGGCGCCTTTTTCAGACCGCTTCGTTTTGCCTGAATAAGCTTTGTCAGCATGGCCCCCAATTTTTCGCATCGGCCCTCTATATGCGGAGCGGACGTTTCCTCGATGAGAGCCACCTCCCTCGCTATTTCCATCCGGGTGACAAGTTCACTCAATGAACCCTTGGCGATGTATAGAAAACGAAGAAATTCAGCAGCCGAATGTCTTTCGTACCCCTCACTGATATTGCCGGCAATCGAGATTGCAGATCGTTGCATCTGGTCCTTAAGGGTAAAATCGCGGTAGAGCTTCCCCGAAGAGGTCGCTCAATAAACATCTACGGCCAGGGCCTTCGCTTCCTGCCAGACTCTTAGCTCTTTGAAGCTCTGGTAACCCACCTCAACCCTCTTTTGTTTCGCCCATTCACCCACTCACCGGCTCTTTTTCAATATCCAACCCTCATTCTAAGGTTTCTCAATTTGTCGAGCAGTTCGGCCGGCGCCTGGGTGCCGGCTTTTTCGACCACATGAGGCGTTATGGCGATAAGGAGCTCAACCCGGTCAAGACTGGAAGTGTGGCCGGCAAAAAGGGGCGAGAGGATGGGGATGTTTTCGAGCCAGGGGATCCCGCTTTTGCCCTGAGAGCCCTGAGAATCGATAATTCCTCCGATTACCACCGTGCGGCCGTTCTGGGCCAGGATGGAAGTCTTAATGTGCCTTTCGGTAAAAGTCGGGGCGGTATTGCCGTTTCCTACCGTCACGGTTTGCTGATTGACGCGTCTTACCGTCGAATCCAGATCGAGCCGTACCAAACCTCCGACGTTTATGTGAGGGGTAATATCGAGGATAACCCCGGTTTCCGCGTAATCGATCGTGCTGATAACCGAAGACCCGGTGGTGTAGCCGGTAACCGACCCCGTGGGCACAGGCTGCTCGCCGCCCACCGTAAGGGTTGCTTCCTGGTTGTCGGTGGCAAGCAGCGTGGGAGTGGAAAGAACAGATACGTTTGTCTTCGACGATAGCGCGCTCAAAAGCACCGCCAGGTTCTGGGCGTTGGCCACCCAGTCCAGGGCTACCCCCGAGCTTGCAATCGCGCCGAGGTTTATGGGAAATGCCCCCGCGGTAGTCGTGGTAGTGGTGCTCGAAGAGGCTGCCTGGTTGGAAAGACCGCCGAAAGAGACGCCAAACCCGGTGTTGGTCGCGGGGTGGGTCTGAAAGTAATACTCGAGCCCGAATTGGAACTGCTTGGTGAGTTCGACCTCGGCTATCATCACCTCGATTAGCACCGCGCGCGGGATGATGTCGAGCTTTTTGACCGTTTTCATAAGTTTTGCGTAATCCACCGGGTTTGCCCGAATGACTATCGCGTTGTTGACTTCATCGGATATTATCGACACCTCGCCCGTAAAACCGGGGGGCTTTCCCTTCATCGCCGCCCCGATCTGCTGGCCGGCTGCCCCGCCGGGGGTCCCGGCCCCGCCCGCAGCACCCGTAGTTGAGCCCGCGCTCCCGAAAGCACCCGAGGCGCCGGTCCCGCCAAAAGGGCTGGACCCGGAGCTGCCCCCCCCAAAAGCACCGCCGCCAAAAGCGCTCTTGGCCGCGGAACCCGACGGCACGATCTTTTGCCCCTTGCCCGCCTGCCCTCCGCCGATACCCAGCACCTCGCTAAGGATCTGGGCAATATCGGTCGCCATGCCGTTTTGGACGAAGTAGACGTAGATTTGCTCCTGGTTTCCCAGTCCCTGCGCATCCATCGCCTTTATCCATTGCTCCGCGGTTGCCAGCAATTCCGGGCTCCTGGCCATTATCAAAACGCCCCCGAAATTTTCCAGCGGCAGAAGGGCGAGGCTACTTCCGATTGCGCTCTGCTTAAATTTTCCAAGCTGGCCCATCAGAGTTTTCATCCCCTGGACAGCATCCTGAGGAGATATCGAATGAAGCGGCAAAACCGCCATGCTCACTTCCTTCAAAACATTTATATCGATTGTCTTTAAAAGACTGATGAGCGTGCGGGCGCCGCTGGCCTGGTCGACGAATATGACGGAGTTGGTGACCGGGTCGACCGTCACCCTTTCGCCGGGCGTGACAAAGGGGCCGATAAGGTCGCTTGCCTGCTTGGCGTCAATGTATCTGAGCCGGTAGATAACGATAAGCGGTCCCCCGCCTTTTTGCCCCAGCATGTGCTCGTTTGCGACCGGGATGGAGGCCGCGGCGGCTTCCCGGGAAAGCTTTATGAAATAGAATCCCTTTCTGGGTATGATGCTGATGCCGTTGGCCTCGTAGGCTCTCATGATCATTTGGAGCAATTCTTTATTGTCGAAGTCGCCCTCGATGTACATGCTTATGCGGCCCTGAAGCGTCTGGTCGAGCACGTAGCTAACCTTTAACTGGTCGCTAAATATCTGGCTGCTCACCTCCGCAATGTCGGCCTTGTCGAAATTTAGGACGATATGTTGCTTTCCGCTCGGAGTGGGCGCCGGGACGCCGCGAGGGCCAGTTTCACCAGGAGGGGCCAAAAGGCCGGTGCGCACCGGGGCGACGATCGGCCTCACGCCGGCCGATCGGGGCTGGGGCTCGCTCGATTCTTTCCGGGAAAACGACGGTTGCTGTGGCTGGGCGGAGAATGCACCGAGAGCAGCGGCCTGAGGAGGGGCAGGCTCACAGACCCCGACTGGACATTGATTTGTTGACTGACACGAAATACATGTGATTGCCAGTAGTAGAGCAAGAATAGACTGGCGCGTTCCCATGTGAACCCCTTCCTTGGCCTAGGACTGCAGACGGATGCTTGAAAATTTGGTCGCGACTATATCACAATCGCGTACAAATGACGCAATAAGAAAACAGGGACATGAGGCCACATTCAAGAAAAAATCCAGACAAGGAATGCTAAATATCTTTGGGGCTCAGGATTTTTTCCCTTTTTCCATCAGCGCGGCAAGGATTACGTTAACTATGAGGTCAGGGCCTTTTACCCTTTGTATTTTTTGTATGTTTATTTCCTTTACCTGAATTGCGAACTCGGAATTCTTGACCCTGGTAAGGAAATAATGCAGCCCGTAAATGTCTGTCATGAGGTTAAATCTCATGTGCACTTCTTCGTAGAGGCCATGTTCCTTGCTTGTGAGCACCTGGTAGGTCTTGATATCGAGCTTGGGCGCATCGGGCTTGGATTTGGACGAAAGGAGATCCCCCAGGGAAGCGGCCAGTTGGTATGGATCGGTTCCCCGAAACAGCCTCTTTCGCATTTGTCTTAACGCGCCCTCATGTTTTGAGAGATTATCCTTTATTACCTTGCTCTGGCTTAACTTTTGCCCGTACTGTGCAATGAGTTTTTGCTGATGGTCGATTTTTGCAACAAGTACATGTTTTCTATCCGTTATAGGGGATATAAGGGTCAAATAAGCGATCGCCATTACTATTACCACAATAACGCAAGCCCCTATCGACCATTGGTATTTCTTTATGTCCGCCATGGTTATGTCAAATTTTAC
Source organism: Syntrophobacteraceae bacterium (assembly GCA_031292215.1). GTDB lineage: Bacteria > Desulfobacterota > Syntrophobacteria > Syntrophobacterales > Syntrophobacteraceae > SbD1. The sequence goes on along the minus strand of JARLHO010000123.1, from coordinate 12,331 downwards.
AGATTTCATCGCCGGCTCTCCTTGGACGCCTGATTGTGGACCGCGCCGGGCGCGGGGTAGACTTTGGGCCCGGGCGGCAAGGGCCCTGCCCCGGTCAGCGGGGGCCCATTGGGCGGAAGCGGACTCTGCGCAAGACCTTCGGCCGAGGTCTCGTGGGGCAGAGCCTTAAAACTTGTCTTGAGCTTATTCATATCGAGCTGGAGCTCGATATTAAACCGCTCCATGTCGTTTCCGGGGTCTCGCGACACCGGGGAGGCAAACTTTACTTCGGTAAGCCCTTCGACCTTGGAGAGGGCGGCAAGGTACTGGAGGGCCGATTTGCTTTCGCCCCTCAAGATGAGCTGCCCGCTGCTCAGTGAAAAATAGTCGAGCCAGGTGTCCCCGGGAGTCCTATCGCTTAGCAGATCCAAAAGCTCGCGGAGCCTGTAGTCTTCGCGGTTGAATTCGGCCAGGGTTTTTTTGTCCTGCTCGAAATTGGTTATGCGCATCTGGAGCTCTTCGAGCGGTTGCCACCTGGCCTGGAGCCGGTCAATGCGAACTTTTAGGTGGCTGCTCGTCTGCGCCAGGCTACGGGCCGAATACGATTGGTAGAACCCGTAGAGGGCAAAGAGTAAAACGAGGGCCGCAAGCGGCCATGCTATGCGCGGAAGCTGCCATGGCTTAAGAAGCACCTCGGAATCGAAGGTATGGATGGTGTCCTGCTTTAGCAGGCCGTCTAGCCAGTTGGAGACAAAAGAGCCCTGGACTTCGAGCACCTCGGACCTCACCCCGGTCTGGTCGAGTTTGGCGGCGGCCTGCCGGGAGGGCTGAGACTCGCCGGGCAAGCAGAGGAAATGGACGTGGGGCTCGCTTTTTTCACCGCAGATGCCCCGCAGGTTCTCGCCAAAGAGGTTCAGGCTGCGGGAAAATTTTCCAACCGGGGAGGAATCCAAAAAGGCGCCGCGGTAGAAACGGTGCGCTTCGAAGGTATCGTTATCCAGGCTTCGGGCAAGGATTTCGCTTTCCTCCTCGGATTGGTCTGCTTCGGGCAGGAGGGCCGCAAACAAAAGAGCGCTCGGGGCCACCGCGAAGGTGTGAAAGAGCGCTCCGTTTAGCGCCTGGTTCAACTGGTCGTGCACTTCGCTCTGGATTGCAAAAATAGGCACCGATACGTGGCGCTCCAAGGCGACCGGGGGGCCGAAGAAATGGAGCGTCCTGTCATGCTCCTGAAATACGTTTTCCTGCCAGTCAAAATTTATGGCGCTGCCCAGTTGGTCCTTTATCGACAGGGGGTAGTATTCGCTGTGGACCGAGTAGAAAACACCCGAGACGATTGCTAGAAGAGCGCTCCCTTTCCTTGTCGCGGGCTTAAGGTTTAAGCGCTGCAAATGGTCGAAAACCGATTCGCCCTCCGGAACATGGAATTGCTCGGCCACCCCGCGCTCCCACGTTCTCCAGACCCTTCGGGCACGGCAGACCTCAATCCTGCCGGGTTCGATGTAGACCGCGCATAAATCGCTCGGACGGTACCTGAATATGCTTTCCAGCATGAATCACCTCGCTTTACTATGTGGCTACAATACTTTTCGGCCAAGTATCTGGTATGGGGAGTCACCGCTCCCCTGGTACCGGATCGTTAGCCGGATGGCCACGCTTGGAGACCCCAGGGCGCTTTTCCCAAAAGAAAGGATTCGGTAGGTTCCCCCGGCGGTCCATGAATTCTGCGTTAAATCCGTTCCCTGCCGGCCCTGCTGGCCCGGGAGCCCCTGCCCCGTGGTCGCATTGCCGCTTTGCACCGTCAGTTGGCCGAAAAGCGAATCCCTTGCCGGAATGGCAATTTGGTCGAAAACCCTGGACTCGTTCGCCCATTGCTCGCGTCCCCGCTGGTAGCCGTAGAAGAGCTCCTGGGTGACTCCCGGGACCAGCAGCAACTGATCGAGGCTGGTAAGAGGGCCGCCAAAGCCCGTATCGTGGTTGAGACTTTTTCCAAAGTCCTGACTTGCCTGCCCTTGAAGCTGTTGGCTGTTTTGAGAATGGACAAAATCGGCTATCCGGCCAGCCACGGCCTGCGAGGTCTGCTCGTCGGCGCCCGCAGTTTCGAGCACCTGCGTGAGTTGGGCCGCACTGGCGGTGTTGACGTTTAGCAACTGGTCCTCGGACTCCATGATCACCACGGCGATGCCGGTTTTGTAGACCACCACGCGGGGCTTTCCATCCGGCAGCCAGCTCTGGTCGGAGGGAAGATCCGTTTGCAGGGGCCGGGACGAATCGATTCGCGCGAGCGCCTCGTAGCACCCCCCGATCGCGAGATAGAGCGCTCGGGACTCGATTAGCGCGTGCAACCGGTCCTCTCCGAGAAGTCGCGTCTGGGAGCTAATCTGCATGCCCGCCCACATAAGCATCGCGCAGCACCAAAGAACGGCTATCAGCACCACCCCCCGTGAGCCGGCGGCGGCAGCAAACCAACGCAGCGCGGGTTTTGGCTTCCTATCCCCGGCCCTGCCCTCGGCGGCCGGTGTTCCTGCGCTCCGGCCCATGGGTTAAAAGCCCCCCGGCGGTGAGGAGGGCGGAGTAAAGCCCCCCGGCGGTGAGGCTGGAATAAAGCCGCTTGGCGGCGAGGAGGGAGCGCTGCCCCCCGGAATGGATGAGTTCAGCATGTTCACCTGGACCGGAAGGGGAGAATTGACCATGCAGACCATCGAGTGGGCAGTCTTGTCGGCGCCCTGCCAGGTGAACAGGATTTCCAGGGGCATGTCTCCTGTGGAGGTCCACGATGGGGAAAACTCACTGGCGCCACTTCCCGCATAATTTAGCGTAAACTTTTGAAAATCGATCTTATACACACGCGCTTCGCTTTTTTGGCCCGTAGAACTTGCAAACTGCTCGATTTTTTCCGGGCGATACGGATCCATTACCATCTCGGAATAGGACAGCTCCCGGGAGACTGGGTCGAAGGTATAGCGGACGACCACCGGAACCCCCTTGGAGATCGCTTTTACGCTATGAGAGGTTATGAAGGCCAGCGAGTTGGTTTTGCCGATAAAAAGGGGGCTCGAGCCGTGTTCGAAGTTGATGGGCGTCGGGTCGCATTCGGCTAGCTGGCGCTGGAGGAGCTGGGCCAAACGCAGCGTCTGGTCCGGCTTGCGATTGGCGGTTGTCTGCCACATGCGCAGGGCAAAGGAAAAGCAAACCGAAACGATGGCTATCACCATCGCTGAAATCGCCGTGGCAACGATCAGCTCGATAAGCGTAAATCCGCCCGAGCCGGGGTCCGATACTCTCAATTCGCTCTTTGATCTTTTCATACCGACAGGCCTTACGAACCGCTTCCAGCCGGAAGAATTATGCTAAATTCCAGGTCCGAGGACTTATAGTTTAGCATCACCCGGCACAACGCGCCCTTCGAGCTTTTCCCGGTCGGGTTGAAGAGAGGCACCCGGGTAAGGCTCACCGTCACCACGGGAGCCCCCTCGAGTTCAGTCAACCGCACGACCCCTCGGGTCGCCTTTTGCGGATCGGCCAGGATGATCTGGGCGGCCGATTCCAATATCGGTTGAGCATCGGTTTTTTCCTTCAGGCTGGTCCGGTAGCGCAGAGCCTGGGAGATGAGCCCCATCACCGCGCCGATAAGAAGAGCTCCGATAGCCAGGCTGACCAGCACTTCGAGCAGGGTGAATCCTTCCTTCGATTTTCTTGTCACACTCCCCCCCTCTCTCACCCTCCCTTTACCTTTTACCTTTTTCCACTTCCACCGTTCCAAACAGGGGATTAATGACAACGTCGTAGGTGCGCGAGTTGTCGAAGACCACCTGCAGGTTGTCTCCAACCAGGCTCCCGTCGGGGTAGAAAGTTATGATGAAGTCCCCGCTTTTCGGGTCCGCCTCCAGGCGCCGGGCAAATATTTCGACGTTAAGGGGTATCGGGTGCGCGGGCGGGCTTTCCACCCCGTACACGCGACTCGCCCCGTTTAGCCTGAAGGAAACCGGCATGCCGGAGTTCATCGCGAAAAGCCTGCTCCTTTGAATCGATCCGGTGAACTGCTCCAAAAAATCGCTGTCCTGGATCTGCTTCCAATTGGCGCCGACTCGTGGAATCGTAATGGCGATGACAGTCGCTATGATGATCATGACCACGAGCAGTTCGACAAGGGTAAAGCCCCCGGCCGCGCAGGACCGGAGCGGGCGGTAGCGCCCGCGCAGAAAGCGCAAGGATCGGTTGACAGATGAGCTCAGCGGGTTCTTCCCGTTCACCCCTTGGCCCATTCGCCACTTTTTGCCCCCATTCACCCATTCACCCATTCACGGACCTTCAAAACTTGATGTTGTTGATCCCAAAGATTGCCGAAAACATGCTCATGACTATAATGCCCACAAAGCCCCCGGTAAGCAGGATCACCATGGGCTCGGCCATTGTCATTATTCGCTGGAGCCTCCTTTGAATTTCCTTTTCGAAGTACTCCGATAGCGAGAGCAGACCGGGGCCCAGGTTGCCCTGCTCCTCGGATATGCGCAGCATCGTTCCCATCCGTGGGGGGAAGGCTGGTTGAGAGCGAAAAAAATTACTCATCGACCGTCCGGCCTTTATTTCCTGGTGGAGCGGGTTCATCGATTCTCGCAAAAGCCCGTTCATTATCAGCCCCTGGCCCAAAGTGAGCGCCCGAAGAAGCGGCACGCCGGCTTCGATCATCGTTCCAAGCGTTTGGCAAAAACGGGTCATTTCGCTAAACAGAATCAAATAACGGGAAAAAGGGACCCGAAACAGGAACTTGTCCAAAGCTTTGCGCACGCCCGGCCGGCGCAGCAGGTACTTTGCCGAAAACGCCGCGGCGAGGGCTACAAGCGGGATCGCCCAGCCGTAATCTCTTAGCCACAGGCCCGTATCGATCATGAGCTGGGTCAGCAGGGGCACGGGTTGGTTTAGCTCGTGGAAAATCTGGGCAAATCTTGGTATGACGTAGACCAGAAGTATCACCACCGAAACCGTCGAGGTGCTAAGAAGAATAGCCGGATACACCATCGCCGACACCATGGTCTGGCGAAATGCCCGCCGCTGTTCGAGATAGCGGGCCAGCCGCTTCAAAATGGGTCCAAGCGTTCCGCTCGCCTCCCCGGCCCGTATCATGTGGTCGGAAAGCGCCCCGAATACGTCCCGGTATTGACTCATGGCCCCCGAAAGATCGTTTCCCGCCTGCACGGATTCAAACAGCTCCTGCACCACCCGCTGGAAACGCTTGTGGGTCTGGTTGGAGCTTATGAGGCTAAGGGCGCGGTCGAGGGGCAGCCCCGCGACCATAAGGTCGGAGAGATCGAAAAAAAATCGAATGACGTGCTCTTCGGGAATTCGCCGCTTCCTGGTTCTGGTGGCCGCTTTGATGCTGATCGGAAAGAGTTTTCCAGCCTTTAGCTTTCTGGCGGCGTCCGATTCCGAAAGCGCCTCCATCACTCCGCGGTGAGTCGCCCCGCCGGAATCTCGCGCCTGGTATTGAAATGAAGCCATAAGCCCCCCCCTCCCGGGGATTAGCGTTTTGTGTTTACTGAACCGAAAGGCTTGTCACCCGCAGCACCTCCGAAAGGGTCGTTATTCCTTCGACCACCTTCTGGAAGCCGTTGTGGGCGAGCGGACGGTAGCCGGACTCGGAGGCTATCCGGGAGATGGTTCCGGCGTCTTTTCCCGCAACGATGGCAGACTTTACCACCTCGTTTACCGGCAGTATCTCGAAAATCCCCTGTCTGCCTTTATAGCCCGTATATCCGCACCTTTCGCACCCCTTGTTGCGGTAGAGCGAAACGGTTGGCTCAAGATCGGGCAAATAGTCTCCGATTTTCCCCCGGTCTTCTTCCCTGGCCTTGTACTCCTCCTTGCAGTGAGGGCAGAGCACCCGGATGAGGCGCTGGGCCATGACGGTCAGAAGAGAATCGGCCATGAGAAAGGACTCGATTCCGATGTCTCGAAGGCGCGTTATCGCGCCGGGAGCGTCATTTGTGTGAAGCGTGGAAAGCACCAGGTGGCCGGTAAGGGCGGACTCGATGGCAATGTCGGCGGTCTCCTTGTCGCGGATTTCACCGATCAGCAACACGTCGGGGTCCTGGCGCACCAGGGAGCGAAGGGTATTGCCGAAGGTCAGCCCGATCTGGGGCTTTACCTGGACCTGGTTGATTCCGTTTATCTGGTATTCGACGGGGTCTTCGACGGTTATGATCTTTCGGGTGACCGTGTTTAGTTTCTTTAGCACTCCGTAGAGGGTGGTCGTTTTCCCCGAGCCGGTCGGCCCGGTTACGAGCACCATGCCGTAGGGCCGCTCGATGAGGCCTTCGAGGTAATCAAGATCCTTTTTGTCCATGCCAAGGTTTGCCAGGTCGTATTCCACGCTCTCCTGGGCAAGGAGTCTCAGCACCACGCTCTCGCCGTAGATGGTGGGCACGGTGGATACGCGGATGTCGACTTCCCGGGACCCGAACCGTATCTTGATCTTGCCGTCCTGGGGCAGCCGCCGTTCGGCGATGTTCAAGTTGGCCATGAGCTTTAGCCGGCTAATGATCGCCGACTGCATGGTCTTCTGAGGCTGGTCGAGATCAAAGAGCACGCCGTCGACCCGGCACCGGACGTGGAACGCCCGCTCGAAGGGTTCGAAGTGAATGTCTGAGGCCCTCATATCGAGGGCTCGCGAGATCAAAACGTTTACGAGCCGAACGATGGGCGCCTCCTGGGCAAGCCCTCTTAAGTGCTCCAGGTCGTCTTCGAAACCGCCCGCGTCAAGCGTCATGACCGACTGCTCCTCGGCCTCCCGGGCCGCGGCCCCGTAGAGCCGGTCGATCGCTGTGCGGATCTCCTCTCGCTGCCCGAGATAGAGGCTCAGCTCCATTCCCGCGAAATAACTGGAGACAGCGTTTAGCACCGGCAGGTTCATCGGGTCGTTTATCACCACCCGCACCCTTTCGCTTTCCACCTGGATGGGCAAAATGGCGTGTTTTCGCAGGAAAAACATCGAAACCGACTCGAGCAGCACGGGCTTATCGGGGTAGTCCTCGCGAACCAGTATCGGAAGCTCCAGTTGTTTGGACATCACCCGCAGGATACGGCTTTCGTCGGTTATCGCTATCTCTTCGAACGCCTCGGCCAACGGAAGCCGCTCGATGAAGAAGGCATGCTGCAAACGGAGCTTGTGTTCTTCATCGAGGTTGAATTCGCGTTGAAAGGCGTCCAGCAGACACGTGCGCTCTTCCATGGTATGCCCTTGCAAATAAACGGTGATCCGAAATGGATAGTGAAAAAATGGTTCCCGCTAAGAGAATTTGCGCATGTTACCAGCATCCCGAGGAAAAGTAAACGCTACCGGTAAAAATGACATGGTGCGCAAAACCGAGGGGTTATCGATTGCAATCGATTCCGGTCAGTGTTTGGCGGCCGCCGCCCCGGCGAGTAATTTTTTGTAATCGAGAACTTTTCGCAGGAAAACATTTGTTGCCCGCCGCCTATAAAGTTTACAATCAGTCTGCGGGATTGGGATCCTATAGAGTTGACTTGGTTGAAAATAACTTCTAGTTTCATGCGTTTTATTCGAAACCATATTTTCCGGGTGCGAGGTTTTGTCGCGGGTCACGGGGCTCGCGGGCGATAGGCTTTGACGCCGGGGGGAAGCGGGGTTGCCATGGGTTGCGATCAGAAATCGTGCGGGTCATGCAAGAGTTCGGGGGAGAAAAAAACCAGGGAGGAACTGGTTGGCTGCAAGCTCTCCCGTATCAAACACAAGGTGTTGGTAATGAGCGGCAAGGGGGGGGTGGGCAAAAGCAGCGTCGCAAGCTACCTCGCGCTGGGACTTGCCCGCAGCGGCTACAAGGTCGGGCTTCTCGACATCGACCTGCATGGACCCTCCATTCCCAAGATGTTCGGGCTGATCGGCAAGTTGGACATCACCGCCGAACAGGAGATCCTTCCCTACGAATACGGGCCCAATCTCAAGATAGTCTCGATAGAATCGATGCTCGACGATACCGATTCGGCGATCATCTGGCGAGGCCCGGTAAAGCACGGCGTCATCCAGCAGTTCATCGCCGATTGCAACTGGGGGGATCTCGACTTTTTGGTGATCGATTCGCCTCCCGGAACCGGGGATGAGGCGCTTAGCATATCCCGGCTCGTTCCCGACGCCAAGGCGCTCATCGTGACAACGCCCCAGGAAGTGGCGCTTGCCGATGTCAGAAAATCCATAAATTTTTGCCGCAAGGTGGAGATGACCATCCTGGGGCTTGTAGAAAACATGTCCGGGCTTTTTTGCCCCCACTGCAACGAGTTTATCGCCATATTCAAGACCGGGGGGGGCCGCAGGACTTCCGAGGCGATGAAGGTGCGCTACATAGGCGAGCTGCCCTTCGATCCGAGTGTGGTCGAAGGAGGAGACCGGGGGATTCCGGTGCTAAACAGCGACTCCGGCACGCCCTTTGTCAAGGCCGTAGAAGATCTGGTCGCTTCGGTCCTGGGTATTCTTGGCGAAGGCCAAGGGGGTAAGCAGGGGTAAACGGTAACAGCATAGACCGATCGATTGCGGAGAGAAGTAAATGTTTAAAATTTCCCTTGACCAGACGTCTTTGAGCGAGGAGCAGAAACAGAGGCTCCATGAGATGTGGCTGCGCTGCATGCGCCGCATAATCGTCAGTACGACTCTTGCCGGCAGCGGTCATCCGGGCGGCTCGATGTCTTCGCTCCATCTGCTTTTGATGCTCTACAGCACCATCTCGCACACTGCGGAAAACCCGTGCTGGGAGGGACGCGACCGGCTGGTGGTAAGCATGGGCCATGTCAGCCCGGGCGTCTACTCGGTGCTAAGCGAGTTTGGCTACATCGAAGAAGAAGATTTCCTCGTGGGGTTTCGGCGCGGCGGCTCGGCCTTTGCCGGCCATGTCGAATCCTGCGTTCCCGGGGTCGAGTGGAACACCGGGGTGCTTGGCCAGGGGCTTTCGGCCGGGGCCGGCATGGCGCTTGGGCTAAAGCTCCAGGAAAAAAAGAACAGGGTCTTCGTGCTCATGGGAGACGGCGAACAGCAAAAGGGGCAGATATCTGAGGCCCGCCGGTTTGCCGCAAAATACGGCCTAAACAACATGGCGTGTCTGATCGACCGCAACCATCTCCAGATCGGCGGAAGCACCCACGCGGTGATGCCCCAGGATATCCGGGCGGATTTCGCCGCGTCCCACTGGAATGTGGTCTATGTCGAAGACGGCAACGATTTCGAGCAGATTTTTCAGGCCATGCGCAAGGTGTACCTGGGAGAAGCCGCCGCCGATCCGCGCTTTCCGTTCGCCGTCATTGCCCGGACGGTCATGGGAAAAGGCGTATCGTTTATGGAAAACAAGGCTAAATACCACGGGTCGGTGCTAAGCGAATCGGATGCGGCCAAGGCGCTGGGAGAGCTTAACCTGGAAAATCCCATAGCCGCGCTAAAGCAAAAGAGATCCGTTAGCCTGAAATCGGCCAGGACTTTTTCCCGCCCTCCCGTCTATCCCACGGTCGTTACCGGCGAGCCGAGGAGCTACGGCGCCGATAAGCCAACCGACAACCGGTCGGCCTACGGCGCGGCCCTAGAAGATCTCGCGAGGCTCAACAACACGGGGAAAGTCCCCAAGATCGTCGGTTTTACCTGCGACCTGGAAGGCTCGGTAAAGATGGACGGCCTCCACAAGGTCTCGGATAAGGGCTTTTTCGAGTGCGGCATCCAGGAGCACCACACGGCTACGGCATCGGGTGCGTTGAGCAAGGAGGGGTTTGCCGTCTTTTTTAGCACATTCGGGGTCTTTGGCGTAACGGAGGTGTTTAACCAGCTAAGACTAAACGACATAAACGAGACAAACCTCAAGCTGGTTTGCACGCACCTCGGACTCGATGTCGGAGAAGACGGCCAGACCCATCAGTGCATCGACTACATCGGCCTTTTGCGACACCTTTTCGGCTTTTCCCTCTTCATGCCCGCAGACCCCAACCAGACCGACAGGATCGTTCGCTATATCGCCGGAAGACCCGGAAACTTTTTTGTGGGCATGGGCCGGTCCAAGCTCTCGCCGATCTTAGATGAATCGGGAAATCCGGCCTTTGGCGCAGAGTACCGGTTTTCCCCCGGAAAGGCCGACTGGCTCCGCCGCGGCCCCGATGCGGCGATAATCGCCTGCGGGGCGCCGATCCATGAAGCCGTTAAGGCGGCCGAGGAACTCGCCAGGGTTTACTCCGTCCACGCCACGGTGCTAAATTTCGCCTCGCTAAGGCCCCTGGACGTGGAATCGATCGCCAGGGCCGCAGAAACCGGCCTGATCGTAACCGTCGAGGACCACCACGCGGATACGGGTCTTGGGGCCATGGTGGCTGAGGCCATTGTCGAAAATGGTCTTCGGTGCAGGCTTGTCCGGCTCGGAGTGAAAAAATACGGATTCTCCGCCACACCCTCCGAGCTCTACAAAGCGGAGGGCATGGACCGCGAAGGGATCGTGCGGGCCGTTTTGCAGGCCCAGGGCGCCGGAGGGCTCACGGCCTAGACAAAGGACCCACAGGTCAAAGAGGCGGGGGGGGGCGCCCCCCCCGCCGCCGCCCTAAAAAATTACGCCCGCCTTTTTCTCCTTTCCCACCGCCGCGAAACTCAAGGGAGGTATCCCCGGGATGGCGATCCGGCTGTCGGCGGCCCATGCCCATTGGGGCCGCGGTTTCATTCACAAGGCTTGGCAGACATTACCGATTCTACTTTTGCCGTTTCCGGTTTGCGCCCCGGCTAAGCCGCATGGCATAGCGCATGATATATGCCCTGTGGATATTCATGCGCTATGGAGGCTCGGGTGGAACTTACGGGATCGCCTCGCGCGCCTCCGGCGCCCTTTTAAAAAAGAACACGAATCGCGCCATCCCTCTATTTACCACCCCACTTATCCCCAACGGCCGGGCCGCCATTTACCAGCCACGGTCCCTGCTGTTACGACTGCTGTTATCTCGGCTGTTACCACACGCGGTTATGCGCTGATATTTTAAAAAATATAGATCGAATATCTTTTGTAAAATCAAATTATTAACGCATCGAGCGCTGTTTTTCCGTGCTGCGCCGGTGACTTAAATCCCGGTTCGCCCCCCTTGCCACTGCGAATCGGATATCTTTTGCCGCCAGCACCCGGAAAGTGGATGCGGTTTTACCGGCTACGCACATCGCAGATATAAAGGGGAAAAGATATGCGCTCCTATTTGTTGTTTATGGTCGGGACCCTTTGCGGGTTTGTGATCTCGGCGCTGCTGCTCGGGGCCGAGCGAGGGGAGATGGAAAATGAATTGGCCTGCTGGCGGGAAAGATGCCGGCTTTTGCTCTGGAAATTAGATAAGTCGGCGCGCCACGATGCCACAATCGATTTTCCAGGGCCCGGAAGCATGTCGTGACAGCAGAAGGTAAATAGAGGTTTGGCGCGGGGTTTAAGAGAAACTGTTTGTGGAACCTAATGACCGCTCAAAAAGAGGCGCCACTATATCTTAAACGGGATGGACGCATTCTCCCGCCTGACAAATATCGAAAGCTGCTTATGGCGTCACTCCGGTAGCGATGCATCCTCTCAAATAATCAGGCGGGAAAGACGATATTCCCCATGGGAATGGTATGCCACCGTAAGTTTGAGTAATCCAGGAAGATTTGCCCGTGCGGAGCCACTTGGATCATATCTCTTTTGATCATCGGTATCCCGCGATTCCAAGGATAAAAGAGAGCCGCTCTGCGATGGTGGAGATGGAATTTGGGCAATGAGCGATTCCAGAGTCGGCCGGAGAATTTTGGGAGAGTCTTCGACACCGCATACGTAGGAGCAAACAGCCATTCCAGCAAATCAACATTGCCTTGACTGTACCTGTTCTCACCCTAAAATATTCCCTGAAGGTTGGAAATATTGTTGGAAATTTCCAACCCGACGGAATCAGGGGAAGCCATCATGCAACGAATGAAGACGAGTCGGATACCTCCGCCAAAGCCGGAGGCTTGAAAAACCGTGGCCCGCTCAAAGCGGTTGTAAACCGTTGACCACCTGACGGTGGTGACTACCCGAACAGGTTTAGCTGGTCCAGTCGGCGATCCTCTGCCTCCTGATTCCTAATATATTGGCGGATAACCTGCTCATCCCTTCCCACTGTGGAGACGAAATATCCTCTGGCCCAGAAGCTTTGACCAGTAAATCCTTTCTTTTTCCCAAGAAAGCTCCTGGCGACAGCAATTCCCGTTGGGCGTCAAAGGGCAGATGATTTCCGCTATCCAGGGAGCGATTAAGAGTGAAGGGGATTGGCAAAGAGCAAACCGCGAGGTCAATGTTACCAAATGTTCAAGCGTTCACCCAATAGCGAAGCCATG
>JARLHO010000122.1 GCA_031292215.1 Syntrophobacteraceae bacterium | reverse complement strand
GGGGGCGGGTGGGGGGATTTCGACTCTGCTCGTACAGTACGGATAAAAAATTCCATGGACCCCGGCTAAAAGCCTGCGGGGTGAGGTGTGTACTTAAAGTTTCATTCTCGTTCAAACCGCGTCCGAGGACGTGGCGAGGCGGCTTGTATGAAAAGTGGTATGAGTTCGTTATTACTACTCACCACTCACCAGTCACTATTCACCACTCTACGGCCTGATATGAACAGGAGTTCCTGGCGAGGCAACCTTAAAGAGCTCTTTCATATCGCTGCTGTAGAGCTCGATATCGCCGTGCGCCGCGTTTCCCTGTCCGCCTTCCGCGTGAATCGCAATCTGCCCGCCCAGTTTCGTATCCCACGGAGGAGCTGCTTTCGACGCGGCGGCCAAAGCTATTTGTTTGAACTGAAGAGGGGAGATGATCCCCGAGAAAAGCGCCCGTTTTGCATGCCCTCTATCCGGGTAATCGATGACAAGCGCCTTATTGATCCGATCCCCGGGAGTCTTTTCGCAAATGGTGAAGTCGCCTTCCGGCGTGCGGCCGTCTCCTTCGATTTGCTTGTCTCCTACCGGGTTGGGCCCAAGGTTTATCGGGTAGTCGCGGACCACCACGTTTGACTGCACGACATAAAGCCGGCGCTTTTCCTTGTAGACATAGACCTCGGGGCTCGAAACCTCGGAGAGCAATGTCAGATAATCGACCCTTACGGGTTCTTTCTGCGGTGCAACCGCTCGGTACGCCGAATTGTCGATCCGCTCTTTCCCCTTGGATCGGGAAGAGTCGAGCCCGGCATCGGGCCTTTGTACTGAACATCCTGAGATCACTGAAACAACCACGCAGAGGAAGATAAGCCTGACTGGCGAAAAATCTCCCCGCATAACTTCTCCCCCCCCCGGCAATCCATATCGCACCGCTAAGCGGCAAAGTGCGATATTACACAGCCCCGAGAGCCGGGGCAAGCTTAAAATCAATTCCGCGTCGTTTTGGCGTAAGGTATGGAAGGTTCCACTATTTTAGGGCTGATGAAGATCAGCAGTTCGTTTTTCTTGTCATCGGTTGATTCGGTTTTGAAAAGCCGTCCCAGGATCGGTATGCTGCTAAGCCCCGGCGTATTCGTGTTGGTGTAGGTGGACTGGTTGTTTATGACGCCTCCGATAACGACCACGTTCCCGTCGGCTACAAGCAGTTCGGTCTGTATCTTTCTTGTGTCGATGCCTGGTGCGGGACTGTTCCCGACCTGGTAGGTGGTTGCGGAAACAGTGTCCTGCTTGGCGTTTATCAGCAGTCGCACCTTCCGGTCCGGAGTGATGTGGGGTGTAACCTGCAGTTCGAGCACCGCATCCTTAAAGGCCGTGGAAGACACGGTGGAATTGACGCCGTTTACCTCGAGGTAGGGCACCTCCTCGCCCTGGGTGACAACGGCCTTTACGTTGTCTAAGGTAAGCACGCGCGGGGCCGCCACTATCCTTGCCATGGATAAAGTCTGGAGCGCCTGTATCTCGAGATCCACATTGACCAGAGTTTTTCCGATCATTTGGCCGATTACTCCGCCGAATTGCGCTGCGGCAAGACTTGGCGGGTTTATGAAAAAATTCTGTGACACCGGCTGCGCAGTGGCCTCATGGGTTGCCGAAAATGAGAAGTTGGCGCCAAGTTGCCTGCTGGCCTCACTGGTGAGGGTTACGATTCTAGCCTCTATAAGCACCTGGGGGGTAGGGCGGTCGAGCCTTTGGAGCAAGCTCCTGGCCGAGGAGATCCTCGCCGGGTAATCAGTGTAAATGATAAGGCTCGTTCTTTTGTCAACCGAGACTTTTCCCCGGTGGCTCTTGCCGTCGGCAATTTTTGCCGCCAAATCGGCGGGAGCGCCAAAATTGACCGGAAGGTACACAGTAGTCAGCTCCCCCTCGTCTTTGCTCGATTCGGCCAGGTTTTGCTTCGCCTTCATCGCCTCCATCTTCTGAAGGTACGCCTGGTGCAGTTTCGCCTGCTTGGCAATGACAATCACATTGCCGTCTTGTTCCTTGCCCAGGTCGTTCATCGATAGCACCATATCGAGCACCTGGTCCCACGGGACCTCTTTGACCTTCAGGGTCACTTTGCCGGCGACATCAGGGTCTACGACGATATTTGTCGAGGTCAACTGCGAAATGAGCCTCAATACGTTGCGGATGTCGGCGTCCATCAGGTCGAGGCTTATCTTTTTGCCGGTATATTGTTTCGGCTGATCCCCGGAGGTGTACAGCAACGATTCCGGCGCCAGGGCGCCCTCGCAGCGTGCCGGCGCCGAGTGCACAAAACAGCCGAGCACAAGCGCCAGTCCCAGAATGCAAGGAAAAGGGCCTATCCAATTATTTGCCTGCCTTCGCATGCGTTCCCCCTGATGAACCCTATCAGTTCCATGATTGCGGGTTAAAAAATTTCGAATCGTTTTGGCTGATCGACGAGCCCGAACCATTTACTTTCTCCTTTGCGGGGCTTTATTGACCACTAGGGGCTTTTTCAAAAATCGATAAGTGACAATCTCGCACGTTACCTGTAGTAGCGACGTCTGAGCCGGGCTTTGTCGCTCCAGTTTGAGTGACTGAACTTTAAGGATTCTGTCGAGCTTGGAGACGCTGTCCAGAAAAACTCCGAGATTGTCGAATGTGCCCACCAGATCGAGCCGGACGGGAATGGTTGCGTAGAACTCATGGCGCACCTCGGGTTCGGGTTGAAAGAGTATATTTTCAAGCCCTACGTAAGCCCCAAGCCTCGAAACGCTCTCCAGAAGGCCGGGGATCTCTTTTTGGTCGGGAAGCAGCATCAGCAGTCTTTTAAGCTCCTCGCTCGATTGGGCGATCTGAGTTTTAAGAACTCTCACCCTCGCGGCGGAGGCCTTAAGAGTTGCGAGCTCTCTTTGCTGGGATGCGATCTGGCCGTCAAGGCTCGAAAGTGTGTCCAACTGGCTCTGGAATTGTAAAAAGTAGAAGGCCCCGCCCATGACCAAAAGGGTCACGGCGAAAAGCAGCACCTTCTGAGCAACTGTTAGACTGGAGATTTTTTCCTGGAATTCTGCAAACATATTTTTCATGGCGGCTTAATCTTCTATTTTTTCTGAATTTCGGAATAGGTGTAAAAACGATAAGCCAGTTGAAATCTTCTCAGTTTCATGTCCATTACTGAAAACTGCTTGGACATGACCAGGTTGGTGCTTCCGGTCGCAACATATTGGGAAGACTGGAGGTTGCGCATGAATGTAACGATGGCTTCATTGCTCTCGGCCACCCCGTCGAGGGTGACGCTATTGCCGGTCTGGGTCAAACTGTCCAACCAAATTTTGCCCTGCGGCGCCTTTATCGACAAAAGCGCCAGCATCCTGACCACCGCGTCTCGATCCCCCTGGAGCTGTTTTATGATTGCACGCTTTTTGTCTATGGTATTTTTTGCTTCCGTAAGCCGCTGGAGTTCTGCCTGGAACAACTGGTATTTCTTCACCTCGCTTTGGATCGTGGCCAACTTTTGCCGGCGGCTCGAAATCTCCCGATTGTAGCTCAGCCACAGATACCCCATGACCGCCATGGCCAAAACGATGGTCAACATATATATGGAGACGATTTGCCGCGCGCCTTCTTTGCGCTTCTGGACTTTTACGGGAAGCAGGTTTATCAGGATCATTTTTCTCTGCTCTTTCTTAAAGCCAGTCCAAATGAGATGGCCATCTGTGGACCTACATGATTTACATAAGCGGTGTCGAACAGTTTTGCGTCCGGATGAATTCCGGAGAAGGGGTTGAAAATCTCAACGGGAATATCGAGGTGTTCCCGCAGCACTGTATCGAGGCCGGGAATCAGGCAGGAGCCACCGCTTAGATAGATCGAGCCGATTTTGTCATCGGGGAAATTATGGTAGAAAAAGTCGAGCGCCCGCTGACATTGCTTCACCCACGCGCCCACCGTGGATACAAAGATGTCTTCGAGCTCCTTTGTCGGGTATTTTTGCTCCGACTGGCCAAGCTTTACCGATTCGGCTTCTTCAAAGCTGATGTTAAAACACTCCTTTATGGCATCGGTAAGTTGGTTGCCGCCAACCGAGATGCTTCGCGTAAAGATCGGCATGCCCTTATGGGCAATGTTTAGAAGAGACTTGTTGGCGCCAAAATCGATAAGAGCTACTCTTTCATCGCCAAACCCGCATGCGGCCTCAAAACAGTTGCTAAGGGCAAAAAAGTCCACATCCACTACAAGGGGTTCCAATCCGGCGAGTTTTAGCAAGTTGTTGAAATCGGCCACCGATTCCTTTTTGGCCGCCACCAGCATGACGTCCATGAAATTAGGCCGGTTTTTTGAAACATCGATCACCTGGTAGTCAACATCGACCTCCTCGATGTTGTATGGAATATATTGGCCGAGTTCGGAGTGCATCCTCGCAGCCAGTTCATCCTCGGTCATGGTGGGAAGTTCAATTTTTTTGATCATTACATCGTAGCCCGAGATGGAGACCGCAACCGATTTGCTCTTGATTCTCAGATGGCTTGCGAGCATGCGGATCGCCTCGGCGACCACCTCCGGTTTTGCCAGCCTGCCCTCGACAAAACACTCGCGCGAAAGTGGCGCCACCCCCAGGTTCACCAGTTTGAGGGCGTCATTGCTGCTGCTCATCTGCAGGAGCTTTACGCTGTGCGAGCCAATATCTAGGCCTACGAGGTTTTCCGATTTCGAGAATAACGACATCATAGCAAAGCTCTTCCCCGGTTGTTTTCGTTTGCCCGCGCCTGAACATGTTGTTCTTGAAAAGGACTCACAATGGGACCATAATGAAAGATTAAATCGATAATTTCCGAAAAGGAGCTCCCATTGAACAAATCGGCCGGAACACAGGGCGAGGCGACAAAGCACAAAACAGTAGCGCGTGAGTATACCGAGGTTTTGGTCATTGCCATACTCCTTGCCCTTTTCATCCGCGTCTTCGTCGTTCAGGCCTTCAAAATCCCTTCGGGTTCCATGGAGCCAACCCTTCTCGTTGGCGACCATATCCTCGTAAATAAATTCATCTATGGCCTAAGAGTCCCTTTTGCCAACAAAGTCATCGTCCCCGTCGAGGCCCCCAAACAGTTTGACATTGTCGTGTTCCAATATCCCAAAGACCCTTCGGTGGACTATATTAAAAGAGTGATCGGGCTGCCTCTTCAAAAGATTCAAATCGTCGACAAGAAAATCTACATTAACGATAAGCTTCTAAAAGAACCTTTCGGCCACTACGGCGATCCGCGCATCGTGCCGGGTCCGAGGGACAATTTCGGTCCCGTCGTCGTTCCGGCCAATCACTATTTCATGATGGGCGATAACCGCGACAACAGCAGCGATAGCCGTTTCTGGGGCTTTGTTCCCACCCGCGACCTGGTGGGAGAAGCTTTTGTCATCTACTGGTCCTGGAGGGACTCCGGCTCGCTTTCCCTCCATGCCTCCACAAGTTTTGTCCGCTGGGACAGGTTCGGCAAACTGCTCCTGCATGGATAGCCGTACCTCTTTTCTGCTAGTCGGGGTAAAGCAGGAGCGGTTCGCGCGTCTTGCGGTATGTTTGAAGACCCTGCTCCCGCCCCGACTCGATCTCACGGATGCTAAGCCCCTGTTCGACCCGTTTTCTTATCGTCGCGCTTCCTATCAAAATGTCTACGGGAAGCTTTTCCATTTCGTATTCATACGGAGGATCGAGCCACCGGAAGTTGTCCGGGTGCGTCACGCAAAGAGCCCGAAGAAGTGCCAGCCCCAACCTGTATGGCTTAAATCTTTCCCTGTCCGTTATGTGGATTTGAAATCCCGGGCAAGGTTTTCCCATGTACTTATCGAATGCCGGCTCAAAGGTTACGGGACGAAACGCTACGCCTTCCAAACCGGGTTCGAGTTGCCCAAGGAGCCTTTTCCTGTCAAGAAATGGGGCGCCGAAGAGTTGGAAAGGCAAAGTCGTCCCCCGGCCCTCGCTGATATTGGTGCCCTCCAGGAGCACCATGCCCGGGTAGAGAAGAGCCGTTTGCAATGTGGGCATGTTGGGTGAGGGATAAACCCACTCGATCCCCAGTTGGTCGAAATAGCGGCCTCTTTTCCACCCCCGCATCGCAACTACCTCCAGATCGCAGTCGATGTTCTCTGTTGCCCGCACAAAGCGCCCAAATTCTCCCGCAGTAAGTCCGTGCCGCATCGGAACCGGGTATCTTCCCACAAAGGAGCGAAACGGCGGTTCGACCACATTCCCTTCAATTTCCGTACCACTTATCGGGTTTGGCCTGTCGAGGATGATCACCCTTTTGCCGGCGCGAGCGCAAGCTTCGATACAAAGCCCTATTGTGGTGGTGTAGGTGTAGACCCGGGTCCCTACGTCCTGTAAGTCTATCAGCAGTACGTCTATGGATTCCAGCGCCCCGGCCGCCGGCTCACGGCTGCTCGAATAAAGGCTTACTACCGGCAGCCCGCTCTCCGGGTCTTTGAAGTCGGCCGACTCAATCATATTGGCCTGTTTTTCCGAGTAAAATCCATGCTGGGGGGAGAATAGGCATCTCAGGTTTCCCCCGGTCTTTACAATCAATCTTTTGACGCTTTCAAAGGATTTATTGACGGAAGCCTGGTTGGCCAAAAGCCCTAGCCGCGCGGTGCGAAACCACCCGGGAGGCGACTGCAGCAATGCATCGCATCCCAGGCAAAAATCTTGTGTGTGGCAGCTCATATCGTCCTCGATTCCTTGGTCCAGTTCTTGGCTCGCGTGTCTCTATGACGGATTGGCAACTACCGAGACTATCAAATTACAAATCCGTTATCAAGCGCCAGTGCGGGGAGCGGGAAGCAAGAAGCAAGAAGCAAGAAGCGGGGAGCAGGAAGCGGGAAGCGGGGAGCGGGGAGCGGGGAGCGGGGAGCGGGGAGTGGGAAGCGGGGAGCGGGAAGCGGGAAGCGGGAAGCGGGAAGCAGGGAGTGGGGAGCAGGAAGCAGGAAGCAGGAAGCAGGAAGCAGGAAGCAGGAAGCAGGAAGCAGGAAGCAGGAAGCGGGGAGCGGGGAGCAGGAAGCGGGAAGCGGGAAGCGGGAAGCGGGAAGCGGGGAGCGGGGAGCGGGGAGCGGGGAGCGGGGAGCGGGGAGCGGGAAGCAGGAAGCAGGAAGCAGGAAGCAGGAAGCGGGGAGCGGGGAGCGGGGAGCGGGGAGCGGGGAGCGGGGAGCGGGGAGCGGGGAGCGGGGAGCGGGAAGCGGGAAGCGGGAAGACGTATTCTCCTCCCTGCTCCTTGCTCGTAACTACGAATCAGCTTGACCCGAACCACGATATTTTCCAAAATCAAATGGTGAGCGCCAAACGTTTGCCATCTATCGCCGTACCGGAAAGGATTTTCGAACAGATGTCCCTGCCGTTTTCACTCATTGAGGCCATAGTGGGGAGCGAAAACCTGTTGCGCTCCCCCGAAGAGCTGCACTGCTACAGCTTTGATGCGAGCAAAATGTGCTCGGCCCCCGAAGGGGTGGTCTTTCCATCCGATGCCGCCCAAATCTCGGCCCTGGTCAAACTGGCCAATGAGCAGCTTTTTGCCCTTTATCCGAGAGGGTCCGGTTCCGGAATGGTGGGCGCATGCCTTCCCCGCGGCGGCCTCGTAGTGGTTACCAACCGGCTAAACAAAATACTCGAAATCGACGGCGACAACATGACGGCCACAGTCGAGCCGGGAGTGATCACCGGAGAGTTTCAAAAAGCCGTTTCCAAATACGGTCTTTTTTATCCTCCCGACCCCGCAAGTCTTGCTTTTTCAAGTATGGGCGGAAATGTTGCGATGTGTTCCGGGGGGCCCAGGGCCGTAAAATACGGTGTCACCAGGGACTACCTTCTGGGGCTTGAAATGGTGCTGCCCACCTCCGAGATCATTAGAACTGGCACGCGCACCATGAAAGGCGTGGTCGGCTATGATATGACACGTCTCATGGCCGGCTCCGAAGGCACCCTCGGGATTTTTACAAAGATACTGGTTCGCCTCATTCCCGCCCCGCAGTCCGTGCGGACTTTGACCACCGTGTTTTCCCGCCTTGAGAGCGCAATAGAGGCGATATGCTCGATACTTAAGGCGCGCATCACCCCGTCCACTATCGAACTGATGGACCAGGCGACGATTGGCGCGATCGAAAACCACCTCCATATCGGCCTTCCGGTCGAAGCCGAGGCGATAGTGCTAATAGAAGTCGACGGCTACGACATAGTGCTGGACGGCGAGGTCTCGGAAATCGAAAAAATCTGCCGGAACGCCGGTGCGACCTCGACGGAAGTCGCTCGGTCCCCGGAGCAAAGAGAGCGGCTGTGGCGCGCCCGTAGATCCATTTCTCCCGCTTTGGGGCGAATAAGGCCGGGCAAATTAAACGAGGATGTAACGGTTCCCCGCACCAAAATCCCGGAGCTTATCCGCTCTATCCGCTCCCTTGCCCGAAAGCATGACCTCATTATCGTTTGTTTTGGCCATGCCGGAGACGGCAATATTCACACAAACATCATGTTCGATAGAAAAAACGAAAGTGAGCGGCGAAGGGCCGGAAAAGCCGTAGAGGAGCTGTTTACACTGGTCCTTGGTCTAGGCGGCACCATTTCCGGCGAACATGGAATCGGTATAGCCAAATCGCCCTTTATCGAGCAGGAGGTGGGCCCGGGGGGGCTCGAAGCGATGCGCAGAATTAAAAAGGCCCTCGATCCCTTAAATATCTTGAACCCCGGGAAAATGTTTGTCGCCGACCGCACCTTTTTGGATTTCGTTTAGGAGGGCAAGGTGGACTCTTATGACTTCAGCGGCGTGTCGCCGCAGACGGGTTGCCAAGCCCCGAGCTGCCCAGCTTGTAAGGGATTTACTCTGCTCTCGCCGCTGGCAATGACGTGCATGGAGGGGCCAGACTCAATCACCCCCCTTTTTTGCAAAGGGGGGCCGGGGGGATTTACTCTCCCGGCCACCCGCTCATCGGATCGACCGAGCGTACCAAGTGCATTCCGGCCTCGGCAAAACGGCGAAATGCGAGATCTGCTGCCTCCGAATAGTCGACGACTCCGGGAATGACCACAGCGGAAGTGCAGTCCTCCAATAGATAAATTTTACCGGCAAGCTCACCTCCATGCCTCCCGATATCCTCCAGCAGATCGGCTATCGTCCACGCCACGCAATGGCTTTTGGCCTGTCCGGCGATAATCACCATATCGTAGCCCAGGAGCTCTTTTGCGAGAAACTCATCCTTTTTTGCCACCGGTTCCCCTCCCGGCCCACATGTCACCTCGGGGCCCAGCACCGAGTAGTGCTCGGTTAAGGGTTTGCCCCCCTTGATCCTGAAGTGCGGTTGCGTGTAGCGGGCCACGGAATGAAAAAAGAGCGCCTCTTCGACCGCCGAGACCAGCGCGTGTCCGATACCTCCAAGCATCGCGTGGTAAGGCCAGGTAGTAAGATCGTATTTGCCCCCGCGCCGGAGCTCCCTGGCATAGTGGAGAAGGTAGCGGTCCCCGTACTCGGGGTCTATGCCCAAATGCCGTAGCACTGCGGGGTTTGTCTTCCAGCGCCCCTCTTCGATCTCTTCGACGCTTATAAGCGAAAACGGCCCGGGATGCTCTCCTCTATCATTTATAAGAAAGATCGCATGGAAGATTTGTATCGCCTGGTGGGTGTCCATGGTCGGGATGATCTGGGTGATGCGGTGCAGATTCCTGTAGATAAATTGACTGAGCCTTCTGCTATCGTCGACTGCGCCAGTCCCCGATCTTCCGGCTACGTAGAGCTCAAAGCCGGGGATGCAGAAAGTGTTTTGTACGTCGACTAGCAGCAGCGCGATCCGTCGCCGGTCCGAGGAGGCAGGAGCGATGGCGTGGCTAAGGGCCCACCGCGCCGCCTCGACGGCTCTATTTTGATACTGCGTGCGCCACACCTCGCCAACCCTGTCAGGTGCGAAGTGGGCGGGCACGGGGAGTTCCCCGGCAACTCTTTGGCCTTCCTCTTTCACGAACTCTCCCCCAGTTCTCTTTTCCTCACCTCACGCACGGTCCGGCTCTGAGCCGCCTCGAGCATGGGGCTTAGCCTCACCGGATAATCTTTCGGACTCTTTATCGCTTTATGCTCGTCGCCAAGGGAGGAAAATTCGCTCAGAAAGCGTTCCCGGATAGTCTCCAGGGTCTGCGGCGAAACCTGCCTTTTGCCGCCCCGCATCACGCATTCAAGAAGTGGTTCTCCAGGCAGCGACTCGGCGCGCCTCCCGATGGTGTCTCCACTCATTTTACCGCCGCTCACCTCTCGAAACACCTGTTTTTGATTTACCAGGGTCTTTTTTGCCCTGCTGAGCTTTAAGACCGGACGGCCGTCATATTCGACCAGTTTGTACGCAATATCATTGTAGGGCGCATCGGCTGAAACCCCCATCTTCGTGCCCACTCCAAAGGCATCTATCCTCGCGCCTTTTGAGAGCGCCTCCTCAATTTCATATTCATCGAACCCCCCGCTTGCAAAGATAATCACCTCTTTTAGGCCCGCCTCATCGAGGATTCCCCTTACCTCTTTACTCAACTGGGTGATATCTCCGCTGTCGAGCCTTACCCCTTTTAGTCTTTCCCCCCGTTTGGCCATTTCCCGGCCGACCTCGGCAGCCTTTTTTGCCCCGGTAACGGTATCATAGGTGTCGATCAGCAGCACTGTTCTGTCGGGGAAAGTCCTGGCGAAAGCCCGAAAAGCCTCGATCTCTTCCTCGAAGCTCAAAACAAAGGAATGGGCCATCGTGCCGGCTATGGGAATCCCGTAGGCCATTCCGGCCAAAACGTTGCTCGTCCCCTTAAAGCCTGCAATATAGCTGGCACGGGCGACTTTCATGCCCGCATCCGTTCCCTGGGTGCGCCTCAGCGAAAAATCCACCAGGTTTTTGCCCCCCGCCGCATGGATGCACCTGGCGGCCTTGGATGCGATGGAAACCTGAAGGTTGATCGCATTTATGACAAAGCTTTCGATTAGTTGGGCTTCGATCACCGGAGCGGTTATTTCCAGGATGGGCTCATCTTTAAAAAAAAGACGTCCTTCGGGAATGGCAAAAACTTCGCCCGTGAAACGCAGACTTTCCAGGTAGTTTAGAAAATCGGTCGAAAAAAGCCCGGTCGACTGAAGATAATCGATTTCCTCGGGCGCGAATCGAAAGCTTTCGAGAAACTCGACCACCTCTTCCAGCCCCGCGCTCACGTAGTAGCTCCTGTGCGGTCCATACTTTCGGATGTAGAGACTGAAAGCGGCCGGGGCGAACATCCGGTTTTCGAAATAGCAGGCGGACATGGTAAATCCATAGAGGTCCGCAAAGAGCGCATTTCGCATTGAGTTCATCTTTATCTCCAGTATGATATATAAACTGCGGCTGCAGCGCGCCGGCCGGCCAAGACCAGACTTACATTATTTATATTCCGGAATAAAGATTAAACGGCTCGTTTACCCGGGAGGCTGCTACAATGCTTGGAGCGGTTGCAGGCGACATAATCGGTTCCGTATACGAAAGACTCCCGGTTAAAACGATGGAGTTTGCCTTGTTTGAGCCCGGTTCCTGTTTTACGGACGATACGGTGCTAACGGTTGCAACGGCTTGCTCCATCCTGGAAAAGAGAACCTACGCCGAATCGTTTCGAACCTTTGGGCGCATGTACCTGGATGCCGGGTACGGGGGCGCCTTCTTACAATGGATTTTCGACCCCGTCTCAAAACCCTACAACAGTTGGGGCAACGGGGCGGCCATGCGGGTTAGCCCTGTGGGGTTCGCCTTTGAAACCGTAGAGGAGGTGCTAAGAGAAGCCGGGAAAACCGCCGAGGTCTCTCACAACCACCCCGAAGGCATCAAGGGAGCGCAGGCCACAGCGCTTGCGGTGTTTCTGGCCCGAACGGGCGCCTCCAAAGAGAGGATCCGGGAAGAGATTTCCACGCGCTTTGGCTACGATTTAAGCCGTACCATCGACCAGATAAGGCCGGACTACGCCTTTGACGTTTCCTGCCGGGGCACGGCGCCCGAAGCGATCATCGCTTTTCTCGATTCGACCGATTACGAAGATGGGGTGCGCCGTGCCGTCTCTCTTGGAGGCGACTCCGACACCCTGGCCTGCATAGCCGGGGGAATAGCTCAGGCCTTCTACGGGGAAGTGCCCGGGCCAATCGCCCGGGAAGCCAGGCGCAGGCTGCCGGAAAAATTTCTGGACATCATCGACAGGTTCGATGCCGCCTATCCACCAAAGAAATGAGCTTTTGTAGCAACTGTCTTAAAAATCAAGAGGTCATAATGTTATTTTGCGCACCAAAGCGAGTCATCTCTCACCATGGCATTGAGAATAGTAAGGAGCTTTCTCATGCAGGCCGTGAGAGCGACCTTTTTAGCCTTTCCCGCC
>JARLHO010000121.1 GCA_031292215.1 Syntrophobacteraceae bacterium | reverse complement strand
TCAAATCCAAGGGGGTACCCAACGTTGCACAAAAAATGCGCCAACTAACACGCAGTGTCCGCCTGGTTTTCGACTACTTGCGGATGACGAAAAACTCCTGTGTCGCTCTCAGTCCTTGAAGGAGAACAAATCAACCGTGTGGTTCACTGCGGGGGGTATTCTGTCCTAACGCAGTCCTTTTCGTGCAGTCATTTTGCTAAATCCAGTAGTTAGGATAGGGAAAAGAGGTGAGGCATGAAACCCCCCTGTGCCGATATTGACCGGCTAATCGACAGTTTGTTTTCTTCCTTTTTGCACCCGCAAAACCCGTTGTATCGCACGTTTGCTCGATTTACTTCTATGTTTGAACCATAGCCGATTCCAAGCTGATCGGGCCAAGCCGGTCCATGGGCGCTATTTATGCGTCGCATTGCCGGCGGCGGTAAAGAAGAGTAAATCCCCCCTGTCCCCCTTTGGAAAAAAGGGGGGTGATTTAGCCTGGCCGGTTTATGGGTGGCGTTGACGACGGGAGAGTGAATCCCGGTCAAGCTGATAAAACAGCGAAAAACGCAGCAGTTCCTTTTACAACCCACTGCTTTTTCTTATCATACTCGATTTATAGCCCCAGAAAACAGCCAGCTGGCAGCATGAATAACAGCGCGTTAATAGCTACTAACAGCTATTAACAGAGAAGAGCAGCATTCGTTCCCGCTTTGTAAATCGCTTGGCAACGACATAGTTGACCGTAGATTCGACAAAACCCTTGCTGATTCTATTTCCCTGGTGATAGCGCTCGTCGTGGTTGGGGATGAATGGTTGATTGTTGCCAATGTATGTTGATGCTTTCGAGCGCTTTCAATGCGGGCTCTCTTAATTCGCCCCTTATCATCACCCTCGCCGACCGCGATCGGCTAGGCCCTTAGCGATCTGCCCGAGCACGTCCCCCTGCAGGCGGTGCGAACTATTGTCTGATCTGCCCGCAGGCGCAGCCTGTCGGGCAGATCGGGGCTCCGCTACGACACGCCGCTGGAGTTTCATACGAGCAGCATAGCCACTACCTATACCAGGCATAGATTCTATCAATATTTTCTGTTTGACATACTCTCCGCTCCGCTGTTAGTGTCCGCACCCGAGGGCATTTTCGAGCGGTTTTGAGTCTTGATATCAATCGTCATTTTGGAGAGCACTTTATGGATCAGCTTACTTCAATGGAGAGGGTGCTTCTGACTCTCAAAGGTGAGGAAACCGACAGAGTTCCTGTTTGCACTCTGGCGATTGGCGTGGTGCGGCAGATGTGCGGTGTGGGTTTTCCGGATTTTTCAACCAACAGTGAACTTGCCGCCGAGGCCATGATTTTCGCCAACCGGTTGATAGGCGATGACATCTTTCTATGTTTTACCGATCTGTCCGTCGAGGCTGCGGACTTTGGACAAAAAATCATCTATCCGGCAAACTCTACGGCTCATCCGGACTATGAAAACCCCCTTATCGCCGAACCGGCCGATTACGGGCGCCTTGCCAGGGTAAATCCGGCCGTGACCAAACGAATGTCCACCTATCTCGATGTTTGCTCCCGGTTGGTGAACCGGGTCGGCGGCGAGTGTCCCGTACTGGGTTTTGTCTACGGGCCTTTGGGCGTTTTGGGAATGATGCGCGGGATGGAAAAGCTCTATATGGATCTGCTCGAACATCCGGAGCAGGTCAAGGAGGGGCTTGAAATTGTAACCGATGTGCTCGTGGAGTTCGTCAGGGAGCAGTATGCCAGAGGCGTTGCGGGGGTTTGCCTAGACACGCTTCCGGCTTCGAGGTCGGGAGTGCGGCCGCAGATGTGGGAAGAATTCGAAGGGCTTTATGCTGCAAGGATGGCCAAGGCGGTAACCGAGTCCGGCGTTCTTTTGGCCCATCACGGCTGCGGGTATTCTCCTTACTTCAAAGAAGTCAATAAATGGATAAACCCGTCGGTCTATTCGTTTGCGGACCTTGCTGAGGGGTGTCGTGATTTTGGTGAGCTGAAGCAGACCTATGGCGGGCAGGCCACGCTCATGGGCTACGTTCCGACAGATCTGCTCTACTCGGGCACTCCCATGGAGGTCATAGGGGAATGTGTTCGTGAAATAGACCAGCTCGGGAAAAACGGAAGATTCATTCTTGCGCCTTCCTGCGAGTATCCACCCAATACCTCGCTTCAAAATGCCCGTGCCATGGTCACTGCGGCCCAGTTCTTCGACCGGTTCAAAGCCGAGTTAACCAATGGGGGCTTAGAGGCGGCCTGAGCGAATTCGCATACACGGAAAGGGAATGCAAATGTCTGATTTGCTCGTAGAGTTTAAAAAAATGATAGTGGAAAAAAGACGGGGGGAACTCCAAGCGATGTTGCTGTCCCTGCCGGAAGAATATGCGCTTCCTGTAATTTTTTCACAGGCCGTCTACCCTGCCCTCAATGAAGTGAGACAGCTTTTTAGAGATCGACGGATCGGATTGCCCGAACTCATACTTTCCCTGGATCTGGTCAGGCAAACCGTGGAAGGCCTCTCCAACCAGTCCGGTTCGCCCGAAAGAAATCAACATGTTGTCTTGGGGGTTATAGAGGGCGACCCTCATGACATGGGAAAAAATATCGTGCGGGATGTCTACCGAGGCTATGGGTTTCGAGTGACCGATCTTGGGAAAAACCTCTCGCGGGATCGCTTCGTCAGTGAGGTCAGGGAGCGTAAACCCGACCTTGTGGGAATTTCTACCATGATGAGCACGACCGTCGATCTTGTCGGGGGCGCCATAGACTCTATCCGGAAAGAAAGCCAGGATGTGCGAATCATGGTGGGGGGAGCATTCCTCAATCGCGAGATGGCGGGAAGGCTGGGCGCTGACGGTTACGCCGAGAGCGTGGCTACGCTGATTGAAGAAACTGAAGCGGCGCTCGGAAAATGAAAGAATCGCTGCTTGGCGTTGGTTTGCCCGAGGAACGCGATGTCTTGAGATGTTTGGGCTACGGTTCGCATTCCCAACCGCCGCACGACGAGGTTTTCCAAAAGATCCGGGAGTGCGTTGGTGAGGCGGGAAGGATTGGCGCCATACGGGGAGCCTATATAGCTTCTCCGGTAAAGGACATCGATGAGCAGGGAATAGATACTGAAAAAGGGAAAATCCTGAGTGTAAAACTTGCCCGGATTGCCCCCGATGCCGAAAAGATTGTTTTTGGGCTGGTGAGCGCGGGTGAGATTTTCGATATATGGATCGAAGCCGGCCGGAGCTTACTGGATTCATGCATACGAGACGCCGTCGGGACGGTGCTGGTAGAAAGCGGCGTTGATCTGCTCCTGGCTCAAATAGGTGCGGATACCGGGCTTAAAACATCTTTGCCCTTTAGTCCCGGCTACTGCGACTGGGGTCTGAACGGGCAGGAATTGATATTTTCATATTTTCCGTCTGATTCGGTCGGAATCAAGCTCCACCGAGATTCGTTTTCGATGACGCCAGGCAAGAGCGTTTCCTTTGTAACATGTCTGAGCTCGGAGATGAAAACGGGAAATCCCTGCCGTCACTGTTCTCTTAAGGCGTGTTTTATGAGAAGGGCGACCTGATATTTGCCAGCTACGCAACCCATATGGAGCCAAACGGTGGGGGCTGTGCGATTATTAGAAACCGGGCAAGCTGCTCCAAAGCATTGGTATAAGACAGAGCGCATGCAAAACAATGGGAAGAGGAGTAAAACGCAAGCCATACAAAAGATTGAGTGGGCAAAGAGGGCAGAAGTATCCTGTTCTAATGCGGTCCTTCTGTTTAATCGAGCAGTAAGGGTCCATCCGGAAACACCGGCCGTGGGGGCGGTGGGCAAAAAGCATCGCCCTGTCCACCAAGAAGTTTCCGGATGGACAGTACTATTTAGGACTGGTTCCAGTCAAAGCCAGATAAGTCGTCGCCTCTGCGGTAGCTTTCTTTTTAGGACAAATTTACCGTGGTTCACTGCCGGGCCCGTCATGCCCCCTCCGCGCTCTCTCCATGTTCGCTCGACGACCGGACTCGGCGATATAGTTGCAGTTTAGCCTTGGTGGGCGCTCCATCGGGACCTTTGGCCCCGATTTTGGCCAAAAGCTTATGCTTTATCTGCTCGTCGAAAACACGCCATTTGCGCTCCCGAAACTCTTCGTCCTCTCCTCCGGAAAGAAAGCCGATGGGGATTTTAAATCCACCCGAAGAGGCCTTTCCCCCGCCGAAATACCTGCCCGCGCAATCCTTTCCGAAAATCTCCTTTAGGAACTCATCGGGGTCGAGCGTGAGTTTGGATGTTCGAAGGGAGCCGACGATACATTCGTCCATCTCCACTCCGGATACCACCCCGTAGACGATCGCGGTGTGTACATTTTCCTCGGTCACCAGAAAATCGGCGGTAAGAGGGATTGCGTCCCGGTCCTCGGTCCGAAGGTAGCCAACACCCGCAATCGAGAGCCCTTCGACTGTCACCTTGTCTTCGAGCGCCCGGTGGATCACGTCCATGGAGCGCTTGGGCCGAGCCTGATTTAGAATCTGTTCCAAAAGATCGGGGTCCCGGTACTGGCTAAGGTAGGCGGCGGCGTGGAAGTCTTCGGCCCCGGCCCTTATGAGCCCCCCGGTATCGGTTATGATGCCGTGCGAAAGGGCGGTAGCCGCCATCACGTGTTCCTTGTGGTGCTTATCCAGCCGGATCAGCCCCTGTTCGAGGTAGTGGGCATAAATTGTGGCGGTCGCGCCGTAGGAGCGTCGAATGTCCTGGAAGGCAGGCTCGATTCGATGCTGGAATTCGTGATGGTCTATAATCGCCAGGGCGGGAACCCCAAGCTCTTCTAGACATTTTACGATCTCCTCGGCGGTCGTCCCCTGGTTGTCTAAATAGATCGCTCCGGCGTATTTGTGAAAATCCACCGAACCGTCGAAGCGAACAAGCTCGATTCCGATAAGTTTTACCAGCGCGATATTTTGCTGATGGCTCACTCGGCCGTTGTAGACGATGTCGCACTCGATATCGAATGCCTCGCTTATGAGCTGATGGGCATAAGCCGACGAAATGGCGTCCGGGTCGGGGAAGTCCTGAAGCACGATAATATGTTTTTCACCCCGATGTGCTTCAAAGAATTCCTTTATCTTCAGTTCTGGTTCTGCGTTGTCATCATTCATCTATTTTTTCTCCCCCCTTCGTATCCAAGATAAGCAGGGGATTTGAAGTTAGAAGTGCAAAAAATCGGCTCCCGGGGCGATTTATCGATGTATCCGATTTACCCGATGAGATAGATGTCGGCCGCCTGCTATTGCCGTGGTGCAGAGGTCAAAAGGATTGGATTGGATGCGGGAGGCGGGAGACTGGATGCTGGATCCTGGATCCTGGATGCCGGATGTACCTGGAGAATTCTTCAACAGGAAATTCCGGACTGAAATTCCTGCTCAAAATCAATCGCGCCTTGAGCACAGCGAACGTAAAACTTCCCGGCCGGAACCAAAAACTCCGGCGCCAACCCGGGCGCTTACAAAGAGGTCATGGAATGGCAACAATTTCCGGCCCGAAAATATCAGGTCACAGGAGAGATGTGTGAACTTTCGGTAACCAACTCCAATGTCTGAAGGCCCTTCCAGGATGAAGATCACCGGGAGGCAGCACAAAATCCGTGCCGGACACACGGTGCTTATGTTAAAAATAGACTTCTTTTCTCCTGTGGGTGTTTTTGCAATGTGGCGGTTTGCCCGTTCATTTACTATTTTGAGGTTAAGATGATGCCAACCGTACTACGGGCTGGGCCATACAGGTTCTTCTTCTATACTGGTGACAGGGACGAACCTCCTCATGTTCATGTCGAACGGGATGAAAAAGTGGCCAAATTCCGGCTCGATCCTGTATGGTTACAAAACAGCGGCGGATTCAGCCGTTCTGAGATCAGCGAACTTTACCGACTCGTGGTGAAATGGCGAGACGACCTGCAAAGGGCATGGGATGAATACTTTAGCGACTGAAATACGAACTGCCGTGGCGCGGACCGTCTCCGTCACAGAGGATAGCCTGATCGTGGACCTCGACGATGGCCGGACAATCACAGTCCCTCTTGCCTGGTTTCCAAGACTGCTTAATGGTTCTGATGATGAGAGAAAGGACTTCCGTTTGATTGGGAGGGGCGAGGGTATTCACTGGCCTCAACTGGATGAGGACGTTAGTGTGGAAGGCCTTATTGTTGGAAGGCCTTCTGGAGAAAGCCGGCGCTCGCTCAAACGATGGTTGGAAGCTCGTCAACATGCCCAAGGTTAGTAAATGTCCCCTTCTTCAACGTATAACGATCGGGCATCAGCAAGCCGGAGCCAGTGACGCGGCGCCATCGCTCCATCCCGGGTGATTTCGATCACGTAGTATCCCTC
The DNA here is from genome assembly GCA_031292215.1 of Syntrophobacteraceae bacterium. GTDB lineage: Bacteria > Desulfobacterota > Syntrophobacteria > Syntrophobacterales > Syntrophobacteraceae > SbD1. The sequence continues at coordinate 463 of JARLHO010000121.1, read as the reverse complement.
GGGTACCGAACAGGCGGATTAGATTGAGTTCTCAAGATGGGCTCTTTAATCATGCGCGCATTGTGAGAGTGCTTTTTCCACCCACTGGTTCAGGCTCATTCCGGACGCCTCGGCTGCGCTGACAATGTCCGCATGTAGATCCGGAGAAATTCTGACATTGAATCTTCCCGAGTAGTGCTTGAAGGGGGCAGTCCCGCGCTCCTCACAAGCTTTCAGGTAAATCAGAAGAGACATTCTGCCTTCAGTCAGCAAACCCTTAACATCGGCGGCATAAAAGTCCGCGCCTCCGGAAAGCCCCAGGAATTCCCCGCGAAACATGCCAATATCCGGGTCAAAAGAAATAACGGCCTTCTGCCCGTCAATCTCCATTATGTTTTTCATGGCTTTACTCCATGCTGTTCGAGCCATTTGCGAATAGCGGCCACAGCACCCTTGTCCGTGTCCGGTCCAGGGTGTGGCCGAT
>JARLHO010000120.1 GCA_031292215.1 Syntrophobacteraceae bacterium | reverse complement strand
GCTGCTCATCTTCTCCCTGGCCCCGATGGTCCTGGTGATCGGGTGGAACGGGGCCAAACTGACTTTCCCGGTCAAATGAGAGGCGCCCCCCCTCTTTTGGTGCTTACAATTACCCATACATGCGCCACCTATCTCCTTTTGCAAAGTTGCAAACAAGGGGGGCGAGCGAGCCCAGCCGGTCCATGCGCGTCATTGCAAGCGGCTGGAGAGTAAATCCCCCCAACCCCCCTTTGCAAAAAAGGGGGGCGATCGGGCCCAGCCCCTTTCCCGGGAGTCTCCGCTAAGGGGTAAGTGGGCGCATGTGTGGGTAATTGTCAGCTTTTAGTGGGTGGAGTACCAGTCGAGCACACTATCTAGTTCGTGGGCGACCGGAGGCGCCGTTACGTTTGGACTGTGCAAAATTTCCGAGGGAAGCAGTCCCGGCTGGTTGTAGAAATCAGCGGTTGCGCCGTAGTCCATCTGGAGCACGGCCCCTTCAAAGGAGACGCCCCCGAAAAGCCCCCGGCTCCTGGAGTATGCGAGGACCTCCGAGCGAAGAAGGACGTCGGTGTCCGCATTGGCCTGCCGGCCAACGGGCCCTACCGCAATCGAGGCATCGAGCCCCAGGGTGATCCTGCCTTCATAGAGCTTTTGGACACTGCGAATGCTCTTAAATATAAGCACCCCGTCGGTTGACTGGACGCCCGCCTGAAACCCGAAGCTAGCCCCGACGAGGTGGAAAAAGACAGGGTTTCCCCACCTTCCGGAATCGTCTCGTTCCACCACAACCCCCAAGCCATAACTTCCCGCCAGGAGAAAGCCACCCTTTAGCATGTCCGGGAAAATAGCAATGGCATGGGCCTGTGCCAAAAGGTAGGGAGGAATCGCGTTTTCCGGAATACCCATAATTTCTTTCATGACCGATATCGACGCCTGGACCTTGGCGTCGGTTCCAACGCTTGCCATTGCCGGGCCGCCAAGCAAAAGCGAAAACCCCAGCACCACGGTAAAAACAGCCAAGACGCCTCTTTTAGCCATCGGCTCTACCCTTTCCTACTGCGGTTGTTTGATAAGAAGTGTTTCTTCTGTTCGTTTTAACTGCCAGAAGATGCGCTACTATCTCACAACCGGCCACTGTTTTGTCAAAGGAAAAAACGTTTGGATTTGCGGGGGGCGCCTCCGGTGTCATTCCATTACCATCGGGTGAATCCACTGGCCGTTCCTGCCGGGATGAATCATCCCTTCACAGGTGCGAAGCCGCCGCCTCCGCATTTGTTTTGCAATGGCCGGGACATTTTCCTGGAAAGCTTCTCTTCCTGCCGCCAGGCAATGGTCAAGGGAGGAAAAAGCCGCCCAGGACATGTCGCCGATCCGCGGGACGATCAAAACATCGGCGGGTGCCTTCCTGTGCCTGGTAAGAAGAATGCGCGATATCTCATTGCTCCTGAAAAGTATTTCGAGCGCCGACCTGGGGTTGGCGGTCATCGAGTCGATTTCTAGAGTGGCATCGACAGCGAGGACGAAGTGGGCGCCAAGAGCCACCGCGGGGGCAACCGGGACATTGTCGACCCAGCCGCCGTCAACAAGGGTGCGCCCGCCCGTATTGACCGGAGGAAATATCCCGGGGATGGCGATGCTTGCAGCAATGGCGCGCCTTAGAGCCCCCCGGGCCAGCACAACCTCTTCTCCGGTCTGAAGGTCCATGGCGACGGCTGCAAACCTTACGGGCAAATCTTCAATAAGAACGTCGGGGATCAGCATGGAGAGCAATTCTTCGAAAAGCTCCCCGCTCACAAGCTCCATTTGCAAAATGGAGCGGGTATAAAAAATCCCCTGGCGAAACAGCCACATGAACCGGTTGAAAAAACCATCCTGCCCGATAATGGCCGGCGCTTCGTCGATGGCGATCGAGGCGGTTTTGACGAAAAGCTTACTCGCAAACAGCTCGTCAAAGGTTTGCATCACCCTGTCAAATTTTCCGTAGAGGGCGTAAAGGCCCCCTATCAAGGCGCCCATGCTCGTACCGGTGATCACCTCGAACTTCAGGTGTCGCCGCTCGATTTCCTGGAGCACCCCGAGGTGCGTCAGCCCACGCGCCGAGCCTCCGCTGAGCGCAAGAGCGGACTTAAATAGAGACATACCCCTTCCCCTTTTGGCAGGATTTACAGGATTAACAGGATTTTTAAAAATGTCCTGCCTCCGATCGCAGCATGGCAACGCTTATAACCCGGCGAGGCAGCCATGTTTTTTGTAGAAACCATGGGCCGCGCGGTTTAGAAAGTCCCGGCACTCGACGTGCAGGGCATGTCCCGCGTCGGGGATTTCGATCAATTCCGCGTTTGGAAGGTGTTGGGCAAGGTAGGTGGCGTTGGCCGCTGGAACCAAAACGTCTTGCGTACCGGAAACGACCAGCGCAGGCGCAGCGATGTCCTTTAGCGCGTCCGTGCAATCGAAAAGAGGAATAGCCCGCAACTGGGCATCGAAGGCATAACCGGGCTGAACGGGGGCCAGAAGCTGCATGCGGTATTGATCTTTTATCGCCTTTACATTCCGGGCGCAAAACCCTTTACTGAAAAAAATCGGGGTCTGCTTCCACAGGATTTCCTCCCGGCTTAAGCCGGCGGTGTCCATGAGTAGTAAAACCGCTTCGGCAGAAGGCTCAATGCGGGCCGTGCCTCCGGCATGGGTACACCCGAGCAGCATGGCGCAAAGCCTTTGAGAAGCAATCCTGGCAAGCTCCAGGGCAATCATGCCCCCCATGGAAAGGGAGAAAACGAAGGTCTTTTCCACCCTGAGGCAGTCGAGCAGGCGGAGGGCATCCTCGGCCATCCCGGCTATCGAGTAAGGCCCGGGGGGCTTTGCCGAAAGCCCGGCGCCCCTGTTGTCGAAAAGAATGCAGCGGTAATGATTTTTGAAAAAAGGGATCTGGCCGCTCCACGTCCAGGTGGAGCCACCAAGACCGCTTATGAAAAGAAGCGGGGGTCCCTCGCCGTAAATTTCGTAATGAAGATCGATAGTGCCGCTTGCAATGAAAGGCATGTCCCCCCCCCTTAATCCGGCGGCAAAGGGTCAGCGGGGAGCGAAAAGATCCCCCCGGCGCTCCGCCGGCGCCAGTTTAGCACGGATTCCGATTTGGAACCCTCTTTTGTCGAACTCCCTGGCAACCGCTGCGGTGATCACCACCCCCAGGTAGGCCCCGAACAATACGTCGCTCGGAAAATGAGCCCCCACTGCGACCCGGCTGGTCATTACCGCCAGGGCTATGATCAAGAGTTCGTATTTGAAGCGCTCCAGCACCAGAGTCAACCCATAGCAAAGAGAGGCTATGGTGTTCGAGTGGCCCGAGGGGAAGGAGGCGTAAAAATATGTATCCGTAAAGGGTTTGAAGCCGTAGACACCCCTGGAAATCAAAAGGCCTGGCCTACTCCTGCCGACCAGCACCTTGATCAGGTCGTTGGCAAGTCCCGAAGCGGCCACGGCGACAAACAGGAAAGCGGCGGCAGTGGCCAAGCCCTTATTTTTGCGGATGAATCTAAAATAGATACACCCCGCAAAGGTCGCCACCAGATAAGGCGTTGATATCCCCAATCGGGTGAGCACGCCGAAGAGTTCTTTTGTCCAGGGCCCCAGGGCAGCGCAGAAAAATGCCGCGCGCGCATCGAAGACTTCATAGGCGGCTATGCAGACCGCAGATACCGCGAAAAGAAAAAGTAGAGGCCGCCATTTTCTCATCTCCAACACTCAGTTTTGATTTTCTTCTTCCTTCTGTACGTAAGAGACGCATTCTCTGCAGGTAAAACCGCTCCACATCCCTTTGGCCGCTCTATCCAGGCAATCGTCGTAATGGGGACAGGCAAAATTGCGCACTCCCTTGCCTTCCTTACACATGCTGGGATAGGGACCGTCCTTATTTACTTTCTCGGGCTGAACACACTGTCCTCGAGAACCTTTCTCCTTGGCCATGAACGTAAACTCCTGATCAATGAACGCCGGCCAGATCGGCCGGGCAGCGTCGAGCTAAAAAAGCTACAAATAAAAAAAGCGGATCGAGGCGCCGGCGGGCCTCTTTTAATAACGAATGAGACAATAGTTTCAAACCCATTATAATCTTATATATTCGTAATTCGACCAGGCAAGGCAGCCTTTGATAAAAAAAGTGGACGAGAGGAGAGCCATTTTTTGCTCCCTTGGAAATTTCAGCAAAGATCGAGGAGCTTTTCTCGACGCCCCGGCCGCTCGAGTGGGCGGCCACGGCCGGATAAACCTTGAAGTATACTATTGGATAATCCTGGCTGTCAAGCAGAAACGTAAAATGGCTATTGCAGCATTCTCCATAAATGGTCTGCTTCAAACCAGATTCGATCGAGGCGCTGCTGATATCCGCTCCACTCATCCTCGCAGATATTGAGCCGTTTGCAGCGGGACAGCGTCAGTTCTTCGTTCATCGCTTCCGGATGCTCCCGGGCATGAGCGAGCACATCGACCAGGCTGATCAATGTGACTTCGGTCTTAAAAGAGCTGCTTTTTTCCGGAATATGATGAAAGGCGGCCACTGCCTGAAAGCATTCCGGCAGAGCCCGCTGCGCGCCGAGATAGAAGGCTATTTGGGTGTGCGACATCCCGTAGCGCGCCTCGATCCACCAGGGAGGCACCTTATTTCTCGCAGCAGTTTTTAAAATATCCTCAAATTGCGAACGGAAGCAAACCGCCATAATCTGCCAGCCGATATCATAGGTGAGACCGAGCAGAAACGCTTCCTCCACGTTCATCCAGGGACGATGTCCGGAAATCTCAACAGCGATTTTCGAAGCCACAAACGAGTGTTTCCATAGTCTTTCCCTGTGAGCCTCGCCAATTACACACTCGTTTGGAAGCCAATCGGTCATCAAGCTGAAAAGACACACCCATCGGACCTGGTCCAGGCCCAGGACAGTTATTGCTTTCGAGAGTGTGCTCACTTCCCCTCGGTGTCCATAACTGCTTGTATTGCCGGTCAAAACGAGGTTTGCGGCAAGCGAGCAATCGTAGCCGATAATGCTTTCGAGTTCTTTTACGGCGCAGGTTTGGTCGTAGATGATCTTCAGCATCCGCTTGGAGTTGACCAGAGCGGGCAGCAATTTTACCTTTGAGACCCTATTGTAAATCTCTTTGTCAAAGGCCATTGTGGACATCAACGATAACTCGATTCAACGTCAGCGGGAAAAATCAACTCGGCCAGACTCACGGGACAGGAACAAGAAACCGCAACGACTGCACCAGGTGCGGGCTCCGGCAGGGCCGGCGCAGAGTGGATGTTTGCGTCCGGACACGAACCCTGGTCGTCCGGGATAGAAGTTGCCTATATTGGGATATGAAGGTAAAGTCAAGTACTAATTAAGGAGGGGCAATTAAGTATAGATGTAACTCAATATAGAACTAATATTTGGTAACGCCGGAGGGCATGGGCAAATTCGGGTCATTGGAAGTGCATTGAAAACCGATGGGTTGCGCTGCGAGACTGTGTCGTAACAGGCCGCCCGGGTAGAGGCAAAGGGCAGATATCTCGATTGATGGTTCTGATCTGCGACTCCTCACGGGGAATGGCTTCGATCCCTTGTATGTTTGAACAGAGTTTACTCCGTGGTGTACGAAGGTGTACGAAAAGGCTTGAAATCCCCCCGTCCCCCCTTTGAAAAAAAGGGGGGCGATCGAGCCAAGCCCCTTTCGGCGATTGAACCAAGCCCTTTTCTAAATTACTGCTCGCTTAGGGCAAACAATATTTAAGCGCGCCGGCGCTCTATAGCACAGTTTGCGAATTTCTCTTACGACACAGTCTCTGCGCCCCCCCCCATCCAACGGAACTCCTGCCGCGGCCTTTTTTCGACTCAGCCAATATCCTTACATCCAATAGCCTTACATATCGATAAGTGATGGGCGGGAAAGAGGCTTCTGTTGATATAACAACAGGCATACACAGCATTGCCTACTTAAAAAATATCGTTTGCCCCGGGTCTAGCGTTTTTCCCTTGCGCTTTGGAGGGCCTCGTCCAGATGGGCGCGGGCAGAGAGCATCTCATCTTCGATTCTGCGAAGCACGTGTACGGGCAACTCGGCGGCGTCCAAGAGGTTTTTCAATGCATCGGCTTTTTGGGCAATCTCAGCGATGCAGGCGCCCGGGGCCGGCGCTTTCGAATCTATCGGCGCCGGTTTTTCTCCGGGCTCGATCGCCGCGGAATCGGTTATCCGATCCCCCAGGGAGGGCACATGGACTTCAAAGCCGAACTTTTGTCTGACCAGGCCGGCGAATTCTTCGCTTATAGTGGATTCGCCGTGTATTACGTAGACGCGCATGGCGGGGTTTTTGAAATGTCCGAGCCACTCGATGAGTCCATTTTGGTCGGCGTGAGCGGAAAGGCCGCCAATGGTGAAAATTTTTGCCCGCACGATGACACGCTCGCCGAGGATTTTGACCATCCGCGCCCCTTCGACAAGGCTTCGGCCAAGAGTGCCGGCGGCCTGGTAGCCCGGAATCACCAGGGAACATCCCGGCCGCCAGAGGTTATGTTTGAGATGATGGCGGATTCTTCCGGCCGAGCACATGCCGTTTCCAGCGATCACGATGGCCGGGCCGGGTCGTTTGTTTATTTCGATGGACTCCTCGGTGGAGCGGGTGGACACGAGGGATTCGAAATCGAAGGGATCGTTTCCGGCCTCCATGGCCGCCCGGGTCTTGGAGTCGTAGTATTGGCCCATTTGGCGAAATATCGCTGTGGCCGCTATGGCCAGGGGACTGTCGAGATAGACGGGCATCGGGGGTATGAGCTTCTCTCTAAAAAATTTTCCGATCATGAAGAGAAGTTCCTGCGTTCGTTCGACGGCAAAAGCGGGGATGAGGACTTTTTCGCCGTGTTCAAAGCTGTAGCGGATGGCTTTTAAGAGCTCCTGTTCGCTTGCCTCGATTGTCTTGTGGTTGCGGTTGCCGTAGGTGGACTCGATAAAAAGTACGTCGGCCCGGGTAAGGATTGCGGGGGGCCTTAGGATCATGTGGCCGATGTATCCCAGGTCGCCCGAAAACACGATCCTTTTGTCGCCCTCGGGCCCTTTGCCGGTAATTTCGAGAAGGGATGAGCCCAGGATATGTCCCGCGTTGTGAAAGGCGACGGTTAAGTCCGGATCGATTGGAAGCACTTCGTCTTCCTTAACGGCCACGAAGAGAGGAAGGCACGCCTGGGCGTCTTCGATTCTGTAGAGGGGTTCGACCGCCGACTCTCCCCTGCGCTTGTTTTTTATCCCCTGCCACCGGGCTTCCATTTCCTGGATGTGGGCAGAATCCAGGAGCAGGATCCGGGCGAGTTCCACAGTGGGCCCGGTGGCATAGATTTTTCCTCGAAAACCGTCTTTTACCAGCCGAGGGATCCTGCCGCTGTGATCGATATGGGTGTGGGTGAGAAAGAGCGCCTCGATCTGGGAGGGATTAAACCCCCAGGGGCCGTGGTTTAGGCGTTCCATTTGTCCGCCGCCCTGGAAAAGTCCGCAGTCAACGAGGTATTTTCGTCCGTTATCGATTAGAAAATTCGATCCGGTCACGCAGCGCGAGGCGCCAAGGCAGGTGATCTGCATAGGGGGGATTCCTTTCCGAATGGATGCGGTTTTCGTGAAAGTTTTTTTATCGGCTACATATTAAGAATATGCAAGAAGATTTATCGAAACCGTTTTGTCTTGACAAATCAGTGCCGGGAGTGATGAAAGGATTGGCTGATGTCGGGATTTTTTTCAATCTGTTTTGGCAACGGCGTAACGCCTTGGCTTGGTTTTTAAGCGTGAAGGGGTAGAGATGGAAAATGGAAAGAAAGATAAAGGCAAACTCATAGTGTTTGGCATAATGTTCTGGTATCCGCTGGCCGGGGTGACCTACCAGTTTCTCCATTACCTCGAAGGGCTGCGGCGACTGGGCTGGGATGTCTATTACGTGGAGGATTCGAGCCGTTGGGTCTTTGACTTGAAAGACTTCGAGCTTACCCCGAAAGCGGCTGCGAACGTGGAGATGGTGGCGCCGGTTTTGGAAAAACACGGTTTTTCGGGAAAGTGGGTCTATCGGGGAGGATACGCTGGGGGGCAATGCTACGGGATGAGCGAAGCGCAACTCGCCCGGCTCTACAGGGAAGCTGACGCGTTTTTAAACGTCACCGCCTCCCAGGAGCTCCGCGAGGAGCACATGGCGATCCCCAAAAGGATCTACGTCGAGTCCGATCCTTTTAACGTCCAGGTAAAGGTGCTCCAGGGGGACTTAAAGACCATTAACGCCCTGGCTGCGCACGACATACACTTTTCGTTTGGCGAAAACCTCGGACAGCCGGACTGCGAGCTGCCAGTAGACCTTGTGTGCTGGCATCCCACAAGGCAGCCGGTGCTAATGGACCTTTGGCAAAACCCCTTCCCTCCGGCCAAAGATTCGGCTTACTCGACAATTACGACTTGGAAAAACAAGGGCAAGGATCTGAGCTTTCGCGGAGAGACCTACTATTGGACTAAGGACCGGGAATTTTTAAAGATTATCGATCTTCCCAAGCGCCGTCGGGTTGGCTTCGAACTTGCAACGCTAATCGATGGGCAGACGCGCGAGCTGCTTTCGCAAAATGGCTGGAGAACCGTGGAATCGATGGATGTTTCGAGAGATATCGACCGGTACCGGGAATACATCCAGAAGTCCAGGGGCGAGTTTACGGTTACAAAGGATCAGGTCGTTCGCCCAAAAACCGGCTGGTTTAGCGACCGAAGCGCCTGCTTTCTTGCCGCGGGCCGGCCGGTGATAACCCAGGAAACCGGCTTTAGCAAGTTTTTGCCAACGGGAAAAGGGCTCTTTGGATTTTCCTCGATGGACGAAATCCTAGCCGCCGTGGATGCGATAGAAAGCGACTACGAAGGCAGTTGCCAAGCGGCAAGGGAGATTGCACAGGAATATTTCGCAGCCGAAAAGGTGCTCGGAAAGCTTATGTCGGAGGCGGGGCTGGGATAGGTTTCAAATTTTAGAGCAGGGGTAGCAGGTGATGCCAGGAGATGGGGCCAAGTCAAAGGGCATGCGATTTGAGTGGCTAGATAGCGTCAAGGGAATGGCAGTCCTTTGGATAGCACTCTATCATTGCCTGCTCTCCTACGGCAGCGAAAAGCTCCCGTGGCCGATTACAATCGACTCCCTTAGCGCGACTATGCGCACCGGCGCACCGGGTTCTTCCCTCGCAGAGCTTTTCCACGGGATCGCTACGGTAATTGCTGCGATCATCCAGCGAGGGCCGCAGGCCGTGGGGGTTTTCATCCTGTTTAGCGGGTTCGGCCTCACCTACTCTCTTGTCAAACGGGGGGCCTCGAAAGCCCCATGGCCGACGTGGTACAGGCGGCGGCTGACAAGGCTTTTCCCGGTCTACTGGGTTGCGCATCTCATCTTTTTGGTTTCCCCTCTCACCGTCATTCACAACCACATCGATTACCGGTTCCTGTTGAGCTTTCTGGGCGACAGGGTAATTCCCGTCGAAAAGATGTTTTTCTACCTCGTACCGGCCTGGTGGTTCATGGGGCTGCTAATTGAGCTCTACATCTTCTATCCGCTCCTGTTTACACTCCTGGAGCGGGTGGGATGGGTAAAGTACCTGGCCCTTTGCATCCTGGTAAGCGTAGCATCCAGATTTGTCCTAAACGACGTCTTGCGGGCCAACGGATACTACGAGATGGGCGCTTTTTTTGTCTGCAGGCTGTGGGAATTCGGAGCGGGGATGGCTTTTGGAAAACTCATGGCCGAAAAGGCCGACTGGACGCTCGACCGGTTGCTCTCCTGGAAGGGATTTCTTGCCGGGTTGCTCCTCTACGTGCTGGGCCTTTTTTTCTATCAGCCCAATTTTCTCTATTTTTTTTCCGATGGCTTTACCTCACTGGGGTTATCGGCGGTAATGGTCCACCTGGCCTATCTCGCAAACCGGCTTCCCGGCCTGGCAAAACCTCTTGCAAAGACCGGCGCCTATTCGTATGGCATCTACCTTTTGCACCAGCCGTACATGATGTACGCAGGCCGGATGCTTCGCCCCGAGGGGTTGGGAGTTTTCCTCGCACTTGCCTGCGTGGCGACGCTTTTCGTGGCTCTTTTTTCCATCGCGATCGAGTATGGCGTAAACCGGGCACTAAAGCGCCTTTCTTTTCCGGATGGAACTTTTGGAGAAAAACGTTAAAGTTTTTTCAACCATGCGCCGATAACCGATTTGGGTTAAGAATAGGAAGGGAGCTTACTCCGTGCTGTACGAACAAAGAGTCGAAATCCTCCCAACCCCCCTTTGAAAAAAAGGGGGGCGATTGAGCCAAGCCCCTTCCTTCGCGTCTCCGTTAGGGGGTAAATGGGCGGACGTGTGGAAAATAGTAAGGATAACGGGCGCGCCCACTCACAAGAGGCTTCAGGCGCTAAATATCGACTCCACGAAGCGATGGGTTGCACTTCGTTTCACCCATCCTATCAAGTTTGGCCCGATCGGCGCTCCTGTTTGTTGGGTTTCGCTGCACTCGACCCAACCCACTTTGTCGCTTACCGCGGCAAGGAATAAGGATTTAACTATGGTAAGAGAGCTGAGCGGACACGAAATTGATGCTCTTCATTATGAATTGCTCGTAAAAGACATCATTGCCGCGGCCGAAAGACTGCCTCCCTTTCCGGACATCGCATGGAAAATCGTATCCCTTGTAAAGTCGATGGCTCCCGTACGGCAGATAGAGGAGCTCATCGCCCTGGACCCCACAATTGCGGCCAAAGTTCTTCGGATGGGAAATTCCGCCTATTACGGGAGGCAATACGGGGTGCGCACCGTACGGGAAGCGATCCTTCTTCTGGGCGACAAGCGACTCCTCCAGGTGGTGGTCGCTGCCTGCGCCACGCTCTATTACGGACCGGGAAATTCAGCCGATGAGCGCGAACTCTGGGAACACTCGGTAAATACGGCGCTGCTCTCCGAGATAATAGCTCGCCGTATTCAGCACGGCGCAATACTTTCGCTCTACACCGCCTCGCTATTGCACGATATAGGCAAAACCGTACTAAATCTCTACGCCAGGATTTACCTTCACTCCAGCCTGCATGAAATAAGAGGGGAAAGCGACAGGGTACAAGCCGAACGACGGACGCTTGGAATCGATCACCAGGAACTGGGGGGAATAATCTCCCGCAACTGGAAATTTCCCCCTGACATAGTGTCTGCGATCGAACACCACCACAAACCCGAAAAGGCGACAAAATACGAGGAGATCAGCTCCATAGTCTACATTGCCGACACCCTTGCGCTTTATTTTTGCAAACAAAACGACAGGGCTCACGACAAGACCATCGATCCGGAATCGGACCCCGTTTTCAAACAATTTGGCATCACGCTCAAAATGGTCGAGGATTTTCGAAACGAGCTAAAAGTCGGCATGGCGGATGTAGCCAAGGCGCTTGGCTCGGTTTAAAAAAAATGCGAACTCCCGGTCTTGGCTCGACCGGGCCGGGTTTACTCCCCGGACCATTTTTTTAGGACAAGCGTCCCATTGGTTCCACCGAAGCCAAAGGAGTTTGAGAGCGCGATGTCTATATCGCCCTTTCGGGCAACGTTTGGAACGTAGTCGAGATCGCAGTCCGGATCGGGGAATTCATAATTCATTGTCGGGGGCATCATCTGGTTGTATAGGGTAAGAGCCGTGTAGGCGGCCTCGACTCCGCCCGCCGCGCCGAGAAGATGGCCGGTCATCGACTTGGTCGAGCTTACGGCCAGTTTGTAGGCGTGGTCTCCGAAGACGGTCTTTATGGCCTGAGTCTCGTACTTATCGTTTAGGTCCGTGGAGGTGCCGTGAGCGTTTATGTACTGCACTTCGCCGGGTTTTATGTTGGCATCGTCCAAGGCCATTTGCATGCACCGCACGGCCCCTTCGCCCTCGGGGGCGGGTGCTACCATGTGGTAGGCGTCCCCGGAGGCCCCAAATCCTATCAGTTCGGCATAGATTTTTGCACCGCGCGCTCGGGCGAAATCGAGTTCTTCGATTATCAGCAACCCCGAGCCTTCGCTCAGGATAAAGCCGTCCCTTTCCTTGTCAAAGGGCCTGGAGGCATGCTCCGGGTCGTCGTTTCTAGTCGATAGCGCGCGCATGGCGTTAAAGCCAGCGATTGCCAGGGTGGTGATGGTGGACTCCACACCACCGGTTATCATCGCTTCGGCAAAGCCGTTTCGAATGAGATGATAGCCCTGCCCAATGGCGTGGGTGCCCGCTGCGCAGGCAGTCTGCAAAGACAGGTTTGGGCCCTTTGCGCCGTGATAGATCGAGATGAGGCCAGGGGCCATGTTGCTTATGATCATCGGAATGAAAAAGGGGCTAACCTTTTTGGGACCCGATTCAATCAACTGCTTGTGGGATTCCTCGATGGTAAGAAGGCCGCCAAGACCGCAACCGACCACGACTCCGACCCGGCGGGCAAGCTCGGGAGCAATCTTTAGCCCGGCATCTTCCATGGCATAGTGGGCAGCGCCCAGGCCGAACCGGAGAAACGGGTCCATTTTCCGCAATTCTTTTTTACTGATGAATTCTTCGGGATGGAAATTTTTGACCTCACCGGCGATTTTTGTTGTAAATGCGGAAGCATCAAAGCGGGTTATAGGTCCAATGCCCGATTTGCCGGCAATAAGATTGGACCAGTTCTCCTCGATTCCGATGCCGATCGGAGACACCAACCCGATACCGGTAATGACCACACGCCGCCTGCTATTCTCAGATTTCATCCCTTTTCCCCGGAGAGTCTGTTTGTGTTAGTGACTAGTTACTGGCGACTAGTGAGTAGCGAGTGGAGCCTTTTTCCATTCACTAGTGACTAGTCACTATCTTAACTCATAAACATGCCGCCGTTTACGTGTATTACCTGCCCGGTTATATAGCCGGCCAAGTCGGAAGCAAGAAAGGCAACGGCTGCGGCCACCTCTTCCGGGGCGCCGGGTCTGCCCGCAGGGATCTGCCCGAGCAGCGCCTCGCGGGCTTTGGCGGGAATGGCTGCGGTCATGTCCGTTTCGATATATCCCGGAGCTACGGCGTTAACGGTGATTTTTCTGGACACAATTTCACGGGCAAGGGACTTGGTGAGTCCGATGACGCCCGCTTTAGCCGCCGCATAGTTGCACTGCCCGGGGTTGCCGGTAGCGGCCACAACCGATGTGACATTTACGATACGTCCGTAGCGCCGGCGCATCATGGGCTTTATAACGGCCTGGGAGCACAGGAAAGCGCCTCTTAGGTTGGTCGCCATGACGACGTCCCATTCCGCGGGCTTCATGAGGGCCAAAAGGTTATCTTTGGCTATTCCGGCGTTATTTACCAGGACGTCTATGCGGCCGTGGGCTTTAACGATTTTGTCGAAGGCCTCCTTTACCGCGTCGGCAGAGGCGACGTCAAAGCACATGGCGCTCGCGGCGCCGCCCCGGCCCGCAATAAGCGAGACGGTCTTTTCGGCGGCCTCGGGCTTCGAGTTGTAATTGACGATGACATGGGTACCGGGAGCGGACAACTCCACGGCAATGGCACGTCCTATCCCGCGGCTTGCCCCTGTTACCACGACAATTCGCAAGTCGTCCAATTTGTCTCCTTTATGAAAAGCGAACGAACGGGAAAAACAGGCGAACAATTTTTTCGACTAACCGATTCACCGATTCACCGGCATTTATTCGTCTCGCTCGCGCTTGATTCTTTTGATGAACTCGGGGACGAATTCGAAAAGATCGGCCACCACCCCATAGGTGGCCACGTCGAAAATAGGCGCGTCAGGGTCCTTGTTTACGGCGACAATGACCTGAGAGCCCTGCATTCCCACCAGATGCTGCACGGCCCCGGATATGCCAACGGCCATGTAGAGGGCGGGGGCAACGGTTCTGCCCGTCTGTCCGACCTGATGCGATGGGGCCATCCACCCCTCTTCCACCGCCCCGCGGGAAGCCCCGACCGCGCCGTCCATAAGTTCGGCCAATCCTTCGATCAGGTGGAAATTATCGCCGCTTCTAAGCCCTCGGCCCCCCGAGACGATGACATCGGCCTCGGTGAGCTTGGCGGTCTGGTCCTGTTCGGCGATGACTTCCAAGACTTCCACCCGCGCCTCAAAGCACGCGTCGGGGAGCTCCACTCTTTCGATTCTTCCCTGCCGCCCCTCGCCCCTTACGGGCTTCATGACCTTGGGGCGAACGGTGGCCATCTGGGGCCGCCGGTTGGGACAGATGATGGTGGCCATGACATTTCCGCCAAAGGCCGGCCGGGTCTGGAGAAGGTGGCCTTCGTCCGCGATGTCTAGTTCGGTGCAGTCAGCAGTCAGCCCGGTTTGAAGGCAGGCGGCAACGCGCGGGATAAAAGAGCGTCCCATGCTCGTGGCTCCGGCTAGAATAATCTCCGGGCGTTTAACTCTGGCCAGTTCAACGATGCATTTGGAATACCTCTCGTCGGTAAAATGGGCGAGTTCAGGCCGATCGACCACATAAACCACTTCAGCGCCGAAGGCTATGAGTTCTTTGGCCATCTCGTCGTCTAGACCGGCGCCGAGCAGCACGGCCCCAAGCTCGACACCTCTTTTGTCCGCCAAAATCCGCCCGGCGCTCAAAAGCTCGTGGCTCACCCTGTGGACTTTTCCTTCACGCCACTCGGCAAAAACCCACACCCCGGAGAAGCCGGCAAGGTCCTGCGAAGGACCTGTTCCGACGTCAGGAAGGGCGAGGGCCCCGAACTCGCAGGTATCAACGCAGATGCCGCAAAGCGAGCAATCGTCGGAGACTTCAATCCGGTTTTCACGAAGGGATATGGCGTCCATGGGACAAGCGTCCGTACAGACCCCGCAAACCGTGCATTTTTGTCTGTCTACCGTAGCTTTCATAGACCTGGCACCCTGGCCTTCTTCAGATATTGGAAAAGCTGTTCTACCTGATTTTCGATCGAGCCTTCGAGCTGAACGCGACTGCCTCGCCTCTGAGGGCTAAAGACCCGAACGACCTGGGTAAAGGAGCCGCAAAGCCCAGTAGAGTTGGGATCTAGGCCCAGCTCGGAGTTTCCCCAGACGGCAATTTCAGCCTTTTTGGCGCGCATCTTGTGCCTAAGCGATGGGACCCGTGGCTCGCCGAGCTCTTTTATAACGGTCACAAGAGCCGGGAGCTGAACTTTCCACACCTCGGTCCCTTCATCGGTCTGACGATGTACCGTAATGGAACCGCTCCGGGCGACATCGATTTTTTTAACAAACGTAGCGAAGGGCACATCGAGCAGGGCCGCCATTTCCGGTCCGACCTGGGCCGTATCGCCGTCAACGGCCTGTTTGCCGCAAATAACGAGGTCGACATCTCCCATTTTGCGAACGGCGGCCGCAAGGGTGGTCGAGGTGGCCCAGGTGTCCGAGCCCGCAAAGGCCCGGTCGCTAAGAAGCACGGCGTCGTCGGCCCCGAGCCCCAGGGTGTCGCGCAGCGCCTCGGCGGCCTGGGGCGGCCCCATGGTAAGAACAGTTACCCTTGCGCCGTTTTCATCTTTTATCTTCAGCGCGCCTTCCACAGCGAACATATCAAACGGATTGATTATGCTCTCGACTCCCTGTCTTACCAAGGTGTGGGTGTCCGGATCGATTCTGACGTTTTTGGTGTCTGGCACCTGTTTTATGCATACGACTATGTGCATCAGAAGAAGCTCTCCTTAAGCCTGCCGTATTCCTTGTTTAGTTCCTGACCGATGATGTTTCGCTGAATTTCGTTTGTGCCCTCGTAGATCTGCAGAATCTTAGCGTCTCGCATCATCTTTTCAACCGGGTAATCCTTCATGTAGCCGTAGCCGCCCAGAACCTGCACGGCATTGGTGGCAACCTCCATGGCGACGTCTCCGGCATACAATTTGGCCATTGCCGCAACTTTACTGACCTCGCGAGGCTCCGAATCCATATAGCGCGCCACACTGTAGATGAGGGCGCGCGAGGCCTCGGTCTTTGTGGCCATATCGGCGAGTTTGTGCTGAATCGCCTGAAAGCTGATGATCGGCTTGTCGAACTGGACCCTTTTTCTGGCGTATTCGACAGCGACATCGAGGGCGCCCTGGGCAAGGCCTACTCCCAAAGCGCCGATGCCCGGCCGGGATTTATCGAAGGTCTTCATGGCGATGACAAATCCCATTCCCTCCTTGGCGATCAGTCGGTCGGCGGGAATGCGGCAGTCCTGGAAAATCAGTTCCCGGGTAGCCGAAGCACGAATACCTAGCTTTTTTTCCTTTTTTCCAAACGAAAAGCCGGGGTCGCCCGTTTCGACTACAAAAAAACTCGCGCCCCTCGGGCCTTTGGCCTTGTCGGTAATTGCGAGCACCGAGTAGATCTCGGATTCTCCGCCATTGGTGATCCATTGCTTGGAGCCGTTCAGGATATAGCTATCCCCATCTTTTACAGCCGTTGTGCGGATTCCGGAGACATCGGACCCCGCCCCCGGTTCGGTAAGGCCGAAGGCGGCCAGCCTTTTGCCCGAAGCGATCTGAGGCAGGTACTTTTGCTTCATCTCCTCGGATCCGAAAAGAAGGATTGGATAGGCTCCCAGGCCGCTTGCGGCAAAACTTGTAGCTATGCCGATGCACGCCGCCCCGAGTTTTTCCACCGCAAGGCAGTTTTCAAATATCCCGCCGCCCATTCCGCCGTATTGCTCGGGAATGTAGAGACCAAAGAGGTCAGCCTGGGCGAGGATGCGCATGATCTCCCACGGAAACTGCTCGGATTCGTCCAGCTCAGCCCTTACCGGGCGAATTTTTTCCCTGGCGATCTGCTCTGTCAGTTCCTGGATCATTTTTTGTTCTTCAGTCAAGAAATAGTCCAAAGTGTTCCTCCGATCGAAAGACCTGCGTCGGCATAAGAAGCCGCGTAAAAAAAGCCCGAGCAAAAACCTGGAATCCGGGTTGCTTAACACAAAAGCATACATAAGCCAACGTTCGAGTTCGCAGCCATCTACGACAAAGAGGAAAAAACCAACGTGGGCTCTTTGCCGGGCCTGGCGAATGCCGAACTCGTTTGTTTTTGAAGTTTTCAAGAAAAAATAGAGCGCTGAAATGGCTGAAGTCGACCGGGGAAGTCCAGACTGTTCCAACTGGAAATCCAAACATTTATTCGAAGATCAGGTCCTGCGCGTGTCCGAAAGCGCAGTCCGCCGCCCCCCCCCCGGGCGAGCGGAGGTTCCCCCTGGACCTCAAAACGACCGGCTTTTTTCACTCCGGATAACGGCGCTTTCGCGGGCGTGGCTCATAAGGCGCGACAATAGGGATCAGAGTTGCCGATCCGCTTTTCTCCCCGGCTCCCTCCCCCGAAATCTCCACCCCGCCCCGGGCCGAGGAGATAATCCCCATCCCGAAGACTCGCCTGGGCCGGCACTATTTTATTCTTCCTTGAGCTCCAGCACCAGACGGCCCTTGTAGTACCCGCAACTGGGACAGACATGATGGGCCAACCCCACTTCATTGCATTGGCCACAACGGGAAAGAGCGGGCGTGGCAAGCGCGTGATGAGCCCGGCGCTTGTCGCGTCTGGCCTTGGACGTTTTTCTCTTCGGTACACCCATCTTTTTTAGCTCCTGTTACGAATCTGCCCGCATGAGAGCGGGCGTTACAAACCGGAGGCGACTATTCCCCGGACTTGGGCTTTTTAACCACCGCCAACCCGGCAAAGGGAGACCGGGAGGCGCCAGATTTACACCGGCAGGCTTCTTCATTCAAGTTTGCGCCGCACCCGGGGCATATCCCTTTGCACTCTTCGCTGCATAGCACCTTTACCGGGAGGGCCAGAAAAATCTGCTCGACAACGAGGATATCCACATCGATCACTTCGCCGTCAAAGAACTCATGGAACAACTCTTCGGCCTGGAGTTCCACCTCGTCCCCCCGCTCGCCCGGTTTGTCGGTGACCAGGTAGATATCGACCCGTTCGTCAAGGGGAAACGTAAAGGGCTCAAGGCAGCGGTGACAGGCAACCTCAAGGGTTCCCGTAATGGTTCCCGTAATCCGGACGTGGTCCGTGCGCCTGTCGAGGAAAAGGACGACACTTACCGGGCTGGAAAGCTTTAAGCCGAAAGGATCGCCTTCCGGGAGGAAGCGGGCAAGGGTTTCCTGGTCCCAGTAAAAGCTAAGGGAGCGCCCTGATTCCGGTATTTCGTCGACACGAACGCGCATAATCAAAAAGTCGAAAGCAAGAAGTTAACGGCAAAACGCAAAACAATAATTGTAAACCAATATTAGATTGTGTCAATTATTTTTGCGGGGGCGTCTCACCGAACGGGTGAGTCTCTACAGTTTTTCCGCCGCCTGCCGGACAACGTCGCGCGAGACTTCGGCAAACACTTTTCTCCAGGCATGCAGAGTCCACATTCCCTTGCCGTACCCGATCGTTTTGCTCGATTCGATTGTCGCCACGTGCCGGCCGCCCCGACTGACATCGACCCTTACCTTCAAAACGGTTCTGCCCATATAGGGCAGGAGGCGCTCTCCAAGGTTTCGTTCCCGAAACTCGACGATGTGGCCTTTTAGGACGTAGGGCTCGCCCCCGGACCCGGGCGTCCAGAGCAATGCCTTTTGTTTTAGCGACTCATCGATTCCGTTCCACAGCAGTCCGATAACATCGACATCAAAGACATGCCGGGTATCGTTTGACACATCGACCACCCTGAATTTCACGGGCGAATCGGCAATCTCGGCCGCAGTGGGCGGCTTAAGGGTGGAACTGGCGTCTTTATGTCCCCAGACGCCACATCCCAAAAGAAATACTGGCAAAAGCAAAAGGGCAAAGAACCGTATTTTATTGACCATCGATGTGCCTTTCAGACGGATTTTGTGCGAATCTATACGAAAACATGGCAAGAATCAAATCAATTAGAGCCGGTTAATTAGAATAGGTGAATAGGTGAATGGGTGAATGGGTGAATGGGTGAATCGGGGAATTGGGGAATTGGGGAATTGGGGGGAAACGCATGCCCCTTTTTCTTTTGCCGTATTGCGCGGAATGGGTGAAACCATATTTATTTGCCTTTTGCCTTTTTACTTTTGGCTTATTATGCTAAGGAACGAGCCCGCGCCATGAGTGCGCTCAATAATTTTTGAGGACGGCCGCACGGTTTGCCCTCAGCAGGAGAGTTTCCCAAATGGAACCGGTTATCACGCGATTTCCCCCAAGCCCCACGGGCGCCCTTCACATCGGAGGGGCGCGCACAGCACTTTTTAACTGGCTTTTTGCACGGAGCCTGGGCGGCAGATTCATCCTCCGGATCGAAGACACCGATGTGGAGCGTTCCACGCAAGAATCGGTCACGGCCATCCTGGATGCGATGCAGTGGCTGGATCTAAACTTTGACGAAGGCCCCTATTATCAGACAAGCCGGCTAGACATCTACCGAGATTACGCGAGAAAGCTTAAGGATAGCGGCCACGCGTACTGGTGCGAGTGCAGCGCCGAGGAGCTCGAGGTGCGCCGAAACAAGGCCATGGCCGAAGGCCGCAAGCCCAAATACGACGGCGCCTGCCGGTCCAAGGGGCTTTGCGAGGGCCCGAACCGGGTGCTCAGGTTTTACACCCCGCAGAGCGCAACAACCGTTTTAAACGACCTCATCAAGGGGCCGATCGAATTTGATAACTCGGAGCTAGACGATCTGGTGATACTAAAAAGCGACGGGTTCCCCACCTATAATTTTGCCGTCGTAGTAGACGACATCACGATGGGGATCACGCACGTGATTCGAGGAGACGATCACGTAAATAACACCCCGCGCCAGATTCTCATCTACCGAGCTCTTGGAGCCAAACTCCCCGAGTTCGCACATGTTCCGATGATCCACGGAGAAGACCGCTCGCCTCTATCCAAGCGCCACGGCGCTACGTCGGTAATGGAATACGAGAAGATGGGTTTTTTGCCCGAGGCTCTTATAAACTGCCTGGTACGGCTTGGCTGGTCCCATGGCGACCAGGAGATTTTCAGCCGCTCGGAACTGATCGAGAAGTTTACGCTCGAAAACGTCGGGAAATCGCCAAGCATATTCACCATGGAAAGGCTTTTGTGGCTAAACGCCCACTACATAAAGGAGAAGAGCCCTCAGGAGCTTTTGGCTCACCTAAAACCATTTCTGGCCCGGCGGAGTTACCCCGAAAAATCCGACGATTTCCTGACGGGGGCGATCCGCACCCTTCAGACCCGCACGCACACGCTAGAGGAGATGGCCGAGGCGATGGCCTTCTACATGGAGGACGCCATCCGCTTTGAGCCCGAAGCCGCAACGAAGTTTCTAACCAAAGACATGGGGGCGGTTTTTTTGCGGTTGATCTCGGAGTTATCCGAACTGGAGGCATTCGATGAGGCAAGCCTTGAGCCGGTCTTCAGGAACACGGCAAAAGAGCTGGAAGTAAAGCTTGGCAAGATCGCCCAACCGGTCCGGGTCGCCCTTACGGGCGGGACAAAAAGCCCCGGCCTCTTTGAAATAATGGAAGTACTGGGAAAAGAGGCCGTAGTCGAGCGACTACAAAAGGGGCTGGAGTTTATCCTTGCGGCATGACCCGCGCTCGCCCCGGTCTCCCGGGGGGCCGAAGGTATATTTTCCAGTTTCAGTTGCGGCATCGGATCAAATCTAGCGTGGCCGGCCCGGCGGGGCGGCCCCGTAGAGTCCGAGCCGGTCCAAGCCGATGGCGTCAAGGCATGCACCGGGTTTATCCAGGGAGTTTACAAGCGAAAAGATTTTTTCCGCCTGCCGGTTTCGGCCGGCGGAGGCCTCCATCATCACCACGGCCATGTATTCGGCCTGGACCGAGATGAGCATTTGCCGCGCGGCGACTCTTCGCATATCGAGTATGGCGCAGCGGTTTGCAAGAGCCAGGTAATCCCGCATGACACTTTCCCAGCCAATCTTTGACTCCCGACTCCACTGCGAGAGCCGAGCTCTCATCGGCGGTGTCACCTCCGAGGCCCTGCCGGGGTCCGTCAGGGCGGGGTATTGGAGCAGGATGCGCTCGAACCCTCCCCAGTAGGGGCGGCTTTGAAGAGAAGATATCCTTTCGCGCACCCTGCCAAGATCGGTGTAGAAGGCCGCCACTTGCCCTTTGGTCTTTTCCAGGGCTCTTTGGGCTTGGGCCGGCTTCAAGCGAGCCTCCGGGGGCGAGGGCGCCCCGGCCGGCCGGGGATTTAGAGAGGCGCACCCGGAGATCGAAGCGATCAACACCATGGCTGCTATAAAATGAATAGACGATTTCCTGCCACTATTTGTTATTCTATCCGGCATGTCATTTCCTCGTTTCCGCACAGCAGTAGATATAGAACGCCCCCTATTTACTCTGAGGGATTTCCGGGGTGAGGGCGCCCGCATGCGGTTACCCCAATACCCCGATTACTCTTATACTGTCGCAGTAGATATAAAATACATTTAACACCTTATTTCAAATGTAAAGAAATGTGATAGTCTTAACCCCAGAGTACATTCCCGATTTACATTCGTCCTCAGCACTTGTGGTATTCGCCCCACGGAAAGCCAAGGTCCCCCGCACCTTGGCTTTCTTTCTTTTTCACCTTCGCTCAGGCCTTGGCTTAACTACCGCAAAATGGCCCTTCCCGATGCGGTTGGCGGTTTCGATGGTTATTGTTTACCTATGAAGCCGACAGGAGGAAAACGATGCCGGAATTTACCGAATATTTACAGGAAAAACTCGAATGGGCAGCCGATAGAATCCGGGAGTTTCTAACCGGTTCAAAAGGATGCAGGGTCGCGGAAGTCAAGGAACGGACCCGCAATGTTTTCCCGGGAGCAGGAGTTGACCCTGTTTTTCCCCCAGATGATCCGTGCAACAAATACTAGGGTATTTCCCTACCAATAGAGGAGGGTGTGGGATGCTCAATGCGAGATTCCGAAATAGGTTTTACGGATAGTGTCGTTTCCCTTGAGTTCTTCGACATCGCCGCCAAATGTCACCTGCCCCTTGTCCAGGATGTATATCTTCTGAGCAAAATCTATAAAGGAGACATTTTGTTCGGCTATAAGCATCGAGAGTTTTTCGCGCTCGTGGAGAAACTTCAAGACTTCCACGACCTTTTTTACGAACTTGGGGGAAAGACCGCTTGAGGGCTCGTCCATGATCACGAGTTTGGGATTGGACATGAGAGTTTTGGCGACCCCGAGCATCTTTCTTTGCCCTCCGCTCAAAGATGCTCCCATTTTCTTTCTGTACTCTTTTAAATCGGGGAAGTATTCATACATGTCCTCGGCTCTTTTGCGGTTTTGCTTCTCGGTTCTAAAGTAGCCGCCCAGCTTGAGATTTTCTTCGACCGTAAGGTTTGGAAAAATCCCGAGCTCCGACATGTAGCCGATGCCCCCGGCAATCCTTTTATTGGGCTTTGCCCGGGTAATGTCGATTCCATCGAAGACTATTTTGCCGTTCCAGGCGGTTAGAAGACCGGCTATGGTTTTTAGCAATGTGGTTTTTCCCGCCCCGTTTACTCCGAGCAAGACGACGCTTTGATTCAGGCTAACCGAGAGGCTGCTTCCCCACAGGACCTGTATCAAGCCATATCCGGACTCGAGCGCGGAAATCGTCAGCAGATCCCCCATCGGTTACCTCCCCAGAAAAACCTCGACGACCTCTTCGTTTTGGGCCGCCTCGTTTATGGAACCACGGAATAGATTGGCCCCGGCGTTCATCACGACAACATCGGAGGTAAGCGTATCGATAAACCCCAGGTGGTGTTCCACAACGATCATGGCAATCCCGGTTTGCTGGATGCGCTGGAGCATCTCGGCTATCCAGAGCAATTCCTGGTGGCTAAGGCCTGCGGCTATCTCGTCTACCAAAAGGAGTTTGGGCTTTGTGGCAAGGGCTGTGGCCAACCCCAGCAGTTTTTGCTGCGCGAAGGTAAGACCGGCCGAAATCGCATCTTTGATAGCGCTAAGATCGACTATCTCCAAAGAGTCCCGGATGGTTTGCTGCTTATCGCCCTCAGCCGAGCCATAGACTGCGGCAAGCAAGACATTTTCCCAAACGGTTAAGCCCGAAAGGGGCTTTGGGACCTGGAACGTTCTATTGACGCCCAGGTGGACGATCTTATGGGAGGGCAACTTGTAGATGGAGCATCCGTCAAATTCGATCGATCCGCCATCGGGGCGGTAGACCCCGGAGATGACGTTTATAAGGGTGGTCTTGCCCGAGCCGTTGGGGCCGGCAAGGCCAACGATCCGGCCTTGGCACACATCGATAGAAACGCCGTTTAGAGCCCGAAAGCCTCCGAATTTTTTTACCAACCCCTCGACCTTTAGAAGCTTCTTACCGTTAGGGCACATAGACCTTGCCTTTTTTCAAAAGGGAAACCACACCGTCGGGGAGAAACAACACCAGAAGGACGATCAGCAAGCCGTAGAAAAGCTGGAAGTATTGCGGAGTGGAAATGCCTATGAAATTGTACATGCTGTAGAGGATGAGCGCTCCGATCAAAGGTCCGGCAACCGAAGCGATCCCCCCGAAGAGAACAAACACTATGGTGAAAACGGATACATCCAGGCTAAAGACCGTACTGGGATAAAACACCGCGGTGTACCAGCCGAAAACCGCCCCGGACATCCCGGCCACAAAGGCGCTAAGCATCCAGGCGATACTTCTTGCCCGTATGACGTTAACGCCCGCAAGGGAGGCGGTTACCCGATCTTCCTTTATGGCCAAAAGGGAGAGGCCGAAGTTGGAATTTCTCAAATAGGCCACCAGGGCCATGGCGAAGACCAAAACTCCAAGCATCGCGAAATAGCCGGCGTTGGCGTTATAGACCGAGGATAAATCGATGCCGTAGGGGCCCTGGGTGATTTTTTCAAGCGAGGGATTGGCCACGACCAAATAGAGCGCCTGGGAGGCGGCCAGATTGGCGATGGCAAAATAGGCGCCCGAAAGTCTAAGGAGCGGGATGAGAATAACGCCGGTAAGCACAGCTACGACTCCGCCAACGAGGACGCCAAGAAGCGGGGAGATATGCAAGAGCGTTATGGCGATCGCGCCCCCGTAGGCGCCGGCCCCGAAAAACCCCACATAGCCAAAGGGGAGATAGCCGGTGAATCCGTAGATGATGTTTAGCCCTTCTGCCAGCGCCAGATAGAGCATCAAGTTAAACAGAAAAGACTGATTGTCGTAGAAGTGGGGCAGACCGATAAAAATGGCCACGATGGCAAGGATTACGCCAAGGCTTGGAAAGTATTTTTTAAGCACTGCGCGCCGCCTTTCCAACCAGCCCTTCGGGTTTAAAAAGCATTACGGCGATCAGCAGAATATAGGGGAGGATATCGGCCCAGGAGGAAAAATAGCTTTGCATAAACATGATGGCGACCCCGTAGATCAAGCCTCCCAGAACGGTTCCAAGCGGGCTGCCAAGGGAGCCCAAAACGATTATTGCAAAAGAGAGGGTCGTGAGTTCGGGTCCCATCGAAGGAGAGGCGGCCCCGATTATAAAGAAGCTAAAGACCCCCGCGATCGCAGCGAGCGCAAGGCCCATGGAAAAGACAAAGGCCGAGATGCGGTCGACATCGATACCGCTCATCATGGCCTCGTCCCGGTTGGCCATAACGGCCCGGGTGGCATAGCCCATGCGCGTATGATGGAGGTACCAGTAAACGAAGGCAAAAGCGGCAAGGGACACGAGGGTGGTCACCAGCCAGGCGCTCGGGAATCGTTGTCCGAAGATGTCAAAGCCTGCGGCCCCGAATACATTGGACGGGATGGAGCGCTGGTTGTTGCCAAAAGAAAAAATGATTACGGCCTCAATTACCTGGGAGACCCCGAAAAAGAGTATGAAGGAGAGCATTTCGGGGTCTTTGGATTTTAGCAGGCGCGGGACGAAAAGATAATAGAGCGGGACCCCCACGAGGAAAAAGACAACGACCGCAACGGGGATCACCAGCAAGGGGTTAAATCCCAGCAGGTCGTATAGCCAGAAGGCCAGAAAGGACCCCAGCATGATAAAGTCGCCATGGGCGAGATTAATCATTTTAAGGACGCCGAAAATGATATTTAGCCCCAGCCCGACCAGGCCGAAGAATATGCCGTACATAATTCCGGCAAGGATTGTGTATGCAAAAAGGTTCAATCGAAAGACTCCCGGCGGCAAAAGACGGCAAAAAAATATAAGGGCAAAAGTACTGCCCCCGCGCTTTTGCCTTTGCCTACTTTTGGGCAAACGATGAGCCGGCCCTGTTTGTAACAGCGACAGGCCGGTTGGAAAATCCCCGGCGGCGACTAATAGCACATTGCGTCGAGATTAGATTGTTGGGTTTCGCTTCGCTCAACCCAACCTGCATTTGCAGCTTATTCGTGAATTACGGGCGGTTTGAAGCCGGGGGCATGAGACCCGCCCTCGCGTGCCCCCGGCCGATTCCGATCTTTTTGTCCCCTAGGGAGCGGGATAGACCTCGCTGCCGGTCTTAAGGGCCTTGGGATAGACGATGGTCATGCCGATCCCGCCCGCGCCTTTTGGCACAAATTGGGCCACCGGCAGCATTTCACCGGTCTGCGCCCCGGCGGCGTCGACTTCGAACTGACCGTCCAAGGTTTTGACCTTTCCTGAGAAGTCGGCCACCGCTTTTCGAAACTGCGACTGATCAAAACCCGTGGCCGTCTCAAGGGTCTTTTGCATGATGAGTCCGGTATTGTATCCGGCGACAACCAGGAAATCCACCTTCTTACCGGTCGCCTTGTAGGCCTTTTCGAATTTATCCAGACTCGGACCATAGTTTATGTCGCTGTATTTTAAAAGCGGCGGCGTCGGATAGGTGTAGGTGTAGTAGAGGGCTTTGGCGCCGACATTTTTCTTTATCAGGTCGAACTGCTGGCCGGGAAAAATGGTGAAGACCATTTTAAATTTGAGCGCGCTTGCCTGCAACCCCTGGAGGAAGGCGATGTCGTTTGGGACAAAGCCGAACTCTATGACCGCATCGGGCTTGGTGGCCTGGATGCTGTGGAGCAGGACCGAGTAGTTGCTGGTGTTGGTGGGCACGGCCTCGTAGTAGACGGGGTTAATGCCCGCTTTTACCAGCTTGTCATGAAGCGTTACGGCCTGGGATTGATTGAAATCATTGGAAGAATAGACGATGGCGACCCTTGGGATTTTCTTTTGGACAAGAAAGTCGGCCAGAGCGTAAGGCCATATGCCCGAAGTCGGTAAACTGCACAGCACGACGAACTGGTTGTCCGGTGTAAAGAACTTTGCGGCGGTCCCGGTCGGGTCGAAGAGCAAAATTTTGTGCACCTTTGCAAGGGGCACGGCGACCGAAGTCAAAACGGAGCCGAAATCGCTTACGAGCATATCGACGCGGTCGCGGGTAATCAATTGATTGTAGAGCATACCGGCAGTGGCCGTCTGGCTCTGATCGTCGTAGGCGGCAAGCTTTACGGGGATCTTTTTGTTAAACGCTTTTACAAAGACCCCTCCATGCTTATTTACCTGCGAGACCCAGAACTTTAGACCCTCGTACTGCGAAGTCGATGACGTGGCGAAGGGACCGCTCGATGCATACAAGGTACCGATGGTTATCACCTTCGGGGCCTCTTTGGCAAACGAGGGAACAGCCGCAAAGAAGAGCACCGCACTGGCAGCTACAACGAAAAAAGTCTTTAAAGTCTTTATCGACATTGTGCACACCCCTTTCCAGACCTCCATGGATTGATGTTGAAATTTCACCGGGGCTTTCGGGCGCAATGCCGCCAAGCCCTTTTCCTGGGCAAACGGGGTGGATGGCTCTCGGAAAAACTGGTTCTCTAGAGGTCAACGGGAGTGTGAGATGAGCGCTGGGGCAATGGAGTGGGAGATAGTGTATTGGACCGGTCTTTTTTCCCCTCAGCCAGATGAGCTAACACCTTTAAAAAATTTGAAAAAGAGAAATTTCGGGCCGGCGCCTGCCATCAACCTGTTTGCCGTCGCGATCCACCTCCAAAACAGAAGGGAAAATTGCACCGAAAGCCCCGGTTGTCAATAGGAATCACCGGCAAGACTTTCAAAAATCTCCCAGAACCCGGGAAACGATTTACCAACAGAGTCCGCCCCGTCAATCACTACACCTTGCAGGCGCAGGCCGGCAAGGGCAAAGGCCATCGCGATGCGGTGATCGTCACATGCCTTAACGGGAGCGGTAGGCGGCCCGCAGGGGGGGCGCCCGCAGATGATGAGCCCATCGGGGAGCTCGCGCGCCTCAAAGCCCAGCACCCCGAGGCCAGCGGCCACCGCACTTAGCCGGTCGGATTCCTTAATCCTCAGGTGAGCCACATTTTCAATGCGCGAGACCCCTTCGGCGAAGGCGCACAGGACAGCAAGGGTCGGGACCATGTCGGGCATGGCATTCATATCGATATCGACCGGCGAAAGCTTTTCGGGGCCAACGACTCGGACTCCGTCGTTTTCCCATAGGATGCGGCACCCCATTTTGCAAAGAACGTCCAGAAAACGGCAATCGCCCTGGAGGCTTTCGCGGGAAACCGGGGAGGTGAACACTTCTCCGCCGGTAAGGGCTGCGGCCCCCCAGAAATAGGAGGCAGAGGAGCAGTCTCCTTCAACCGTGTAATTTCGAGGCTCGTACCTTTGGGGCGCGGGGATGAGGATACCGTTGGAATCCTGGTGCTTAAAACCTATCCCGGCCTCTTTCATCATTGCAAGGGTCATGTCGAGGTAGGGCCTGCTTGCGACCTGCTCGGACCACCGGACGCTCACTTTTCCACGCGCCAAAGGGGCGGCGATGAGGATGCCGGACAAAAACTGGCTGCTTTTGGAGGCATCGACAAAAACCTCTCCCCCGTCCAGCCCCTTCGAGTGGATTGCGACGGGCAAAAAGCCGGCTTCGCCCCTCCAGGTAATTTCAGCCCCGAGCTTTTGCAGAGCCGAAACGGCAGGTCCGACCGGGCGCAGTCTCAAACGGCTGGTCCCATCCATTACAAACGTCCCGGTCCCAGCCGAGAAGAGGGCAAGAAGAAGGCGGGCGCTTGTTCCGGAGTTACCCAAAAAAATCGGCCCGGGGGGATTTCTCCAGCGACTCTTCGGGGGCGTTACGCGCACGGAATCGCCTCGCCACTCAAGGAGCGAGCCCAGCGCTTCGAGGGCCCCGGCGGTAAGAAGCGTATCCTCGGCCCTTAGCGGGTTTTCTATCTCCCGGGGCCCCTCGGACATAGCCGCCATCATGAGGGCGCGGTGGGTGATCGATTTGGAGCCGGGCAGACGAATTCGCGCGCTTACCCGGGAAACGGGCCGTATGGATTTACAAAGGCTTGTCATCTAATAAGGCTTTCTCGAGAGCCCGTCTCATGGCATCGACGGCCGGGGTTTCAAAAATCGGGCGCTCCAGCCACCATTCGAGCTGAGCAACCCCCTGGTAGAGCAGCATATCGAGTCCCGAGACCACTACGGCGCCCGCATCCTTTGCGGCCCGGGAAAAGGCGGTAACCGGCGGGCTGTAGACTATATCCATAACGGTCATTTCCGGTTTAAAAAAAGAGCTCGGGACAATGGAGGCAGCGGATTGATCAGATAACCCCGATGATGTGCACTGTACGATGATGTCGAATTTATCCCCGGACTTTTCGAGCAGACTAAGAGGAATAAAAGCCGCCTGGATTTGTTTTGAAAACGACCGGCCCCGCTCGACGCACCGGTTTGAAATCGTGACCTTTGCCCCGGCCTGCCTCAGGCCATAAGCCACGGCGCGGGCAGCCCCCCCGGCCCCGACAATAAGCGCGCTTCGGCGATAGGGGTCACAGGCGGCCTGAAGGGCCCGCAGAGCTCCCGTCCAGTCGGTATTACATCCTTCCCACCCATATTCGGTCCTTTTCAGGGTGTTGGCCGCGCCGATCTGTTTGGCGGTGGCGTCGATTCGCTCCGCCAGCCTGCACGCCATCTCCTTGTACGGAAGGGTTACGCTCAACCCGCTAAAGCCCGTCTTATGCAATAGATCAAGGTCTCGTTCGAGCTCATCGACATAGAAAGCGGCGTAAAGAGCCGAGAGACCGAGCGCTTCAAAGCACGCGCTCATCATGACGGGACTAAGACTGTGGCGAACGGGATTTCCAATGACTGCGAAAAGCCTCTTTTGTTCCGGTCTGATCATCCTAGATGTCCTCGTGCCCTTTTTTTCATGAACGCGCATACCCCCACCGGCCATCGGCCGGACCTATCGCGGGAAAGTCCCATCCATCTGATATTTTAGTTTCTTTCTAAGGACCTCCAGATAATGCAAAAACTCGGGTTCGCGGTAGTCCGGATACGTCCAGGGCAAAGATCGGTATGCTCCCTCACGGTAGATGAGAGTGAGATCGGCAAAGATTCCTTCCCGGAGATAGACCCTGTGGATAAAATTTTTCCCTGTCGCCAAAACGAGGCGCTCCAGACTGAGAATCCCCGGGTCGATATTAACCTGCCTTTTCCCATTTTGTAAGAAGCGCGTTTCAATTTCGTTGGTTCGAAGCTTTATGTCCGGCAAAGCCCCCTGCCCTACGAGGTTTAAGAAGGCTGCCGTTTGTCTGCGAATTCCCGGGCCCATTTCAACATCGTAATAGGTGGTATAGGGGAAATCCCCGGGACTTGACAGAAAATCCATCGGCCCGAAATCCGATGCCAGCGCCTCCAGAACAGGCAACTGAACCCCTGAATCGGTAAACAAAAATCGGATAACCAGTTTGGCCGGATGAGGTTCTTTGGGCAAGCTCATTTTTTGAAGAAGCAGGTAGCGTGGAGCCGCTCTTAGAGCGAAGAAGCGAGAAGCTTGGAGCCGGAAGCCGGAAGCAATCGATCTCACGCAAGCGAAGAAGCGAGTAGCTTGGAGCCGGAAGCCGGAAGCAAGCGATCTCACGCAAGCGAAGAAGCGAATAGCTTGGAGCCGGAAGCCGGAAGCAAGCGATCTCACGCAAGCGAAGAAGCGAGTAGCTTGGAGCCGGAAGCCGGAAGCAAGCGATCTCACGCAAGCGAAGAAGCGAGTAGCTTGGAGCCGGAAGCCGGAAGCAAGCGATCTCACGCAAGCGAAGAAGCGAGTAGCTTGGAGC